>NZ_CP173255.1:3298928-3636666 GCF_044881195.1 Sphingomonas sp. MMS24-J45 | reverse complement strand
ATTGACCTCGCTGCCAGGCCCGTTCCTCCATCCCGAGGGAAGCCGAAACAGGCGCGTGGTGACGCAGCTGTGCCGTCCGGTTGATGAAAACCGGATCTCGTCACACGTTAGCGGTGAACCCAGATACGGTCATGCCCAAGGTCGAAAATTACGCGAACATGCCGCAATGCGTAAAGACCGACCACTGGCTTCGGCCCGTCGCTGACCTCGACCTTCGGTAGCGCGACCCCGCCGACCTTTACCGCACTTCCCGCGTTCAGCCCGTGCATGGTAACGCCGACCGCCCGCGACAGGTCCAGCCGTGCAGATACCGGCGTGCCGGTCCCCCCGGCGAGGTCGACCGACACGCTGCCGTCCGGTTCGTGATGAAGCGCGATCGGCTGTGCGCGACGCTCAAAGCGGGTTGCCTCGCTCGGTGAGAGCGGCCGCACGCGTTGATGGGCGAAGTCGATCTCGATAGGATTTTCGTCGAGCACATCCTGGCCAAGTCGTATCGCGGCTCCTGTGCTTGGCTGTCCCTCTATGCTTTCGACCCGGGCGCGAAAGGTCTCGGCGCGCAGGTGAATGCTCACATCGCCGCCTCCGCGTCGCGCTGCGAGCCGAGCGGACAAGTCCGGGCTGATTGCCGATGTCGAGGCCCCCGGCACGATGGCAAGACGAACAGGAATATCGTTGACGCGTCCGTTCAAGAGCAGGGTTGCCCCGATCAAGACGAATTTGCCGCTGGTTGCTCCGATCGGGCCCGCCATCATCGTTCCTCCACAACGCCGCCGCCGGCCGCCTGAAAGATCGCGACCGTATCGCTCAGGCGTGCCGCGCGCGCCTGGATGAGCTGCGCGCGCGCTTGCGCGTCAGCGGCAGCAGCATTGAGCAGCGCCAGCGTACCGACGTCGCCAAGGGCAAGCTGCCGTCGGACGTACACCAGCGTGCGTGCCGAAGCGTCGCTGGCGCGGGCTGCTGCATCGAGCGCGTCTGCATCGGTGCGCAGGCCGGTCAAAGCATCGGACACATCGCCAAAAGCCTGAAGGACCGAGGCGCGATATTGTGCCTTCGCCCCATCGAGCGCGGCCTCCGCCGCGTGCTGTTGATGGCGCAGGGCGCCGCCATGAAAGAGTGGCTGCGTCAGTCCGCCGATCACCGTCCAGAAGGGGTTGCCGTTCTGGAACAGATCCAAGACATGTTGCGCTGTGCCGCCACCGCTTGCGCTCAGCTGAATGCTCGGCAGTCGTGCCGCGATCGCGACCCCGACATCCGCGCCGGCTCCTTCCAGTTGCGCGCGGGCGGCGCGCACGTCCGGGCGCCGTGCCAGCAGATCTGACGGGACCGTCAGCGGCAGATCGTGGGGCAATCGCAGCGCGGCGAGGGATGGCAGACGCGGCAGTTCGTTTCCCGCCGCCCGGCCGAGCAGGGTTCCGATCAGCACGCGCTGATGCGCTTCTGCCCGGACCAGCGCCGGCAAAGCCGCTTCGGCCGTTGCGAGTGCGGCCTGTTGGGTGGCGACATCGGCAGCGCCGATCGCGCCGAGCTGCTGCCGTCGCAACTGGTTTTGCAGAATGTCGCGATTGATCGACACGCTGGTCTTTGCCGCCTCAATCTGCTCGGAAAGCGACGCGCGCTGGATCACCGCAGAAATGAGATTGGCGACTACCGTCGCGCGCGCCGCATCGAGCCGGTAGCGAGCGACATCGGTTGCTGCGCGGGCGGACCGGATGCGAGCCCGATTCCCGCCGAACAGGTCCGGGCCATAGCTCACGGTCAATTGCGCGGTATGCAGCGTGTAGAGATATTGCGTGGCGTCGGTCACTGCCGGTGCCAGCGCCCGGGACACGCGGGTACGCTGCGTCTGCACGTTTGCATCGACCTGCGGTAAGGCCGAACCGGCGACCGCGCCCGCTTGCTCGCGCGCTTGGCGCAAAGCGGCGTCGGCCACGGCAAGATCGGAGGCATGGTGCAGCGCTTCATCGACCAACGCGTCGAGGTCGCTCGAGCCGAATGCCCGCCACCAATCTTGAGCGACCGGGGCAGCGGTCGTGACCTGCTCCGGCCCGGCACGCGGCGCAAAGCGTTCCGGCGCGCCCGGCGGGGGTGGCGCAACCTGTGCGTCCAGATCGCGCGGCCCGACCGCGCATCCCGAAATCGTCGGTGTCAGCGCCAACAGCGGCAGAACCAAGCGCTTCATGCCAGAGTCCCCTCTGGGTCGATCCCAGGCAATGGATGATGTCCGACGTCGCGACCGTGTGCGCCGCGATCCGCTGGCTTCACCCGGCGCGAAAAGCGGTCGATCAGCACCGGCAGCACCAGCAGGATCAGCAGCGGCGCCAGCGTCATGCCGCCGACCACGACCAGAGCGAGCGGCTTCTGCACCTGGCTGCCGATGCCGTTGGACATTGCAGCCGGCAGCAGGCCGATCGCCGCCACCAGGCACGTCATCACGACCGGGCGCAGGCTGTGGCGAACGGTTGTTGCCAGAGCCGCCGGCCGGTCTCCAAATTCGTCAATCGCCTGATTATAGGTCGTCACGACCAATATCCCGTCCATCACGGCGATGCCGAACAGCGCGACGAAACCGATCGCCGAGGAGATGCTGAAGGCGGTGCCGGTCAGCGCCAGCGCCAGCACGCCGCCGATGATCGCCATCGGGATCGCCGAGAAGGCGAGCAAACTGTCGCGGATCGAGCCGAAATTGGCATAGAGCAGCAGCAGGATCAGCAAGAGGCTGATCGGCACGACCACTTCGAGCCGGGCGACGGCGTTGTTGAGATTGTCGAGTTCGCCCGCCCATTCGAGGTGATAGCCGGGCGGCAGATGGATGCTGCGGGTGATCCGCGCGCGCGCTTCTTCCACCGCGCCGCCAAGGTCACGGCCGCGGACCGAAAATTTGATCGGGATGTAGCGCTCCTGATGCTCGCGATAGATGAACGACGCGCCCGAGGTGAGCTTGATGTCGGCCACTTCGGATAGCGGCACCTGGATCGTGCCGGTGCCACCGGGCGCAGGTGCCCCGACGGTGATGCGGCGGATCGCGTCGATCGAATCGCGCTGTTCCGATTTCAGGCGCACGACGATCGGGAAGTGGCGGTCGGTGCCCTTTTCGTACAGGTCGGCGGTCGATTGCCCGCCGATCGACGCCGCGACGGTCGCGTTGATGTCATCCGGCGTCAGGCCATAGCGCGAGGCGCGGGCACGGTCGACGTCGATGCGCACGGTCGGCTGGCCCAGTGACTGGAACACGCCGAGATCGGCGATGCCGGGGACCTTCGCCATCTCGTCCTTGATCGCGTCGGCATATTTTTCGAGCGTAGGCAGATCCGGGCCGAATAGCTTGATCGAATTGGCACCCTTCACGCCCGAGGCGGCTTCCTCGACATTGTCCTCGATATATTGCGAGAAGGAGAAATCGACGCCGGGATATTTGGCTTGCAGCCGCTTGGAGATTTCGGCGGTCAGCGTTTCCTTGGTCACGCCCGACGGCCAGGTGTTGAACGGCTTCAGCGGCACGAAGAATTCTGCGTTGAAAAAGCCGGTGGAATCGGTGCCGTCATCGGGACGGCCGTGTGCCGAGAGGACCGAATCCACCTCGGGATATTCCGCGATCATGCGGCGCACGCCGTTGACGATCGGCTGCCCCGCCTCGAGGCTGATCGAGGCGGGCAAGCTCGCGCGGATATACATATTGCCTTCTTCAAGATGCGGCAGGAACTCGATCCCGAGCGAGCGCACGCCGATCCCAGCCGCGGCAAGCAGTAAGAGCGCGCCGCCGATCGTGAGCACGCGGTTGGCGAGCGCGAAGGCGGCGGCGGGTTCGTATACGCGACGCAACCGCGCGACGATCCAGGTTTCCACTTCGGACAGTTTGTCGGGCAGCAGCAGCGTCGCCAGCACCGGCGCGACGGTGAAGGTCGCGATGAGGCCGCCGGTGATGGCATAGGCATAGGTCTTGGCCATCGGGCCGAAGATGTGGCCTTCCACCCCCGTCAGCGTGAACAGCGGCAGGAAGCTCGCGATGATGATGGCGGCGGCGAAGAAGATGCCGCGGCTGACTTCACTGGTCGCCCCAAGCACTGCCGAGAAGCGGCTGGCCATGGTGTAATGGCCGCGCCCGCTTTCGACATGCGCAGACCGCTCGACCATGTGGCGGAAGACGTTCTCGACCATGATGACGCTGGCATCGACCACCAGCCCGAAATCGAGCGCGCCGACCGACAACAGGTTCGCGCTTTCGCCCTGCAGCACCAGGATCAGGATCGCAAAGGCGAGCGCGAAGGGGATGGTCGCCGCGACAATGACGGCGCTCCGCAGATTGCCGAGGAACGCCCATTGCAGGAAGAAGATCAGCGCGATCCCGGCCAGCAGGTTCTCCAGCACGGTGTGGATCGTCAGGTGGATCAGGTCGGAACGGTCATAGATGCGGTCGAGATGGACGCCCGGCGGCAGGATACCCGAGGCGTTGATGTCGGCGACTTCCTTCTGCACCGCCTCGATCGTCGGCATCGACTGGGCGCCGCGCTGCATCAGTACGATGCCCTGAACGATGTCGTCCTGATTGTTATAGCCGGCGATGCCGAGCCGCGGCGCATTGCCGATCTGGACGCGGGCGACATCCTTCAACAGGATCGGCTGCCCCGCTGCCGTGCCGACCAGCACGTTTTCGATGCCCGAAACCGACTGGATCAGCCCGACGCCCCGCACGATCGCGGCTTGCGCGCCGAAATTGATCGTCTGGCCCCCGACATTGCCGTCGCTCTTGCCGAGCGCCGCGAGGACTTGCCCGACGGTGACGCCGTGCGCCGCCAGCCGGTCATTGTCGATGACCACGTCATACGCGCGCAGCTTGCCGCCCCAGCCGGTGACGTCGATCACCCCGGGAATGCGTTTGAAGCGGCGTTGCAGCACCCAATCCTGCAACGTCTTCAAATCCATCACCGAATAGCCGGGGGGTGCCGTGATCTTGTAGCGATAGATTTCGCCAACCGGGCTGGTCGGCGACAGCGACGGCTGGGCTCCACCTGCCAGCGGCGGCAATTGCGACAAGCGGTTGATGACCTGCTGCTTGGCGGCTTCGTTGGTGAGATCGTAGCTGAACTGGATCTTGATGTCGGAAAGACCGAACAGCGAGATTGCGCGGATCGCGGTCAGATGGGGAATGCCCGCCATGCCGACCTCGATCGGAATGGTGACGTTGCGTTCCATCTCCTCGGCCGAAAGACCGTGAGTCTGGGTGATCACCTCCACCATTGGCGGAACGGGATCGGGATAAGCCTCGATATTGAGGTTCCAGAAGCCGATCGCGCCGGCGACCAGCATCGCGGCAAAGATGCCGACGATCAGCAGCCGCTGGCGCAGCGAGAATTCGACGATCCGGTTCATTCGCCGAGACCTGCCTCGTTGACGAACAGCGCGCCCGCGGTGACGATCCGCTCGCCCGGCTTCAGCCCGGCGCGGACGACGACGGTGCCGTCTTGTTCATCGCCCACGGTCACGTTGCGCGCCTGCAACAGGCCATCGGGCCGCACGACCCACACCCGGGCAGAGTCGCCCTCATGGATGACCGCCACGCTCGGCACGAGCAGCGCGGCGTCGCTTTGCGGCCGCTGGATCGCGAAACTGGCGAACATCTGCGGCTTCAACGCCTTGTCGGGGTTGGCGATCGTCGCGCGCACCGGCAGGCGATGCGTCTGCGGATCGAGCGCGGCACCGACCAGATCGACCGTCGCATGGAAGCTGCGGCCGGGCAGCGCCGGAGTCGTGACCGTCACCTGATCCCCGACATGCACCGCATCGGCATCGCCCTCGGCGACTTGCGCGATCAGCCAGACGCGTGACGGATCGGTGATGGTCATGACCGGCTTGTCGCCACCTTGCGAGACATATTGGCCCGCCGACACGTCGCGCGAGGCGATCAGGCCCGCGATCGGAGCGTGCAGCGTGGTACGGTCGTGGATGCCGGCGACCTCACCGACATTTTCGAGCTTGCCGATCTCGCCAGGCGATTTGCCGAGGATCGCCAATTTGTCGCGCGCCGCGCCCAGCGCGGCGGCAGTGGTACGCGCTGTCGCCTGCGCCGCGATCAGATCGGTCTGGGCCTGTTGATAATCCTTTTGCGCACCGCCTGCGGTCTCAAATATCTGGCGCTGGCGCTCGGCATTGCGCGTCGCCGTCGCGAGTTGCGCCTGCGCGTTCTGATAGGCGGCGCGCGCCGCGAACAAGCTGCTGCGCGCATCGACAAAGTCGCTGGTCTTGACCAGGAGCAACGGCTGCCCGGCGCGCACATATTGCCCAGCGTCGGCCAAGACCCGGACGATCTGACCGGCATAGGGCATCAGCACCGGCGTGCTGCGGTCGCCGTCGACGGTGATGGCGCCGCTTGCAAGCGTGCGATCTTCGGACGCCGCATAACCGACCTGCATCGTTTTCAGGTCCGCCATCTGCTCACGGCTCAAGCGCAGCGTTCCCGGTGGGGTGGAGGGCAGGGGGGCGGGCTCGCGATGTGTGAGCGCCGTGATCGCCCACCAGAGCAGCGCAAGGCCGATCGCAGCGCCCGAGAGCAAAGCGAGCCACCGTATCTGCTTGCGCTGCGTGAGCATGCGGGTTGACGGGAGCGATTGTGGGGGGAGGGAAGCGTGCATCATGGGCCCTGTCGCGGCGGGACTGGCACCCCTAGGCGCGCTGCCTTACAGCGCGCTTACAAATGCTGCATTGCAGAAAGTCGGACGATGCGGATCCTGTTGATCGAAGATGATGACGCCCTCGCTGCGCCGCTGATCGATGCCCTCACGCGACGCGGAGTGGTTGCCGATCACGCACGGCGCGCCGAAGAAGCGGAGGAGTATCTGGCGGCAATCGATTATGCCGCTGTCTTGCTCGATCTCGGCTTGCCCGATGGGGATGGCATCGCACTGCTTGCACGGATGCGCCGCAATGGCGACAATCGTCCCGTACTCGTACTGACGGCGCGTGGTTCGATCGACGCCCGCATCCTTGGTCTGAATGAGGGTGCCGACGAATACATGGTCAAACCGTTCGACATGGACGAACTCCATGCCCGGCTGCTCGCGGTGCTTCGGCGGCGCGACGGCTACGCAGGCAAAGCTCTTCGCTGCGGCGCGCTGGAATTCGAAGTGCAAACCCGGACAGCGTCGATCGGGTCCAGACCGCTCGCGCTCTCCGCAAGGGAAACACAATTGTTGGAGCTATTGATGCGGCGGGCCGGCAAGGTCGTCGTCAAACGCGCCGTGGAAGATCAACTGTTCGGCCTTGATGGGGAGTTGGGGTCCAACGCCGTGGAGGTCTATGTCCATCGCTTGCGCAAAAAGCTGGAAGACGGCGCGAGCGGCGTTCGCATCGAGACGGTGCGCGGCGTCGGCTACATGCTCGTTTCGGCCGCATGAAGGTCCGAATGCCGCGTTCGCTGTTCGGTCAATTCGTCGCACTGCACGCGGTGATCGCGGTCGCGGCCGCAGTCATCCTGTTCGCCAGTGCCACCACCGTGCTGCGTCAGACCGCCAACCATTTCCAGCGTGACCTGTTACGCCGACAGGCAGCGACGTCGACGGCGGCGTTGGCAACGGGCACGCCTCCGGCGCGTGTCGTGACGGTGTCCAGCGGGATGGCGGTGAGCGTGGTCGATCGCGATCGCCGCGTCTTGAACTCCTATGGTGCTGCCCGCCCGGAGGTGGTGGCAGCCGCGCCTCTGGGCACAAGGGCGCAATTCTTTCACGTCCGCGCGGTCGAGGGATTGAGCGTGCCGCACAAAAACGGCTGGATCATCGTGTCGCAGGACGATGCAGACCCGGCTGTGGTGACCGACGACATTGTCCGCACGTTCCTCCTGCGCTTTGCGCTGATCTGCTTGCCGATCGCGGCGCTGGTGCCGCTGATCGGGGCGCTTCTGGCCAGGCGATTGACCTTGCGGATGCGTGCCGTGTCGCTGATCGCGGGGCAAATCGGCCCAAGGTCGCTCGACATTCGGTTGCCACGTGGTCAGTTGCCGCTCGAAGCGGAACCCTTGGCCGAGGCCACCAACGCGGCGCTCGATCGGCTAGCGGCCGCGATCCAGGTTCAAACCGCCTTTGCTGCCGATGTAGCACATGAACTCCGCACCCCTTTGGCGGTCGTTCGCCTGCGCGCCGATCCGGTGGCCGATCCCGCCGTCCGCGCGGCGCTGCTGTCCTCGGTGGATCGCGCCGCCAGGGTGATCGACCAGTTGCTGGCGCTGGCCGATCTTGAACGGCCGATCGATGCGCACGGAACGGAGGTCGATCTGCACGCCCTTGCGGAGGGTGTCGTGATCGATTGCGCGCCGGCCGTGTTTGCCTCTGGTCGGACGATCGCGTTCGAGCCCGACGATGCCCCCGCACGCCGCTATGGCTATCCCGAAGCGCTTGCCTTGGCGCTTCGAAATCTCGTCGACAATGCGACGCGCCACACGCCGCCCGGAACGGCGATCGTCGTCCGAAGCGGTCCGGGGCCGCGCCTCAGCGTCAGCGACGACGGTCCCGCCGTTCCGGAAGCGGACCTGTCGCGCCTCACGGATCGGTTATGGCGTGGCGCGGGGGCGAATGTCGCCGGATCGGGGATCGGGCTCTCCATCGTCGATCGGATCGCGCGCGCGCATGGCGGGCACCTCTGCGTGTCCCGCGGCCCCGGTGAGCGCGGTTTGAGCTTCGAGATCGTGATCGGTGCATCGGATTTGGTCGAAAATCGCTCTTGAAAGGTCGAGCGCTGCACGCGAGCCCCGCGATGCTGCTCCGGCAATCCGGGTTCGCTTGGCTTGAGATTGGGCCGCAATGCGTTAGGGAGCGCTCTTGCGCGGTCTCCCGGCGCGCGCATTTCTTCTCCCGAAAGGCGTCATGCCTACACCGATGCGTCCAGGCCGATGAAAATCTTGATCGTCGAGGATGATCATCGCGCCGCCAAGCTCCTGGCCGCAGCGCTGACGGAGATCGGGCACACGCCAGTCGTCGCAACGGATGGAAGAGCGGCATTGTCGCTGGCAAGCGCCGAAATGTTCGATGCGGTGTTGCTCGACGTCATGTTGCCGCATCTGGACGGCGTCTCCGTCGCCCGCGCGCTTCGCGAACGCGGATTGAGCACGCCGATCCTGATGCTGACTGCGCTTGGCGATCTCGACGACCGGCTTGCGGGGCTCGACGCGGGAGCCGACGATTATCTGGTCAAGCCGGCCGAACCGCTCGAAATCGAGGCCCGAATCAAGGCTATCAAGCGCCGTGCCGAGCGCACCAGCGAAACCGGTGTGCTGCGGGCCGGCGACGTCGAGGTCAACGAGATCAAGTTTCGCGCGGTCCGCAATGGCCGCCTGCTGGTGCTGCCCAAACTCGAATTTCAGGTGCTGTGCGAGCTGGTGCGCCACCGCAACAGCGTGGTGACGCGGGCGATGTTCTACTCCAGCGTGTGGGGCTTCGATTTCGAGCCGACGACGAACATCGTCGAATCCTACATTCGGCGAGTCCGGGTCCAGCTCACCTTGAACGGCGAGGAAGACCCGATCGTCACGGTCCGGGGCGTGGGCTATATGATGACCGGCGAAGGCTGACGTGCCGCGCCGGTCGCTTCGCGGCATCGCGCTGATTTATGTTGCCGCGATTCTGGTCGCGTTGCTCGTGCTCCGGGGGGCCACCTACAGCATTGCGCACCACGCGCTCGGCATCGAGGTCGATCGGCGGCTTGCGCTCGAGGCGGATGAGATTACGCGCGCAGGCTCGCTTCCCCGGGTGATCGCGGCGATCGATCGTGAACAGCGTGATCATGACAGCGCCGATCTGTTCTTCGCGGTGTTCGATGCGACTGGCCGACAGGTCAGCGGAACGCTCAAGTTGCGGCAGGTGCCGCCGCTCGGCTTTTCCGATTTCGACGAGCGCGCCGGCGTTCCCGGGGTCGGCCACGGGCGCATCCTGACGCGCCGCCTGGCCAATGGCACAACGCTCAGCGTGATTTCGGACAATGACGATATCGACGCATTCGACGCGCTGATGTTCCGGGTTCAACTGATCGGCCTCTTCCTGACGATGCTGATCGTGGCGGGCGGCACGGCCGGGATGATCTGGGAGATCAGCCGCAGACTGCGGTCGATGCAGCGCACGGTCGATGCCGTGATGGCGGGCGATTTCCATCGCCGGATTCCCCAAACCGGGAGCGGTAGCGAATTCGATCAGCAGGCCGCCGCGTTCAATGCGATGCTCGATCGCATCGGCACGCTGATGAATGACATCCGCCATGCCGCGAAGGATGTGGCGCACGAGCTGAAAAGCCCGCTGGCACGGCTGCGGAACCGTTTGGCGGCGATCGAGCGTCGGTCGACCGGTACCGCGCTTGCGCCGGAGATCGCAGATGCGCTGGACGAAACCGATCAACTGCTCGACCTGTTCGCCAGCCTGTTACGGCTGTGGGAGATTGAGGGTGGCCATCGGCGCGAGCGCTTCGAGCCGCTCGATCTCGCGGTGCTCGCACAGGAGACGTACGACGCCTTGACGCCGGTCGCGGAGGATTCGGGCCATCGCCTTATCCTGCGGGGCGCACGATCGGTGCCGCTGAGGGGTGAGCGCAATCTCTTGCGCCAATTGCTGGTCAATCTGATCGAAAATTCGATCCGCCACACGCCGTCCGGAACCGAGATCGAGCTCAGCGTGGTGTCGTCGCCGACGGGCGCGCGGCTGATCGTGACCGATCGCGGGCCCGGTATCCCGCCCGACCAGCACGCGCAGGTCATCCGCCGTTTCGGGCGCCTGGAATCATCGGTCGAGGCACCCGGTCATGGCATCGGCCTCACGCTGGTCGATGCGATCGTGCGGCTGCACGGCGGGACGCTGGCGCTGGCAGATGCCGCACCCGGCCTGCGCGTCGTCATCGAAATGCCGCGCGACGTATAAAACCCGGCCCGAGCGAACGCTCGGACCGGGTTTCGGAGACGGTGGGCAATCGCGCGGGATCAGAAATTCGCGGCGAGCTCCAGCCCCCAGGTGCGCGGCGCGTTGAAATTGCCGTAATCGCCCAGCACACCGCCATAATTGGTCGGGTTCGTCGTGCCATTGAAGTTCACGACCGGCGTCGAGTTCGCGGCCGAGCGGCGATAGACATAGGTCGTGTCGAACAGATTGCGCGACCACACCGAAACCGTGACCTTGTTGTGATCGCCCACCGCGATATCGGCCAGCGCGAGGCGACCGTTCACGACGAAGCTCGCATCGGTCTTGGTCGGCTCAAGCTGGAAGCTGTACTGGCTGCTGGAGTAATTGCCGTCGAGATGCAGCCGGATGCTGGCGTCGGCGACATGCACCGGCAGCACGTAATCGATCGCGCCCGACGCCGCGTTGGTCGGCGTGTAGACGAGATACAGTTGC
This sequence comes from Sphingomonas sp. MMS24-J45, assembly GCF_044881195.1. Taxonomy (GTDB): domain Bacteria; phylum Pseudomonadota; class Alphaproteobacteria; order Sphingomonadales; family Sphingomonadaceae; genus Sphingomonas. The sequence goes on along the minus strand of NZ_CP173255.1, from coordinate 3,625,309 downwards.
TGCGCCGGGCTCGCCACCGTCGTGCCGCCGACGGTGATCGAATAGGACGCCTTGGGTGCTCTCCAATAGGTATAGGCATAGGATGCCGTCAGCGTCAGGTCGCGTGTCGGCTTCACGGTCAGATCGGCCTCGATCCCGCGGATCTTGCTGTCCCCGGCATTCTGCGTCTGTTCGATATGGGCGCCCGAGGTCGGGCTGGCGCTGTTGGTGTCGAAGAAGTCGAAGTCGAACTGCGTGTTCTTGCGGTTCATGATGTAGCCAGCGAGGTTCAAGCGCGCCTTGTGATCCCAGAAATCCGCCTTCATGCCGACTTCGTACGATTTGACCGCCTCCGGCCCGAACGCGTTGAAGCTTTGCGAACGGTCGTTCGCGCCGCCGGCCCGGAAGCCGGTCGCATATTTTGCATAGAGGTGGATGTCCGGCGTCGCATCGAGCGAGATGTTGACCATAGGATCGAACCGGCTGACGCTGTTCGAGAACAGGAACGGCGTCGCCACGCTGTTGGCAACCGCGCTGATCGGATTGAGATCGGACCGGTTGTTGACGACGTAGAGCTGACCGCGGCGTTTGTCCTTCGTGTAGCGGCCCCCGGCCGTGATATGGAGGATGTCGAGCCCCGACGGCGTGTACGTCAGATTGCCGAACACCGAATAGCTATGATCATAGGCGCCGCTGGCGCGCGTGATGAACTGACAGCTATTGGCGAATTGCGGCACCGTTCCGGCAAGCGTGTTGTTGCAGGATGCCGCATATTGCTGATAGCCCGAATTCGCAGAGGTGATCGGACCGGTGACCGATGAATCGATCACCGGGCTGCGCACCGTCAGCGCGGTGCCGCTCGCGTTGAACTGATTGCTCAGCGGGGTCGCGGCATATTCGGTGGCGTGTTCGGTGAAATAATAGGCGCCGACGACGTAATCGAATTGCGGAATGCTGCCGACTGCCTGGAATTCCTGGCTGAACTGGTGCTGGCGCAGAAAGGACAGGCTGTAGCGGCTGACATTTGCGTTCGGCACGAAGGTGCTCCGCGCCGTGCCGCCCGAATTGTCCCACTGATCGGTCGAAACGCCGCGCCACGCGGTGATGGAGCGCAGTTCGATCCACGGTGCGAGCGCGTATTTCAGGTTTGATGTGAAGCCGTGCGTGATATCGACGCTCGGCTGCTGCGGAACGCCGACATCGGAGACATATTGACGTTCCGGGTGAACGCCCTGGATCGGCGCTTTCGGCGCGATGCAGACCGAAGCCAGCGTGCCGCCGCAGCGTGTTCCTGCGGTACCGGCCGCCGTGCCCTGTTGATAGAGGACCGGCGTTGCGTCGATCGTGCCGGTTAGCGGGTTGATGTACGTGCCGACCGCGTAATTGTTCGGGTTATAGCTCAGCAACTGGCTGAAGTTCGGCGTGTTGTCGTCCTTCGCATAGTCGTAAGAGAAATCGGCGGTCAGGCCGCTGACCGGCTGCCAGCGGGCCGCAGCGCGGCCACCCTTGCGATCGTAATAGTTCCAGCCAGTCGAACCCGCGAGCGGGTTCTTCACGGTCGGATCCTGATGTTGATACACGCCGTCGAACTTGAGCGCGATGTCGTAGAAGGCGGGCAAATCGAGATGCAGCTCGGCGTTGCGTCCGCCGAAATTGCCCAGCCCGCCGACGAACCGCCCGCCGAACGCGCCGGTTGGTGCCTTGGTGACGAGCGACAGCGCGCCGCCTTCGGTGTTGCGGCCGAACAGCGTGCCTTGCGGGCCCTTAAGCACTTCGATCCGCTGAATATCGAACAGTGCCGCATTGAGGCCCTGCGTCTTACCCAAGGCGACGCCGTCGATATAGACGCCGACGCCACCGTCGCGTGCGGTCTGGTTTTGGTCATAGGGCACGATGCCGCGAATGCCGATCGTCAGCGCCGACTGGCGCGCTTCAAAGGTCGCGACGCGGAGCGACGGGATGGTGCCATCGGCCAGATTGATCAGGCTCAGGACGTGGCGATCGGTCAACGCCTGCGTGTCGAGCACGCTTATCGAGATAGGCGTTTTCTGCAGATTGGTTTCCCGCCGCGTCGCCGTAACAACAATGTCGCCCAATCCCTGATCGTCGGGCGTCGTGGTCGCTGGAGCGGTAGTGGCTGGCGGTGCGGCATTGGGCTGCGCCGTCGCCGAAGTTGCGGCGAAAGCGAACACCGCGCCGCCGATCATCAAGTGCAGGCGCTTGGCCTTTTTGAACGTCATACTGTGTCCCCAAAGCATTCGGTCGGTTACGATCCGATGGCGGGGCGATAGGGAAGATGTAGGACGTTTATATTACATCCATTGTATATAATCTGAAACAATCTTGTACATTTGGCGTCATATTCGCAATTATTACAATAATAGTAAAATATACGTCCGCTATATGTGGACAATAGCAATCAATATCTTCTGCTATATTCTGAATTTGTCGCAATATTATAAATTCTCTAAAGAGAGTTTGTGAAATTATTGGCGATCGCGTCTTGCCGGAGAAGTCGTCTCTAGGGGATGAGATCCGGTTCATCCGGGGTGGGACCCTTCCAAAGTTCAAGATAGCGTCCGCCTCCACGCCAGCAACCCGTCGCCGCTACGGGTGGCGACACCCGGTGTCCCAACGGGGTCAACGGAGCCATCGCGCAGGATATCGATCGTGCCCATATCTTCAGCGGGTACGGCCGCCAGAAACCGTTCGCCTGCGGGGTTACGCGCAACGATGACGCCCCTGCTCACCGCGCCCGTCCGCGCGTACAGGACGGTATAACTCTCGATCGTCCCCGGACCGGCATAGCTCTCGTCCACAACGGGTGCCGGTCCGCGTGTCGCGTCGGCGCGGGTTTGCTGATCAAAGTCATGCGGAAACCGCGCCGCCGGAAGAGCTGCCCGCGACAAGACGATGCTATGGTTGTGCGTCGCAAAGCCGCCATTTCCGAACAACAGGCCGTTGCGGCCGTCACCCGCGCGCAGTCGCATGACCATCGCCGCGACGGCATGGCTCATATAGTTGCCTATCGGCCCGCCGCCAAAGGTCAGCCCGCCGACGACGCTGACGGGTCGGTCGTGCGGCCACCCTATGATGCGGCGCGCCATCTTGGGCACGCAGGGGAAGCAGGAATAGAGCTCAACCAGGTCGATGTCATCGATCCGGAGGTCGTTCGCGCGGAGCGCTCCTTCCAGTGAGACCCGCATCCCAGGCGAGGCTTCGTAATTCTCGCGCGCCAATACGTCATCGGACTCGTGCGCCGAGGCACCGTGGCCGACATAGACGAGCTGGCTCTCGGGCACGCCCCGTGCACGCGCCTCGGCCAGGCTGGTGACGATGAACCCCGCCCCTTGATTGACCGAAATGTTGGCGACCATCAGCTTGGTGTAGGGAAAGGCGATCGGTCGGTTGTCCGCGGACGGCCGGATGATATCATCGGCAGTGCGCTCGCTCCGCAGCCAGGCGTGCGGATTGTCCGCGGCGACGCGCGACATGGCCGCCCACATCTCGCCCGTTTCCGCCTGCGCCTCGGCCAGGCTCTGACCCCACGCAGCCCGCGTCGCATTCTCGTACAGGGGATAGACATCGACCGGTGCGGTGAGGCCATAGCGTTGCCGATAGTCGGGTGCGCGCCCGCGATGCCGCACGCGCATCGCATTATGGTCGCCCTCGGCACCGCCCGCCACTGCCGCCGCGCGACGGGCCGCCGTTCGCAGCGCTTCGGCCCCGACCACCGCCGCGACCCTCGCTTCCCCGCTGCCGATCCAATTGGCCGCTTCGTTCAGCAACCGGATCGGGCTGTCGCCCATCGGCATGGCAGTCTGGAACCGATGCGCCGGTGCGATGCCGAGCTGTGCCGCGAGCGCATCGACGACGGGATTGAGCGCCCGAAACGAAATCTGATCGACCACCGCCAACGAATCCAGCGCGGCCAGCCACCCGCCGCCACCATCCGCGTCTGCGCAGCTTAGCGCCTCTGCCATCAACGCGATCGGATCGAGCGCCGCGAACGGATCGGGCGTGCGGTCATTGATCTGACCGACGCCAACGATCACCGGGGTCCGTGCCGGATCGATGGGATCACCCGCCAAGCTGAACAACCCCCGCCGACGCCAGCGCCGCAATCTCATCGCTGGTGAATCCGGCTTCGGTCAGGATTTCCGCACTATGCTCGCCCGCTTGCGGTGCGCGCAGCATCGGGTCGCGCGGCGTGCCGCTCAACCGAATCGGCGCGCCGACAACCGGCGCCGGGGCAGGGATGCCAGGATAGGCCATTGGCTCGACCAGGCCCGCCGCCGCTACTTGCGGATGTGCCAGAACTTCTGATGGCGCGAGCACCGGCCCCGCCGGAATCCGCGCCTCACCGAGTGCGGCCATCGCCGCTTCTGTCGTTCGCGCTGCGCACCACTCCGCCATGCGTGCGCTGAGTGGCTCACCATTGTCGCCGCGCGCCATGTCGTTGGCATAGCGCGGGTCATCGATCAATTCAGGTGCCCCGACCATCTTCGCCCAGCGCGCGAAGATGGGATCGCTGACGACTTGCGTCACAATCCATCCGTCCTGCGTGCGAAACACGTCTGTCGGTCCGGATCCATAACTCCGGTTGCCGATCGGCTGCCGCTCGACCCCATTGAGCGCATGATCGATGCTCAGCGCGTTGGTGAGCGTGACGGCAGTGCCCAAAAGCGAACCCGACACTTGCTGCCCGCGCCCCGTCGCGTCGCGTTCGCGGAGCGCGACCATCGCCCCGAACGCGCAGTGAAGCGCGGTACCGAAATCGACGTAATTGACCTGTGCGCGATACGGCTGGTCGGGCGTGCCGGTCAGATACACCGCACCCGACATCGCTTGCCCGACCGCGTCGAACCCGACCCACCCGGCCATCGGGCCATTCTCACCGAAGGCCGACGCCGTCACCAAAATGATATCGGGCTTGATTGCGCTCAGCGATGCCAGGTCCAATCCAGCTTTCGCCAGGGCATCGGCCGGCATATTGGCGACGACGATGTCGGCCTGCGCGACCAGACGCCGCATCACCGCGCGCCCCGCCTCGGTACCAAGCGCCAGAGCCAGCGACCGCTTGTTGCGGTTCATCTGCAGAAACGATCCGCCCGCGCCGTCTTCCGCGACCGGCACCGTGAAGCGATCCTCATTCCCGCCGATCCGTTCAACCCGGATAACGTCGGCACCGTAATCGGCGAGCAGCGCGGCACAGTAAGGACCCGCGATATAGCGCCCGAAATCGAGCACGCGGATCCCGTTCAATGGTAGCATGTTTGCGTTCTTCCCTCTCCGATGAACGCCGTCGGTTTGCCGATTGACGCGCGCCGTTCGCCTAGTTCTTGCCTCCGCGCTTGACCCACGCGTCGATCTTGCGTTCCAATACTGGCATCGGCAGTGCACCACTGTCGAGAACCTGGGCGTGGAATAACCGCGGATCGAATGTGGCGCCGAGCGCCGCCCTTGCCTTCGCCTTGGCCCGCGAGATCGTCAGTTGCCCGACCTTATAGGCAAGCGCCTGGCCGGGAATGGCGATGTAGCGTTCGACCTCGGCGGTCGCATCGGTGCGTGCCATCGGGGAATTGGCGAGCATATACTCGATCGCCTGATCGCGGGTCCAACCCTTGGCATGGATGCCGCTGTCGACCACCAGCCGCATCGCGCGCAGCATTTCGTCGTTCAGACCGCCCATCCGCTGATAGGGATCGGTTTCCACCCCCAGATCGCGCCACAGGCTCTCGGCATAGAGCGCCCAGCCTTCAACATAGGCGGTGTTGCCGCCAAAACGCATGAAGGCGGGCAGCGCCGTGTTTTCCTGCGCGAGGCTGATCTGGAAATGGTGCCCCGGCACGCCTTCGTGCAGGAACAGCGTCTCCATTTCCCAGGTGTAGCGAGAGGGGAGGTCATAGGTGTTGTAATAGAAGACACCGGGTCGCGAGCCATCGGGGGTGCCGCCCTGATAAGAGCCGCCCGCCTCGGTCTTTTCCTTGAACGCCGGCACCGGGCGGACTTCCAGCTTGGTCTTCGGCAGCAGCGAGAATTGTTCGGGAATGCGACTGTAAATTCGCTGCTCAATCGCAGCATAGCCCTTGCGCAGCTTCTCCGCCGATTCCGGGGCGAAGCGCGGGTCCGTGCGCAGGAAGGTGAAGAATTCGGGCAGCGTGCCCTTGAAGCCGACCGCCTGACGCTGCGCCTCCATCTCCTTGGTGATGCGCGCAACTTCCGACAGGCCGAGGTTGTGCACGTCATCAGCCGACAGCGGCAGCGTGGTGTTCTGCTCGATCAGATAGGCGTAGAGCTTGTCGCCGCCCGGCATTGCCGAGAGGCCGACGCTGTCGCGCGCCTTGGCGAGATACTCGTTGGCGAGGAAATCGCGCATCCGCTTTTCGGCGGGCAGGATGACGTCGCGAATTTGCGTGGCATACGCCGCGGTCAAGCGTGCGCGGTCCGCGGCGCTGACGGTGTCGGGAAACCGCTTAACCGGCGCGTAGAAGGTCGATCCCTCAACGCCTTCCTTGATGAGGTTGTCGAACTGGCCGATCATGTTGCGCACGACCAGCTTCGGCTGGACGATGCCGTCCTTCATGCCCTGCTTCAGCAGGCCGATCGCGCGGTCGAGGATGCGCGCATAGTCGGTGTTGCGCTTCAGATTGTTGTCGTAATCGAGCGTCGTCTTGAACGGAGCGGCGCCCTGGCCCGAGGCGAAATCGGGATAGAAGGTCTGGAAGCCGGAGAAATGGTCGATCGGCAGGTCGCGCTGAATCTTCAGCAAATCCGGGGCATAGCCGCGCAGCGCGATGCGCGTGGTGTTTTCGAAGACGTCATAGGCAAGCTGATCGACCGGGGTGAGCTTCGCGCGATCGATCCGCTGGAGCGCGGCGAGATCGGATTCCGACGCAGCCTTTTCGGCGGCGATAAACTGGTCGGTGAGGTAATCGCCCAGCCGATCGGCATAGCGCAGATCGCCGCGGAAGATCGCCGAGACCGGGTTGCGCTTCAGGCTCGCCTCGTCGCTGCGATAGAAGAGGTCTTTCAGCTTGGCATCCTCCGGTCCATCGCCCGGCAGCGCGACGGGCGGAACGGCTTGCGCATGTGCAGCGGTTGCGGCCACGCTGGACAGAAGGGCGACGAGAAGGAGGTTCTTGATCACGACAGACGATCCCACAGTGCGAGGTCCACGCCGGGTCGCGGCGTCAACGTCCAATGCAACGTCCCGTCCGGCTCCGCTATAGTCTAGTTGTAAATTTCAGGGTGTTCATGTCGGTCACCGTCGGACCGCGAGGTTGATGGAAATCCGCTTTGCGGCCAGGAGCTTCCAATGCTCTCTGCAGGCCGCGGCAATCGAACCTCAGGCAGATTTGCGAGAGCAGGATGATGACATGCGGCTTCTTCCAGGCATCACCACCGTGGCGCTGCTGTCCGTCGCGTCTTCGGTCGGCCACCTACGGCTTGGTGGCCACAGGCCTCCGGTAACGATCGAACCATGCCAGGATCGCTGCAGCCTTTGCGGCGGATTGCGAAGGGCGGGACGCTATTCCGCCGTGGCTGGCGCCCGGCACTTTGACCAAGGCGGTTGTCACGCCCGCGATCTGCAGCGCTGCATAATATTGCTCTGACTCGCTGACCGGCGTCCGGTAATCTTCGCTGCCGACAACAACCAGGGTTGGGGTCTTGACGTTGCCCACCAGGCTGAGCGGTGATCGCTTCCAATAGCTCATCGGGTCTTCCCACGGCAGCTTTGTAAACCAGTAGCGCGACGTGAACATCGTATTGTCCATCGTCAGGGCTTCGCTGATCCAGTTGATGACAGGCTTCTGCGTTGCCGCAGCCTTGAACCGGTTGGTCTTGCCGATGATCCACGACGTGAGCACGCCGCCACCGGACCCGCCGGTGACGAACAGATTATCCGGATCCGCCGTCCCTTCGGCAATCGCCGCATCGACTGCAGCCATCAGGTCGTCATAATCGCCCGAAGGATAATTCTTGTCGATCAGGTTCGCGAAGGCCTCTCCATAGGAGGTCGAGCCGCGCGGGTTGGTCCATAAAACGGCGTATCCACCGGCGGCATAAAGTTGCATGTCGGTAGCAAAGCCGGCGCCATAGGCGCTGTTGGGGCCACCGTGAATCTCAAGGATCAGCGGCACGCGGGCGCCGGGCGTTCGATTAGGCGGTGTGGCGAGCCATGCGTCGATCGCGCGACCGTCGGGGGCAGTCACGGCAATCTTGCGAACCGGTGCCAATGTCTTGCTGCTGCCCAGCACGGCATTCAGGGACGTCAGCCGCCGGGGTTTTCCGCCAGCCATGACCCACACATCGGCAGGCGCAGTTGCGTCGCCACCGGTATAGGCGATCGTGCCGCCTTTTGAGACCGAGAAGTCGCCGCCCGTGTAGGGGCGGTCCAGCCCGCCACCCCAGACATTGTCAATCAGCGGCGTCAGTCGTCCATCGAGGCCAATGCGGGCGATCCGGCGCTGACCGCGATCGTCGTAGCTTGCATAAAGGCTGCGGCCGTCGGCGGCCCATTCGGCTTTCTCGATCGCGCGGTCGAGCGACGCGGTCAAAGACCGGGGCGCGGCGGCATCCTTGCCACCGACATAAAGCTCCGTGTTCTCATAGCTACGATGCTTGTCATCGAAGCCGAGCCAGGCGATTTTCGAGCCGTCAGGCGCGATGCGGGGTGAATTGTCCGGCCCGTCTCGCGTCGTAAGCAGGCGCAGCGCGCCGGAGGCAACATCCACGCTGACGATATCGGTATTCATCAGCTGCCGTTCGGCGTCGGGCGTGCGAATTGCCGAAAACAGGATTGTCCGGCCATCGGCCGACCATGACAGCGGGCCGCCATCATCGAACCGGCCGAAGGTCAACTGACGCGCCGCGCCGCCGTCAGCGCTGACCAGAAACAGATGGTCATAGCCGGGCTTCACATATCCTGGCCCGTCGTTGCGATAATTGACCCGATCGATAACAATCAGCGGCTCGGCCCATTTGGCGCCCTCGGGCTTTGCAGGAGCCTTGCCGAGCTTGGTCCCGTCCCCGGCGACGGTGGCGATGTAGGCGAGGCGTGTCCCATCTGGCGACCAGGCGAGATTCTGCGGATCGCCAGGCACGCTCGTAATCCGCGCACTCGCCCCGCTGCCGACCCAGCGGACGAACAATTGCGAATTCTCACCGTCGGATGCCGAATAGGCAATGCGCGATCCATCGGGGGACCAGCGCGGGCTGGTGCCTTGCGCTGCAAACGGCGTCTGACGACCGCTCGCCACGTCGATCAGCCAGAGCGATGACTGCATCCGATCGCTCATGACGTCGCCGGCACGACGGACATAGACAATGGTCCGGCCGTCCGGGCTGATCTGTGGATCGGCCGCAACCGCAAGACCAAAGAGGTCGCTTCCCGTGAACATGCGTGACGGTCCATCGGCTGCGACGGTCGAGGCCGGTTCCTGGGCGAAGGTCGGTGTCGACGCGAACAGGAGAAGAGCAAGCGTGTAGCGCAAAGACCGTATCCTTCGATTGAGTTCGCAAGAGGATGCCAGAGCGTCGCCAGGAAACAAGTCCGCTTGCTCGTGACACTTTGACGTACATGGGGTCCACGACACGATTGTCTTCGGGGCGTAGGCTGAGGACACGGGTTCGAGCGCAGCGACTGAACGAGCGCGCAAAATCCGTTGCAGAATCCTGCCAGATTTTGCCGTACCCGGAACTCGGCGGTGATCCGGAAAGCGGAACGACAGCTTTTCTTCGCCGCTTAGGGGCGCACCGCCGCCGTCGAACGGCGTGATCTGGTGACGGAGTGGACGCGCGCGAACTGCATCACCAAGAACTGTAGGATGATGCGGCGCAAGAAGGAGGCGCAGGGAAGGTGTCATGAATGTGCCCGCCGTGAACTGGATCGTCCGACGACTGGCACGTTGTGACTAAGCGCCTTACGACGGCCGATTAGAGTGCTGGTGGCTCCGCCCGCCTGCGTCGCGCTAGCGATGTGAGTGACCTTCAGAGTGGGGCGGGTCCACGGTTCCTTGCTGGTGCTGTCTGGATCGCGAGAAGATTTCGTGGCGGGGAAGGGTCATCGTCATATCGTGACCTCTCAGGCTGGGTGAGACTTTGTCGCAACGCCGGTCCGTTTTACAATGACGGTGACAAGCACGGTATCATTTCACCGTGTCGGGCGTCGCGTTCCCGCGGCGGGCGAACAAGCCGTGTCTGATTTCGCGGCTGGTGTTCCTAAAGCAGTCAGATCCCTTCAGGCTCCTTCCAGCGACATTGCAGCGACGGAACCAACTACCGGTTTTGGCGAACGTGCAAGCCACCCAAAACGTCGGCCCCTTAGGTAACGGCGGCTATAAAGTCACCGGCAGGTGTCGAACACATCGCGACGTTCATCGAGAAGCCATTCGGGCTCAAGCTCGTGGCGGGGACCAGCCCAAGCAACTAGGATATAAGGAAGAGAATGGTGGACGCACTTGGGCTCGAACCAAGGACCCGCTGATTAAGAGTCAGCTGCTCTACCAACTGAGCTATGCGTCCAAATCCTGGCGGTCTGGCGAGGCGCTTGGTGGCGCGACCGCGTCGGGAGGCGGTCGGTTAGCAGCGTCGCCGCCCGATGCAAACCCTTTTTTCGCATTCATCCACAAAATCGGCACTCGGGCCGATAATCGGCGGCTCACCAGCGCGTCGTCTGGCGGTTGCTGCGGTCGATCGACATGAGGATCCCGAGACACAGCATGAAGGTCATCTGGCTCGATCCGCCATTGCTGATCAGCGGCAGCGGCACGCCGACGACCGGGGCCATGCCCATCACCATCGCCATGTTGATCGACACGTAATAGAAAATCGTCGCGGCGAGGCCCGCTGCGGTCAGCTTGGCGAAGCGCGATTGCGCCTGCATTGCTGCGGCCAGGCCCCATTGCACGATCACGAAGAAGGCGAGGATCAGCAGCACGCCGCCGATAAGGCCCCATTCCTCCATCATCGTGGCGAGGGCAAAGTCGGTGTGGCCCTCCGGCAGATAATCGAGATGGCTCTGCGTTCCGTTCAGGAAGCCCTTGCCGAAGATGCCGCCCGATCCGATCGCGATCTTCGATTGGCTGATGTGATAGCCAGTGCCGAGCGGGTCGCTTTCGGGATCGAGGAACACCAGAATGCGGTTCTTCTGATAATCGTGCAGCACGAAATTGAACGCGAGCGGGATCGCGAAGCCCAGTCCCAGCGCGCCGCCGATGAACAGGCGGAGCGGCACGCCCGCCAGGAACATCACGGTCACGCCGCCGATCGTGATCATCAAGGCGGTGCCGAGGTCGGGCTGTTTCATCACGAGCGCGGCTGGCAGCAGGATGAGCAGTGCGGCCGGCCAGATCGCCCCGAAGCGACGTGTTTCATTGGGGGGCAGCATCTCGTAGAATTTGGCGCAGGCGAGCACGATGCACGGCTTCATCAACTCGGATGGCTGCAGACGGATAAAGCCGACGTCGAGCCAGCGCTGCCCACCGCCGCGGACCGCGCCGACCAGTTCCACCAGCACCAACATCACGCACAAGATGCCGTAGGCGGGGAGGGCGATCTTGCCCCACATGTCTTCGCGCACCCGCGAGAGGGCAATCGCACCCGCCAGCAGGATGAAGAAGCGCACGCCCTGCGACAGCGCCCAAGGCCGAATGTTGCCGCCTGCTGCGGAGTAAAGCACCAGCAGATCGAAACAGCCGATCGCCAGAACCAGCAGCAGGATTTTCCACGGCAGCTGCGCGAGCGGGGCGGGCACGAAGGCGAGTCCGTTGGCGGGGCGAGTGCTCATCGCGGATCGCTTTCGGTCGTGCCGTCTTCGGCGACGGTGTTGCCGGGGGCTGCGGTGTTGGCGAGCGCTTCGGCGGCGGCGGTATCCGCAGCGGTGGCGGCGCGGACGGCGGGGGCGTCGGTGGGTGCGGTCGCGTCGAATTCGGTCTGCGCGCCCACCGCAAGCGGCGGGGCGTTGGCAGCAGCGCGATAGGCGGCGGTTTCGGCGGCCATCCGCGTCTTTATATCGCCGCCCCAGGTCGGCTCGGCCTCGGCCAGCGATGCGAGCGCCCGCTCCTTGTCGAACAGATACGTCATGATGTCGCGCGCGATCGCAGGCGTATCGAGATTACGGACGGTATGCCCGCCATGTTCGAGCACCACCGCAATGGCGTAGCGCGGTTTGTCGTGGGGCGCGAAACCCTGGAACAGCGCGTGATCGCGCAGCTTGAAGGGAAGGGCGCCGTTTTGGAGCACCCCGCCGGCGCGCTCGCTCATCGTGATTCGCCGTACCTGCGCGGTGCCCGTCTTCCCGGCCAGCGCCACACCGGGCACGAGCATCTTCGCCGCCCCGCCAGTGCCCCCGCCATTGACCACGCCCCACATCGCCTCGTGGATGGTGGTAAGATGATCCGGCTGGATCGGCAGCATCGGTGCGGAAGACACGTGATCGGCCAGGATGCTGGGCTGCAGCGCCCGCCCCGATGCCAGGCGCGCCGCCATCACCGCAAGCTGCAACGGGTTGGCGAGCACATAGCCTTGCCCGATCGAAGCGTTCAGCGAGTCTGCTACTGTCCACGCTGTCTTATACTTGCGCTGCTTCCACGCACTGTCGGGAACGGTGCCGAACCGCTGGCTGGCGAAGGGCAGCTCGAATTTCTGTCCGAGGCCCAGCGAGCGCGCAACGGGCGCGACATTGTCATAGCCCAGGCGCCGGACCATCTCGTAGAAATAGATATCGCAGCTCTGCATGATCGCATTCTTGAGATCGAGCGATCCGTGGCCACGCTTTTTATGGCAGTGGAAAACCCCGCTGCCGACGCGTAGCGCGCCCGAGCAGAAAACGCGATCACCGGCGCTGACGCCGGCGTGGAGCAATGCAAGGCCATTCATCGGCTTCACCGTCGAGCCCGGCGGATACAGCCCCTGCAAAACCTTGTTCATCAACGGAACATGGTCGTTATCCGACAGCATCTTCCATTCGAGATGGCTGATCCCGTCGGAAAAGCTGTTGGGATCATAGGCCGGCATCGAAACCATCGCGAGCATCTCGCCGGTCAGGCAACCCATCACCACGACCGATCCCGACTGCGTGCCGAGCCGCCGCGCGGCATAATCCTGCAGCCCGATGTCGATCGTCAGACGCGCGTTCTTGCCCGGCTCGTCGGGCTTGGTGGCGAGCTCGGCGACCAGCTTGCCGCGCGCGGTGACTTCGACGCGCTTCTGCCCGGCAACCCCGCGCAGCATCGGCTCCAGCGTCTTTTCGAGCCCGTCCTTGCCGAGCTTGAAGCCGGGCGTCACCATAAGGGGATCGCGCGTTTCCTTGAATTGCTCTGCCGACGCAGCGCCGACGTAACCGGTCAGATGCGCTACGGCCGCACCGGCGGGATAGCTGCGCGAGAAGCCGCGGGTCGGCGCTACGCCCGGCAGCTCGGGGATGCGCACGCTAACGGCGGCGAAGCGCTCCCAATCGAGATTTTCGGCGACCTGTACCGGCTGGAACCCAGCTGCACGCTTCAGATCCGCCACGATTCGGTCCATTTCCTCAGGCGGCAATTTCAGGATGTCGCGCAGGAGGGCGAGCACGCGATCCTTGTCCTCAAGCCGATCGGGAATGATGTCCACGCGGAAATCGGTGCGGTTGTTGGCAATCGGTGCCCCGTTGCGATCGATGATCCAGCCGCGCCGCGGCGGCACCAGCGTGGTGTTGACGCGGTTGCTTTCGGATTTGAGCGTATATTGCTCATTCTCGACGATCGCCAACCAACCCATCCGCCCCGCCAGCGCGAGGCCGAACACCGCCTGCGCAGCGCCCAGCGCGACGGTGCGCCGCGAAAAGCTGTAGCTTTGCGAGGCTTCGGTCACCATGCGTTGCGACTGACCGAACGCCGGGCCGTTCATGCGTCCTCCTCGTCACCGGCGAGCAGGACGCATAGCCGCGCCGCCAGCGGGAAAAGCAGCACCGAGATCGCGACTTGCAGCAGCAGGACAGTATCGACGTGTGCCGCAAGCGGCGAGGCAACCAGCCGCCCGAGGATGAGGCAGAAGCCGATCGCGCCTCCTGCGATTAGCCAGTCCTGCCAGAAATCGCGATAGACGACACGCTGGTCGATCAAATCGATCATGAAGAAGCACAGCGTCCACAGCACCATCGCGCTGCCGAGCGGTTGGCCGCTGATCAGATCGTCGAACAAGCCGAGCGGGAGGGGAGCCCAGACGCGCAGGCTCTCGTTCCTGGTTAGCCGCCACCCTAGCAACATCAACAGGCCGAACGGGGGGAGTATCTGGACGGTGGCAATGATCGGCCACAGCGTCAGTGCCGACCCGATCATAACCGAAATCGCGGGCAGGAGCCGCGTGGCCGTGCTGTCGGGTGCCTCGTCGAAAGGGCCGCGGACCTGGCTCATGGGGCGGGCTTGCTTGGCAGCGGCTTGGCGGCGTTGCTTGGCGCGGGAAGCGGGGGCGGCGCTGGCATGAAGGCGCGCTGTACCAGGGCGTAGTCGACGGTGTCGGGCTGGGCAAAGCTGCGCCCGATCGCGGCATCGCGGCCACGGCGAATGATCCGCGCAACTGGCACGTTTGGCGCATAGATGCCGCCGATACCCGACGTCACGAACACGTCGCCCGGGCCGAAATCGCTCGCGGCGAACGCAACCGATTTGATGTCGAGCAGCCCATCGCCGCGCCCGGTGGCGAGCGCGGGCGTGCCGTCGCGCGTTCGCCGTACCGGTACGATACTTTCGGGGTCCGTCAGCAATAGCACGCGCGCACTGTTCGGCCCGGTTTCGAGGATGCGACCGATCAGCCCCTCCGGCCCGCGCACCGGCTGCCCGGCGGCGACGCCCTGCCACGATCCTGCGTTGAGTACGCCGAAGCGTCGCGTGCTGGAGGCAGATGAACTGACGAGACGCGCCGTCACGACCGGCTCGGAAATGCCTTCCCGGACCTTGAGCAGCCGGAGCAGACGTTGATTGTCATAGGCCAGCGATCGCGCGCGCATGAACAGCGCGTGCTGATCGGCGAGCTGTTTGCGCAGTGCGGCGTTCTTGTCGTGCACCGCGATATAATCACCGATGCCGCCGGGGATCGACCCGAACCATCGTCCAACGCCGGAGATGCCCGACGACAGCGGCGTCGTCACTTCGCCGACGCTCGCGCGCAGGGCCGCGAAGGCTGGCGGGTCCAGAGTCGAGAGCGCAAGCAAAACCGCGCCGACGAGGGTACCCGCCACCGCGATAACATATCCCAGAAAGAGGCTGTACTGCGCCCGCCGCGAAAAACCCGGGCGCCGATTGCGAGGCGGCGCCATTCTACCCCCATCCAAAAGCCCGAGGGCCGCCAAGAACAATAGGATCGCTGTACGCGATGTAGAGCGGCCTGAGTAGGGGGGAACCCGTCGTTCCGCCCGATCGACGCTTCATGTCAGTGCTTACCGCACGGCGCGCGTTACGCGCTGTGCAGCACCCCGCGAAACATCGGATCTTCGAGTGCACGCCCCGTGCCGAGCGCGACGCAGGTCAGCGGATCGTCGGCGATCGTCACCGGCAAACCGGTTTCGTCGCGTAGCACCTCGTCGATACCGCGCAGCAACGCGCCACCGCCGGTCAGCACGATGCCCTGGTCGACGATGTCCGCCGCCAGCTCCGGCGCGGTGTTCTCGAGAGCGATGCGAACGCCTTCGACGATCTGACCGACCGGCTCGCTCAGCGCTTCTGCGATCTGGCCCTGGTTGATCTGGATTTCCTTTGGCACGCCATTGACCAGATCGCGGCCCTTGACGTTGATCGTCAGGCCGATGCCATCTGCCGGTGGCTTGGCGACGCCGACTTCCTGCTTGATCCGCTCCGCCGTGGCATCGCCGATCAGGAGATTGTGGTTTCGGCGGACGTAGGAGACGATCGCTTCGTCCATCTTGTCGCCGCCAACACGCACCGACGTGGTGTAGGCGAGGCCACGCAGGCTGAGCACCGCGACTTCGGTGGTGCCGCCGCCGATATCGACGACCATCGAACCGATCGGCTCGGTCACCGGCATGTCGGCACCGATTGCGGCGGCCATCGGCTCTTCGATCAGCCAGACTTGGCTGGCACCGGCGTTCGACGCGGCATCGCGGATCGCGCGACGCTCGACCGAGGTCGAACCCGACGGCACGCAGATCACGATCTGTGGCCAGCGCATGAAGCGCCGCTGCCCGCCGTGGACCTTGTGAATGAAATGCTTGATCATCTGTTCGGCGACATCGATGTCGGCGATCACGCCGTCGCGTAAGGGGCGGATCGCCTGGATGCTGTCGGGGGTCTTGCCCATCATCAATTTGGCGTCGTCGCCGACTGCCTTCACGCGCTTCACGCCGTTCAGCGTCTCGACCGCGACGACCGATGGTTCGTTCAGCACGATCCCCTTGCCGCGCAAATAGACGACCGTATTGGCGGTGCCGAGATCGATCGCCATGTCATGAGAAGAAAAGCGGAAGAGATTCGAGAAAAAGCCCATGGATCGTTCCGTTTCGCGCCGGACTTGAGTGTCGCCGACAGGTCGCACATTCCCCGTTCATCGCTTACATCCGGGCGTTCAGGGCGGGATAGCCACGCTCTGATATTCGGTTGAATGCGCCTCGCGGGATGGCGTCGCTTGGGCTAGAGAAAAACCTATGTCAATACGCCGCCTGCCCGAACATCTCGTCAATCGCATCGCTGCCGGTGAAGTGGTCGAACGACCGGCCAGCGCGTTGAAGGAGCTTGTCGAAAACGCGATCGACGCAGGCGCGACACGCATCGCGATACGCCTTGGCGGCGGCGGCACCGATCTGGTCGAAGTGACCGACGACGGATGTGGTATGACGCCGTCCGACATGGCGCTCGCGCTCGAGCGGCACGCCACATCGAAGCTGCCCGACGAGGCGATCGAAAACGTCGCGACGCTCGGATTTCGCGGCGAAGCGTTGCCCTCGATCGCGAGCGTCGCGCGGATGACGCTGGAGAGCCGGCCGCGTGGGAGCGAGGGCTGGGCGCGGGTGGTCGATAATGGCTTGGTGGTGTCGGAAGGGCCCGCCGCGATTCCGCCGGGCACGCGCGTTCGGGTCGAGGCTTTGTTCGAGCGCGTGCCGGCGCGGCGCAAGTTCCTGCGCTCGCCACGCAGTGAATTCGCGGCGTGCATCGATGTGGTCAAGCGGCTGGCAATGGCGCGGCCCGATATCGGTTTTTCGGTCGAGCATGACGGGCGGCGCTCGCTCGGCGTGACCGGCGGAGAGAGCCTGCCCGACCGGGTCGCGGCGCTGACCGATCGCGGGCTGGTCGATAATGGCGTCGGGGTGGATTTCGTACGCGAGGGGATCGGGCTTGGCGGGATCGCCGGTTTGCCGACCTTCAATCGCGGCGTGGCGGATCACCAATATCTGTTCGTCAACGGGCGGCCCGTGAAGGACCGGCTGCTGATCGGTGCGATCCGCGGTGCTTATGCGGAGATGATGCCGCGCGACCGGCACGCCGTGGTCGCTTTGTTCCTCGACGTGCCGAGCGATGCGGTCGATGTGAACGTCCACCCGGCGAAGACCGAAGTGCGTTTCCGCGATCCGGCGCTGGTGCGAGGCTTGATCGTCAGCGGCTTGCGGCGGGCACTGGATGAGGCGGGGCACCGCGCGCAACATGCGCCGAAAGAGGCGATGGCGGCGTGGACATCCGATCTAAGCGCCGCCCCTTCAGGGGAGGCAGTGGGGGCAGGGCCCATCCGCGAGCTCGACCTTGGATATGCCGTATTGCCCCACCCCGACGCCTCCCCTGAAGGGGGGGCTCGCCCTCGATCAGCGCACCTACGCCCTCAACGACCGGCGCACCTTCTTCACCCCACCACCGCAAGCGCGGGCCGAACCGGCTTACGCGTCACCCCCCGAAACCACCGATTACCCGCTCGGCGTCGCACGCGGGCAGGTCGCCAAGACCTATATCGTCGCCGAGAGCCCCGATGGCTTGATCCTGGTCGATCAACACGCCGCGCACGAACGCCTCGTGCTAGAGCGGATGCGCAAGGCGATGGCGAATGGCGGCGTCGCGTCGCAGGCCCTGCTGCTGCCCGAAGTGGTCGAACTCGACGAACCGGCGTGCGACCGGCTCGAAGCCCGCGCCGCCGAACTCAGCGAATTCGGCCTCGACCTCGACCGCTTCGGCCCGCGCGCGATGCTGGTGCGCGGCGTGCCGGCGATGTTGGGGCAGGGCGACGTGATCGGCCTCGTCACCGATCTCGCCGACGAACTCGCGGCGTTCGATGAGGCTCTTAGCTTGAAGGAACGCCTCGATCACGTCGCCGCGACGATGGCGTGCCACGGATCGGTGCGGGCAGGGCGCGTGCTGTCTGTCGCCGAAATGAACGCGCTGCTCCGCGAAATGGAGGTGACGCCGCATTCCGGGCAGTGCAACCACGGCCGCCCGACCTGGGTGAAACTAGCGCATGGGGATATCGAGAAACTGTTTGGACGCCGGTGATTCTTTCCCGTCGATTAAGCCAAGCGCCGGGAATCAACGCTTCATCGCCAAATTAAAACGACTCACCGTGTTGAAACCATTTGGGCGCATACGCATTTGAAGGTGGACGGTTCTGGTTTTCAGACCCCCAGCACAAAGTGACGCCCCAATGACCAAGGTTCTTCCCGTTTTCCTCGCCCTCATCCCGTTCGCGGCACTGGTGAGCGCGTGCGTGGTGACCGGGTAACACCGCTCCGCTCCAGCCCCCCCAATCCCCGGGGCGGAGACACACGAAAAGGGCCGCCCGGATTGCTCCGGGCGGCCCTTTTACGTTGTAGCGGCGGTAACGCTCAGGCTTCAGGCTGTGCCTCGGCCTGATTGTCACCAGCGCCGACTTCGGCAGTCGCGCCGGGCTCGGCATTCGGATCGTACGCCTCGACGAAGCCGGCCTCATCCTTTTCGAACATGGCTTCCATGACGTTAACGCCATCGGCCTGCATCTTCGCCTCTTCCGGCGAGCGTGCGACGTTGACCTTGATCGTCACCGAAACTTCCGGATGCAGCGCAACCTTCACTTCGTACATGCCGATCGCCTTGATCGGCTTGTTGAGCGCGATCGCCGACTTCGGCAGCTTGTGACCATCGGCCTCGAGCGCGTCGATCAGATCGCGGACTGCGACCGAACCGTAGAGCTGACCGGTGTTCGACGACTGACGGATCAGCGTCAGCGTGATGCCGTCAACGGTCTTGGCTTCCGCCTCGGCCTGGGTGCGGCGCTCGGCATTTTCGGCCACGATCCGCTCACGGTTCTTTTCGAAAACCTTGCGGTTGGCTTCGTTGGAGCGAAGCGCCTTCTTGTTCGGCAGCAGGTAGTTACGGGCAAACCCGTCCTTCACCTTGACGACGTCGCCAATGTTGCCGAGCTTTTCGACGCGCTCCAGCAGGATGATATCCATGGGGTGCGCTCCTTACTTAACGATGTAGGGCAGCAAGCCCAGGTGGCGCGAACGCTTGATCGCCTGGGCGAGTTCGCGCTGCTTCTTGCCGCTCACCGAAGTGATGCGGCTCGGGACGATCTTGCCGCGCTCGGACACGAAGCCCTGCAGCAGACGGACGTCCTTATAGTCGATCCGGGGGGCGTCCTTGGCCGAGAACGGGCAGGACTTGCGACGGCGGAAAAATGGGCGTGCCATGCTCTATAGCTCCTTATTCGCCATCAAAGTTGCGACGCGGGCGATCTTCGCGATCACCACGATCCGGGCGGTCACCACGGCCGCCTTCGCGATCGCCACGACGCTCACGGTCGCGGTCCGACTTGCGCATCATGACGCTCGGGCCGTCTTCCAGCGCGTCGATCTTGACGGTCATGTAGCGGATGATGTCTTCGTTGATCTGAACCTGACGCTCCAGTTCTGCGATCACGCTGCCGGGGGCATCGATCTCGAGCATCACGTAGTGCGCCTTGCGGTTCTTCGCGATCTTGTAGGCGAGGCTGCGCAGGCCCCAATTCTCGGTCTTGACGACGCGGCCGTCATTGCCGTTGATGATCCCGGCGGCCATCTCGGCCAGTGCGTCCACCTGCGCCTGTGCCAGATCCTGGCGCGCAAGGAACACGTGCTCGTACAGAGCCATGTTGCTTTCTCTCTTTTTGGCCGATCGCTGACGCCCGCACCATGCGAAACGCCCCTCCGGCTATCGTCTTCCACTTAAATAGCGACCGGGGCGGAAAGCGTCTGCTTCCCACCCCGATAGTTGGTCCCTTAGCGAAATCCGGGCAGAAGGCAAGCCTGCCGCCCGGATTAGCGGCCTTAGTTAAACGCGCCGGCCAGGACCGCGCCGATCAGGCCGCCCGTGATCGCCACCAGCACCGCGTCATTGCCCGAGCGGACCCAGCGATAGCCACGCGGCGGGGCGTAGAGACGACGCCCACGATACTGCCGCCAATCGCGGATTTCCTGATAGTTCTGCGCGTAGCGGCGGTCGAAACGCTGCCCCTTGTTCCAGCGGCGATACTGGTTCGGGCGGGTCACGACCCGCTTGGTCACTACGGTGCGGCCGTTGGGTTGCTGGCGGATCACGGTGGTCTCGCGCTGATTGCGATATTGCTGCGCTTCGGCGGCGATCGGGCTGGCAACCGCAGCGGTCGCGAGCAATGCGATGAAAAGTTTCTTCATGGTTCAAATCCTTATGTAACGGCGCCATGCTCCCGGCGTCGGTTCCTATCTGGGGTGCGGTTGTCGCACACCCGTACCGGCCCAAACCCAAAACGGTCACAAAGTGTCCCGGCCGCGACGGCCCGTTCAGGTTGACGCGATACGCCGTGCGCGCCTAACCGCCCGGCCAAAGGAGATTTCAGCGAATGCGTGCGTTCATTTTTCCAGGGCAGGGCAGCCAGTCTGTCGGCATGGGCAAGGCGCTGGCCGAAGCGAGCGCTGCAGCGCGGGCGGTCTTTCAAGAGGTAGACGATGCGCTCGGCCAGCATCTCTTCCGCCTGATGACCGAGGGGCCGGCGGAAGAGCTGGAACTGACCGAAAATGCACAGCCTGCGATCATGGCGAACGCGATCGCAACGCTGCGCGTGCTCGAACAGGAGGGCGGCATCCGGCTGGCGGACAAGGCCGACTATGTCGCTGGCCATTCGCTCGGCGAGTATAGCGCGTTATGCGCGGCGGGCGCGATCGATTTGGTCACGACGGCACGGCTGTTGAAGCATCGCGGGCTGGCGATGCAGGCAGCGGTGCCGGTCGGCATTGGTGCGATGGCGGTGCTGCTCGGCGCCGATCTCGCCAAGGCGCGCGCGATCGCCGAGGCGGCGGCCGACGGCGAGGTTTGCACCGTTGCCAATGACAATGATCCGTCGCAGGTCGTGCTGTCGGGCCATCGCGGTGCGATCGAACGCG
Organism: Sphingomonas sp. MMS24-J45; assembly: GCF_044881195.1. Classification (GTDB taxonomy): domain Bacteria; phylum Pseudomonadota; class Alphaproteobacteria; order Sphingomonadales; family Sphingomonadaceae; genus Sphingomonas. Next base: position 3,603,984 of record NZ_CP173255.1, on the reverse strand, counting down.
CGGTCGCGCTTGCCAAGGACATGGGCGCGAAGCGCGCGATGCTGCTGCAGGTGTCGGCACCGTTCCACTGCCCCCTGATGCAACCCGCCGCCGAGGCGATGCAGGCCGCGCTGGCCGAGGCGCAGGTCGCCGCGCCGCTCGTTCCGCTTTATGCCAACGTGACCGCGGCGCCGGTCGCCGATCCCGACACGATCCGCGCGCTGCTGGTCGAACAGGTGACGGGCATGGTCCGCTGGCGCGAATCGGTCGCCGCGATGACGGAGGCGGGGGTCGATCGTTTCGTCGAATTCGGCGGCAAGGTGCTGACCCCCATGGCCAAACGCATCGCCCCCGACGCGGTCGGCATTAGCGTGGTGACGATGGACGATATCGAGGCTTTGGCTAAGGTGATTTGACGGCGATGTTCGCGGTTCGCGGTTCGCGAAGAGATTTGAGGGAAGTAGGAATGTTCGACCTTACAGGCATGACCGCGCTGGTGACTGGCGCTTCGGGGGGATTGGGTCGGCGATTGCCCAGGCGTTGGCGGCGCAAGGGGCGCGGCTGGCGGTGTCGGGATCCAACGTCGCCAAGCTGGAGGCGTTTCGCGACAGCCTGGGCGGCGATCATGTCGCGCTGCCGTGCGATCTGTCGGATGGCCCGGCGGTCGATGCGCTCGTGCCTGCTGCGGTGGATGCGCTCGGCAAGATCGACATCCTCATCAACAATGGCGGCATTACGCGCGACAATCTCGTCATGCGCATGAAGGACGAGGAATGGGACGCGGTGATTCGCGTTAACCTCGAAGCGGCGTTCCGCCTCGCCCGTGCTGCCGCGAAGCCGATGATGAAGGCGCGCTTCGGGCGCATCGTGTCGATCACTTCGGTAGTGGGGACGACCGGCAATCCCGGACAAGCCAATTATGCGGCATCCAAGGGCGCCCTGACTGCCATGTCGAAGGCGCTGGCGCAGGAACTCGCCAGCCGCGGCATCACCGTCAACTGCGTCGCACCCGGCTTCATTGCCTCGCCGATGACCGACGGGCTGCCCGATGCGCAGAAGGAAGCGCTCAACGCGCGTATCCCGATGGGCAAGATGGGCGAGGGCGCTGACATCGGCGCCGCGGTCGTCTATCTGGCCAGCCGTGAGGCGGGGTACGTCACCGGCCAGACCTTGCACGTCAATGGCGGGATGGCGATGATCTGATTAGGAGCCGATTTGATCGGCGCTACTTGCAAGCCCCACACGCGCGTTCTACGTGCGTTCAGGAATTCCCAAAACCCCCATATCTAGAGGGACGATACAATGAGCGAGACCGCAGACCGCGTTAAGAAAATCGTCGTCGAGCATCTCGGCGTAGAAGCCGACAAGGTGACCGAGGACGCGAGCTTCATCGACGATCTGGGCGCAGACAGCCTCGACATCGTCGAGCTGGTGATGGCGTTCGAAGAAGAGTTCGAAGTCGAAATCCCGGACGATGCCGCCGAGAAGATCACGACCGTCAAGGACGCGATCACCTTCATCGACGAGCACAAGAGCTGAGCGATCCGCTTTTGGTTTGGCCGCGGGCTTAGCCGCACGGTCGGACATTCAGAACGGCTCCCCGTCCCAGGCACAGACCGGGGGCAGGGGGCCGTTCCCGTTTTACCCACGTTTTCTTGAAGACATACAGAATCGGAGATCGCCATGCGGCGTGTTGTCGTAACCGGATTGGGGCTCGTGACGCCGCTCGGCGCCGATGTGGAGACCGCCTGGGCAAATCTTATCGCATCGAAGTCGGGCGCGGGCGTGATTACGCGCTTCGACGCAAGCGACTACAAGTGCCGCATCGCGTGCGAAGTGAAGCCCGCCGACCATGAATATGGCTTCGACCCCAACAAGCGCGTCGATCACAAGGTCCAGCGTCAGGTCGATCCGTTCATCATCTACGGCATCGATGCCGCGGGTCAGGCACTTGAGGACGCTGGGCTGCTCGACATGACCGAAGCGCAGAAATATCGCGCGGGTTGCTCGATCGGCGCCGGCATTGGCGGGCTGCCCGGCATAGCCTCCGAATCGATCGTCCTGCACGAAAAGGGCCCGAGCCGCGTCTCACCGCACTTCGTGCATGGCCGCCTGATCAACCTGATCACCGGCCAGGTGCAGATCAAATACGGCCTAATGGGGCCGAATCACGCCGTCGTGACGGCCTGCTCGACCGGTGCGCATTCGATCGGTGATGCCGCACGGATGATCGCGATGGACGATGCCGACGTGATGCTGGCGGGTGGTTCTGAAGGGGCAATCTGCCCGCTCGGCATCGCCGGCTTCGCCCAGGCGCGCGCGCTGTCGACCAATTTCAACGATACGCCGGAGCGGGCCAGCCGCCCGTACGACAAAGACCGTGACGGCTTCGTGATGGGCGAGGGCGCTGGCGTCGTGTGCCTCGAGGAATATGAACACGCCAAGGCACGCGGCGCGAAGATCTATGCCGAGGTGATCGGTTACGGCCTGTCGGGTGACGCGTATCACGTCACCGCGCCGCACCCGGAGGGATCGGGTGCGTTCCGGTCGATGGAGATGGCCATGCGCAAGTCCGGGCTGCAGCTGTCCGACATCGACTATATCAACGCGCACGGCACCTCGACGCCGCTTGGCGACGAGCTGGAACTGAACGCCGTGCGCCGCCTGTTCGGCGACAATATCAGGACGATGTCGATGAGCTCGACCAAATCGGCGATCGGGCATCTGCTTGGCGGCGCGGGCGCGGTGGAGAGCATTTTCTGCATCCTGGCGCTGCGCGACCAGATCGTGCCGCCGACGCTCAATCTGGACAATCCGAGCGACAATTGCATTGGCGTGGACCTGGTTCCGCATGTCGCGAAGAAGCGGTCGGTGAAGGCGGTGCTGAACAACTCGTTCGGCTTCGGCGGCACTAACGCCAGCCTCGTCATGAAGGCGATGTAAGCGGCACATGCGCAAATTCGGGTGCCTTGGTCTGATCGTCGCGCTCGCTGCGATCGCGGCGCTGTTCTTCGTCGCGCAGATGTGGGGCGGTCGCGGGCCGCTTGCTCGCCCGATCACCGTCGAGATCGCGCCCGGCAGCAGCCTTGCCAGCGCATCGGTTCAGCTTGAAAAAGCCGGAGCGATCTCCTCGGCGAGCAATTTCCGCCTGTTTGCAAAGGTTTTCGGGGCGGATGCGCCGATCAAGGCGGGGGAGTATCGCATCCCCGCGCATCTCAGCCAGGCCGATATCCTGAAGGTGCTGCAAGGCACCAAAACGATCCAGCGCTTCGTGACGATCCCGGAAGGCTGGGCCTCGGTTCAGGTTAAAGACGCGATCGATAAGACCAGCGGCCTGACCGGCACGATCGCGGTTCCGGCCGAGGGCAGCATCCTGCCCGACAGCTATGCCTTCCAGCGCGGCGACACGCGCGAATTCATGGTCAAGCGGATGCAGAGCGTGATGACGCGCTATCTCGCCAAGGCGTGGGCGGCCCGTCAGCCCGGCATCGCGGTGACGACGCCTGAGCAAGCACTGATCCTCGCCTCGATCGTGGAGAAAGAAACCGGCAAGCCGAGCGAGCGTGCGATGGTCGCGGCGGTCTATTCCAATCGCCTGAAGCAGGGGATGAAGCTGCAGGCCGACCCGACGATCCTTTACCCGCATACGCTCGGTAAGCCCCTCGGCCGCCGCATTCCGGGGCCTTGGGTGAGCGAGGTGAACGACTATAATACCTATGCGATGGTCGGCCTGCCCAAAGGCCCGATCTGCAATCCCGGGCGCGCCAGCATCGATGCGGTGCTCAATCCGGCCAAGACCAACGCGCTCTATTTCGTGGCGGACGGTAGCGGCGGGCATGTGTTCGCCGATACGCTTGAGCAGCACAATGCCAACGTCGCCAAGTGGCGGGCTTACCGAGCGGCAAATGGGATTTAGCCGGACCTGAGCAAACCAAACCGAAGTTTACGCCAAAAGCGGTTTCCATGCTTCGTAGGCTGAGCGTGCGCAGGTTTCGACGCTCGCGCTGTGCGATCCGACATCTGCACGGACATCGGCGACGGTCAGCGTCATTGCCGGCATCGCCGGAAGCGCCGGAAATGTCCGACCTGCCATCTCTCGCAGGAGTTCCCGCGCCGCATCGGGGGTCGCCCCTTGCCCAAAGATCGCGTCGAGCGCCGCGAAATGGAGCCACACCGATTGCACCGCGCGCCGGTCATCCGGGTTACCTGGATGCTGCACGGCATAGGCGTCCACAGTAAGTCGATGACTTGCGCTGAATATTGCCGGATCGGCATATTCTCGGGCCAGAACTTCGCCATAAGCGGCCCAACATCCCGCACTCGACACCATGCAGGCGTGGGTCGGGCCATCGGACGCCGGGAAGATGCCCCCGCAGCCGCAACACCGCTCCATCGCACGGCGTATCATCGGATCATTTGCGCAATCCATTTGCCGCCCGCGCCAGCGCTTCGACCTCTGCCAAGCCCGCGCCCTTTGGCGTGACCCAGCTTCCGCCAACGCACAGCACCGGATCGAACGCCAGCCACTCCGGCGCGCTGGCTTCGGTAATGCCGCCCGTCGGGCAGAAACGGCACTGGTAGAAGGGGGCAGCCAGCGCCTTCAGCGCCTTCAATCCGCCGTTCGCCTCGGCCGGGAAGAATTTGAAGTGGGTCAGACCGAGGTCCAGCCCGGTCATGATGTCGGCGGCATTGGCGATGCCGGGCAGGAACGGCACGCCGCTATCGATGATCGGGCGCGCGAGGCGCTCGGTGAGCCCGGGCGAGACGATGAATTCCGCACCCGCGTCCATCGCCTGCGCGAACTGGTCGGGATTGACGACCGTGCCCGCACCGACGATCGCGCCCGGCACCTTCTTCATCTCGCGGATCGCATCGAGCGCGGCGGGGGTGCGCAGCGTCACCTCAAGCACCTTCAGCCCGCCCGCGACCAAGGCCTCGGCGAGGGGCAGCGCAGTTGCGGCATCGTCGATCACCAGTACGGGGATCACCGCGCTGGTGCGCATGACGGCTTCGATATTCATCGGGCATGTTCCTGTGCAAAGGCAGCCGCCGCGCCGAACAGGCCGGGTTGCGGGTGCGTGATGATCTTGACCGGCACCGACTTCATCAGGCCCTGAAAGCGGCCCTTGGCGGTGAAGCGCTGTTCAAAGCCGGATTGCAGGAGGCGGTCCTTAAGCCGTAATCCAAGGCCGCCCGCGATCACGACCGCGGTCGGTCCATGCGCCAGCGCCAGATCGCCTGCCACTGCCCCAAGCGCGAGACAGAAGCGGTCCAGCGCGGCAAGCGCGAGGCTGTCGCCGCCTTCCAGCGCCAGCGTCCAGATCGCCTTGTCGTCGATCTGCTGGATCGCGCGGCCTTCGATTTCGGCCAGCGTCTGATAGATCGCGACGATCCCCGGCCCTGCCACGACACGCTCGTTCGAGACCCGCGTGAAGGTCTTGCGCAGCCGCTTGAGCAGCGCGTCCTCGATCCCGTCGAGCGGCGCGAAATCCTGATGTCCGCCTTCGGTCTCGATGACGTGATATTCGCCCTTCACGCGCAGCACCTGCGCCACGCCGAGCCCGGTGCCGGGGCCGCACACGGTGATCGCGCCATGATCGGGCAGCGGCGTATCGGGGCCGCAGACATGGGCGAAATGCTCCGGGTCGACCTGCGCCACGGCATGGCCGATCGCGCCGAAATCGTTGATCAGAACGTAGGTGTCGACGTTCAGGCGTTCCGGGATCAGCGCGGGGCGGATTATCCAGGGATTGTTGGTCATCTTGATCAACTCGCCGCCGATCGGCGAAGCAACCCCGATCGCCGCAGCGCGGGGCAGGGGCGCGCCAACTCGCTGCTCGAACGCCTGCCACGCGGTTTGCAAGCTGGCATATTCAGCGGTCTTGAGCGTGACCGGTTCGCCCAGCGACACCACGCGGCCATCGACTACCTCGGCGAGCGCAAAGCGCGCGTGCGTGCCGCCCAGATCGACGGAAACCAATTTCATTGCGTTCACCAACCCATTCCCGTCAGCAGCGGCGAGGCACCGCGTTCTGCCTCATTGGCATTCGCTCTGAACAGGCCGAACAACTCCCGCCCCATGCCCTCGGCTTCTGCCGGCGCGATGGCGGGTGTACGCGCCGCCCATTCCGCCGGATCGACGCGCGCAAACAGGTCGCCCGCTTCGGCATCGAGCCGGATCACATCGCCGTCACGCACGCGCGAGAGCGGACCGTCGCCTAGCGCCTCGGGCGAGCAATGGATCGCGGCGGGCACCTTGCCGCTAGCGCCCGACATGCGCCCGTCGGTGACCAGCGCGGCGCGAAAGCCGCGATTCTGCAGCACGCCGAGCGCGGGGGTGAGCTTGTGCAGCTCCGGCATCCCGTTGGCGCGCGGTCCCTGGAAGCGCACCACCACCACCACGTCGCGGTCGAGTTCGCCCGCCTGGAACGCGGCGAGCACTGCGGCCTGATCCTCGAACACGCGCGCCGGGGCTTCGATCACCCAGCGCTCGCGCTCGACGGCGGAGACCTTGATGCACGCGCGGCCAAGGTTGCCGGTCAAGATGCGGAACCCCCCTTCGGCTGCAAACGGCGTAGCGGGCGTGCGCAGGATAGTGTCATCGCCGCTCGCGCCGGGATCGCTCCACCCCAGCGTATCGGTCGGGTCAAGCGCGGGCTTGCGACCGTAGTCGGTCATGTCCGCCCCCGCGACGGTCAGCAGGTCGCGGTGCATCAAGCCCGCATCCGCCAGCTCGCGGATCACGAACGCCATGCCGCCCGCGTCCTCGAACCCGTTCACATCGGCCGATCCGTTGGGATAAACGCGCGCGATCAGCGGGATCGCCTTGGACAGGCGGTCAAAATCCTCCCAATCGATCACGATTCCCGCGCACGCCGCGATGGCGGGCAGGTGCAGCAGATGGTTGGTGGATCCACCGGTCGCGAGCAGGCCGATCGCGGCGTTGACGATCGCTTTCTCATCGACGCAAAGCCCGAGCGGACGATAGGAATCGCCACTCCACCCGATCTGCGGCAAGCGATGCACTGCGGCGCGCGTCAGTTCCTGGCGCAGCTTGGTGCCCGGATTGACGAACGCGGCACCCGGCATGTGCAGGCCCATCATTTCCATCATCATCTGATTGGAATTGGCGGTGCCGTAAAAGGTGCAGGTGCCCTTGGAATGATAGGCGCCGATTTCGGCCTCGAGCAGCGCGTCGCGGCCCACTTTCCCCTCGGCGAACGCCTCGCGCACCGCGACCTTGGCCTTGTTGGCAAGGCCCGAGGGCATCGGCCCGGCGGGGATGAACACCATCGGCAAATGGCCGAAGCGAAGTGCGCCCATCAGCAGGCCCGGTACGATCTTGTCGCAAATGCCGAGCAGTGCCGCGCCCTCGAACGTACCGTGGCTCAGCGCGATCGCGGTCGACAGCGCGATCGTATCGCGGCTGAACAGCGACAGTTCCATACCGGCATAGCCCTGCGTCACGCCGTCACACATCGCTGGCACGCCGCCTGCGACCTGTGCGGTAGCACCCGCCTCCCGCGCCCACACCTTCATCTGTTCTGGATAGCGATAGTAAGGCGCGTGCGCCGACAGCATGTCGTTATACGACGTCACGATGCCGATGTTCATCGCCTTGCCGGAAACCAGCGTCGCGCGATCTTCCTCCGTTCCGGCATAGGCATGGGCGGCATTGGCGCACCCCATCGCGGGCCGCGCGATATGGGTATCGCGCGCCCGGCCGATCAGCGCGAGATAGGCGTCGCGCGTCGGCTTCGACCGGGTGATGATGCGGTCGGTAACGGCGGCGATTTCGGGGTGGAGTGTGCTCATGCGGCTTTTCCCGGGGAGGGGGGTGGGATCACTCGGCCGCCCAGTGGATGTCCACCGGCAGTTCGGCATCGGCCAGCACGCGCCCGATCGGGTACTTCGACGACGGACCCTGCTTGATCGCGTCCTCAATCACCTTCTTCTTGGCGTCACCGGTCACTGCGATGATCAGCGCGCGTGCCGAAATCATCGCTTCGCGGCTCAGCGTCACGCGTGCGACCGGGGCTTCCTTGGGCAGCGGGTCGGGCATCACGCCGAGCGCGCGGCGTTCCTTCGGACCCGACAACGCCTCGTCATAATCGGGGCCGGGGAAGATCGATCCGGTATGCCCGTCCGCGCCGACGCCAAGCAGGCACAGGTCGAGCGGCCAGTGCAGATCCTGCATCAGCGCATCGGCCGAGCGACCCGCTGCCTTGTAATCGGCGGTCGCGTTGGGGACGATCGGCATCACCCGCGCGCCCTTCGGCAGGAACGCCTTGGCGATCATCGTGACGTTCGACAGTGGGTCGCCCAGCGGCACGATACGCTCGTCCACCGGCACGATCGTCACGCGCTTCCAGTCATGCTTGGCCGCGGCGAGCTTCTGGTAGATCGGGATCGGCGTCTTGCCACCCGACAGCGCGATCACCGCCGCGCCGCGCGCATCGATCGCACTGTCGATGATGAAGCCGATGTCGCCCGCGACGGCTTCCGCCATCTCGTCGGCATCCTCATAATCCCACCATTCGATTTCGCGGTCGTCGTCGCTCATTACACTCTCCAAAATTTCGCAAAATTCGTCCGGTACGAAATCAATCGTCCTGCCACGTTACCCCGTCACGCTCGGTCAGCGCGATCGCCGCACTGGGACCCCAGCTGCCCGAGGCATAATTCTTGGGCTTCATGTCGTTCGCCACCCATCCGGCGCGAATCGCGTCGATCCAGCTCCATTGCGCCTCCACCTCGTCGCGCCGCACGAACAGCGTCTGGTCGCCCTCGATCAGATCGAGCAGCAGGCGCTCGTACGCAATGCGGCGGCGCGTGCCGGCAAATTCGGAATCGAGACTGAGGTTGAGCGGCACTTCGCGCAGGCGGATGCCATCGCGGTCGAGCCCCGGCTCCTTCGCCATCACCAAAAGCTGCACATATTCCTCTGGTTGCAGGCGGATCACCAGCACGTTAGGCTGGAGCAGCCCGCCGCGGTTCGAGAACATCGAATGCGGCACCGGCTTGAACTGGATCGCAATCTCGCTGCGCCGCGTCGTCATGCGCTTGCCGGTGCGCAGGTAGAAGGGCACGCCCTGCCAGCGCCAATTATCGACGTGCGCCTTGATCGCGACGAAGGTTTCGGTCGTCGATGGCTTGCCGAGCTCGTCGATATAGCCTTTGACGATCTCGCCCCCGCTAGCCCCTGCGGCATATTGGCCGGTCACCGACATCTGCGGCGCATCGGCTGGCTCGATTGCGCGCAGCGAGCGGAATACCTTGGCCTTTTCGTCGCGGATCGCGGTGCCGTCGAAGCGGGCAGGGGGCTCCATGGCGATCAGCGCCAGCAGTTGCAGCATATGATTGGCGACCATGTCGCGCAAAGCGCCCGCGCCGTCATAGTAAGCCGCGCGCTCTTCAAGGCCGACGGTTTCCGCAATGGTGATCTGTACGTTGTCGATCCCGCGCGCGTTCCACACCGGTTCGAAGAAGCTGTTGCCGAAGCGCAGCGCGAGGATGTTCTGGACGGTTTCCTTGCCGAGATAATGGTCGATGCGGAAGGTGCGCTCTTCGGGGAAGGCCGAGGCCACAGTGTCGTTGATTTCCTTGCTCGAGGCGAGGTCGTAACCGAGCGGCTTTTCCAGGCCGATCCGCACGGTTTCCCCGGCGAGGCCGGCGGATTCGAGCCCGCGGATAACCGGTTCGAACAAGGACGGTGCGGTCGAAAGAAAGATCGCAAGCCCGCCCGAAACGTCGCCGACCTTCTCTGCAAGCTGCTTGTAATGCGCGAGATCGGTCGCATCGAGCGCCTGATATTGCAGCCGCTCTAGGAAGCTCTTCGCGGCCTTCTCGTCTTTGCGGTCGGCGGGCAGGAATTCGTCGAGTGCTTGCTTGGCGAATTTGCGGAAACTCGCGTCGCTATGTTCGGAACGCGCAGTTGCGGTGATCGTCAGCCCGTCGGGCAGCAAGCCATCGGCGTGCAGGCCATAGAGGGAGGGCAGCAGCATCCGCTGCGCGAGATCTCCGGTGGCACCGAACAGCAGCAGCTTGGCGACGGGCGTTCGGACATGCATTGCGAGGCGACCTCCTGGGGAAGCGCTTCCCTAATCAGGCTGATCCGCGCCGCCAAGGTGAATACGTAAGCTAAGGGTCGAAACCCGACGACGGCCGCGGCCGTAATTGGGTCTCGACCTAAAGCGACAATCCGGCGACGGGATCGAACCCGGCCATGATATTGAAGTTCTGGACTGCAGCACCCCCGGCGCCCTTCCCGAGATTGTCGAGCGTCGCGATCAAGCGCGCCTGACCGGTATCGGGATTGCCGCAAACCCGTAACGTCATTCGGTCGGTGCCGGCATCGTCCTCGATCTGAACGACTTTGTCATCGCCGGCGGCGATACGGACCACCTTGCTGTCGGCATAGGCCTCGCGCAGCACCGCTTCGCACACGTGCAACGTCGGGCGGCGCGTGAACATGTTCAGCGGCAGCCCGATCTCGACGATCATGCCGCGATAGGTGTTGGCGACCGAAGGCATGAAGATCGGCGGATGCGCCAGCCGCGAATGCTTCTGCATCTCCGGCACATGCTTGTGCGCCAGGCCAAGCGCATAAGCGTGCGCGGCGGATGGCGGGTTTACTCCCTCGAAATCCGCGATCATCGCCTTGCCGCCGCCCGAATAGCCAGAGACGGCGTTGACGCACACCGCCCAATCGACCGGAATAACGCCAGAGCGTACCAGCGGCCGGATCAGTGCGAGGAAGCCTGTCGGATAACAGCCCGGGTTGCTGACGCGTTTGGCCTCGGCAATTGCCGCTGCCTGAAAGGGTTCGAGTTCGGGGAAGCCGTAAGTCCAACCATCGGCGGTGCGGTGCGCGGTCGAGGCATCGATCACCCGAGTTCGATCGTTCCGGATCAGAGAAACGGCCTCCCGCGCGGCGTCGTCAGGCAGGCACAGAATAACGAAATCGCTGTCGTTGAGTGCCTCGGCACGCGCGGCGCTGTCCTTCCGCCGCGAATTGTGGAGTTCGATCAGCGTAACATCGCTGCGCCCTGCCATCCGCTCGCGAATTTCGAGGCCGGTAGTGCCCGCGGCACCGTCGATGAAAAGTGTGACGCTCATTTGCCCGGCCACGAAAGGGCGTCGGCATCGACATAGCCGACCAGATCATGCCCCGGCGCGCGCCCCCAGGCGCGGCCCTTGGCGAATTCGAGCACTTCGAACACTTCGCCGACCACCAACTCTGCCAACGCATTCGACGCTACGTCAGAGCCTTGCCGAAGAGGTGTCGCCGCGACCACGATGCGCGGCACGGATGCCGCGTAATGCGGTGCGAAGACGCGGTCGGCCAAACGCACGTCGGCGAGATCGGGCCGTACCGCATTGTGTAACGGGTCGAGTGGAACCGATGCGCCCAGCAATGCGAAGCTGTTACGCGGCGGCGCTGCGGACGACGCGTGCGGGTGCGCCGTTCCCTTTTGCGGGGGTATGGGGCGTACTGTCGCCGATGAACTGTCCGAAGTCGTCAAGAAATTCTGCCCCCTCGGCGGTACGGGCGACGAAGATGTTGCGTTTGTCGTTATCGTCGCGTTGGCGGCGCAGATAGCCCAGGGTGCCAAGCCTGTTCAAGGCGCGCGTGACGACTGGCTTCGATACGTTGAGCATCGCAGCCAATCCTCGCACCGTATGCGGGCCGGGTTTGAGGTAGACCACCAACAGCAGCGCCATCTGGCGATTGGTCAGGTCGGGCTCTCCCGAACGGACGTAATCTATCAACGTCTGCATCCATTCGGAAAGGGCTTGATCGGAGGTTGAAGCCACGGTCAGTGTCCGTAATTAACTCGGTAAATCCCCACAATCGCGGACTTTCCTTTCGCCCCAACGCGCAGGATGCCGACAGGTTTCAATACGGTGGCGAAATGTCGCGCGGCCGGTCGGCTGGATGCGGCGGTTGATCGCACGCGGCACCTCGCCTATGTGCCCGGCGTCGCTGTACGCAGCATCAAGGAATTAGCCCGCTTCATGTTTCTTTTTCAGTTCCTTCTCGTCGTTCATGCCGTGATCGCGGCAGCGCTCGTCGGCGTCATCCTCGTGCAGAAGTCCGAAGGTGGCGGGTTGGGCATGGGCGGCAGCCCGGCGGGCCTGATGTCGGCACGCGGCGCGGCCGATTTCCTGACGCGCGCTACCTCGATCCTCGGCGCCTCGTTCATCGTCCTCAGCATCGTGCTGGCGGTGCTGGGGGCGCAGGGACGCAGCACGAAGATCGACACCTCGCTCGCACGCGGTGCGGCGGCAACGGCTCCGGTCGTTCCGGCGGCGCCGGCGGGTGATCCGAATGCGGCGCCGTTCTCGGCCGGTGCGCAGAGCGCGTTGCAGAATCAGGCGGCTCCGGCTGCCGACAATGGTTCGGTGCCGCTCGCTCAATAATTCGCGCGCGGCCATGTCGGCCGCGTAGTTTTCCACAATTGACGGAGTCGCGCGCTTGCCGTGCCACCCCGCTTGACGCTAGGTCTTTGCTCCCATGGCGCGGTTCATTTTCATCACCGGCGGCGTGGTTTCCTCGCTCGGCAAGGGTCTCATGGCGGCGAGCCTCGCGGCCTTGCTGCAAGCGCGCGGCTATCGCGTGCGTATTCGCAAGTTCGATCCGTATCTTAACGTCGATCCGGGAACGATGTCGCCGTATCAGCATGGCGAAGTGTATGTGACCGACGACGGGGCGGAAACCGATCTCGATCTCGGCCATTACGAGCGCTTCACGGGTGTCGCCTCGCGGCAATCCGACAACATCACCTCTGGCCGAATCTATCAGCAGATCATTACGCGTGAACGGCGCGGGGATTATCTCGGCGCGACAGTGCAGGTGATCCCGCACGTCACCGATGCGATCAAGGAATTCGCGCAGGCCGAGACCGAGGATCTCGATTTCGTCCTGTGCGAAATCGGCGGGACGGTCGGCGATATCGAATCGCTCCCCTTCATCGAGGCGATTCGGCAGCTCCGCAACGATCTCGGCCGCGGCAATTCGATCAGCATCCACGTGACCCTGGTGCCGTATATCGCGGCGGCGGGCGAATTGAAGACCAAGCCGACACAACATTCGGTGCGCGAACTAGCGGCGCTTGGCGTGCAGCCCGACGTGCTGGTGTGCCGGTGCGAACAGCCGCTGCCGGAGAGCGACCGGGCAAAGATCGCCTTGTTCTGCAATGTGCCGAAGGAAGCGGTGATCCCCGCGCTCGATGCGAAAAGCATCTATGCGGTTCCGGTGCAGTATCACGAGCAGGGGCTGGACGACGCCGTACTCAACGCCTTCGGCATCCTGCCGGGCAGCGCGCCGGATCTGTCGCGCTGGACCGATATCATGGACCGGCTGACCAACCCCGAGGGTGAGGTGACGATCGGCGTGGTCGGCAAATATGTCGGCCTGCAGGACGCGTATAAGTCGCTCAACGAAGCGCTGGTCCACGGCGGCATCGCAAACCGGGTCAAGGTCAACATCGAGTGGATCGATGCCGAGATGTTCGAAGGGCCCGATAGCGATGTCGCGGCGCGGCTCGAACCGCTCCACGCGATCCTGGTGCCCGGCGCGTTCGGTGAGCGTGGGGCAGAGGGCAAGATCGCCAGCGTCCGCTTCGCGCGCGAACGCGATATTCCCTATTTCGGCATCTGCTTCGGGATGCAGATGGCGTGTGTCGAAGGCGCACGGGACCTGGCCGGCATCCCTGCTGCCTCCTCGACCGAGTTCGGCCCGACCGACGAACCGGTCGTCGGCATGATCACGGAGTGGATGACCGCCGAGGGCGTACAGACGCGCGAAGCCGGTGGCGATCTGGGCGGCACGATGCGGCTCGGCGCCTATGCCGCCAAGCTCGACGGTAATTCGGTCGTATCCAGCATCTATGGCAGTACCGAAATCTCGGAACGCCACCGCCACCGCTACGAAGTCAACACGGCGTACCGCGAAGCACTGGAAAAAGGCGGCCTGGTCTTCAGTGGCATGTCGCCCGATGGAATGTTGCCCGAAATCGTGGAGCGGCCAGATCATCCGTGGTTTGTCGGCGTACAATTCCATCCCGAATTGAAGAGCAAGCCATTCGACCCGCACCCGTTGTTCGCCAGCTTCATCGGGGCGGCAGTCCGGCAATCGCGGCTGGTGTGATTTACGACATCTCGCTTAAGTAACCAAAAACGCACGGAATGATCCGTTTGTGTCGATCGACAGATTATGAGAAGTTGATGTCGATCAACACAGGGCGTGCGTCGTGGGTGAAAAGGAAGTCCAAGACAAAGCGAGCGACGTCGAAGCGGGCGATAATGCTGTCCATGTTCAAGGACCAGCCGATGTCGATGTATCTCTGACGCCCCGTGCTGCGTTGGAGACCGCGCGGCGACTGGGTGACGCTGCGGTAGAGTCGATCATCAATAGTGCGATCGAAGACAAGGCCGACGATAACAACGCCTGATCTGTCTGCTGAGACCAACTGAAAAGGGACGCCCGGATCGCGCCGGGCGCCCCAGCAAGCGAGCGCTTTTTACGCTGCTTTTGCTTCCGTCGCATCCTCGACCGCGACCAGCGGCGCGCCGGTCTTGATCGGGATCGTCTTCGGCTTCATCGCCTCGGGCACTTCGCGCACCAGATCGATGGTCAGCAACCCGTCATTCAGCCGCGCATCCTCCACGCGAACGAAATCGGCCAGTTCGAACCGACGTTCGAAGTTGCGATTCGCGATGCCGATATGGAGGAATGACGTAGCGTTGTTCTCCGGCGCGTCCTTGCGGCCTTTCACCTGGAGCAGGTTCTGCTGCGCCACGATCTCGATTTCGTCGCGGGAAAATCCGGCGACGGCGAGGGTGATGCGGAAATGCTCGCCATCCAGCCGTTCCAGGTTGAACGGGGGATAATTGTCCGCGCTCGACTGGCGCGCATTGGCCTCGAGCATATCGAACAAGCGGTCGAAACCGACGGTCGAGCGGCGGTAGGGGGTCAAATCGACCTGACGCATTGATAGTCTCCTCATTCACAAGCGAGTCTGCATCTTCGGGCCATGATCCGCTGCTGCGCGATCAGCCCGGTGCGGCCCGTCATGGCACCGCACGGCGTGAATCTGGTTCGTCTCACCGTCTGTTCAAGAGGCGAAACGGCGGTTTTTCGCGTCGGTAAAGTCCTGCTTTCGAGCCTGAAAGAATGAAGCCGGGTGATAATCCCCCGTTTTAGTAGGCATTATGCGCCAACTCGGGGAGTGACCCCGGACAAAGGGGACATTCATGCTCGCGCACCTTCCGCTCATCCTGCTTGCTCAAGGCGCGGCGGCAGCGCCGCCGCCCGAGCCAGCGCAGGCGGCGCAGCCCGGTCAACGGGCCTCCGATCCCACTCAGCAGACGGTCGATGGCAACGGCGACATCGTCGTGACGGCACGGCGGCGCGCCGAAACAGAACAGACGGTCCCGATCGCCATTTCGGTGATCGGTGGACGCACGCTGACCGACACCGGCGCGTTCAGCGTCAGTCGGCTTCAGCAGCAAGCGCCGTCGCTGCAATTCTATTCCAGCAACCCGCGCAATTCGGCGATCAACATTCGCGGCCTGGGTGCGCCGTTCGGTCTGACCAACGACGGGATCGAACAGGGCGTCGGCTTCTATATCGACGGCGTCTATATCGGTCGCGTCGGGGCGGCGACGTTCGATTTCGTCGATGTCGAACGGATCGAAGTGCTGCGCGGACCGCAAGGTACGCTGTACGGCAAGAATACGACGTCGGGCGCACTCAACATCACCACGCGCGCGCCGAGCTTTTCGCCCGAGGCGCAAGGCGAATTGAGCATCGGCAATTATGACTTCGTTCAGGCAAAGGCGTCGGTGTCCGGACCGATCACGGACAAGCTCGCCATCCGGCTGTCCAGTTCGGCAACGCGTCGCAATGGTACGATCGACAATGTGGCAAGCGGCACCGATCTGCATCGGCTGCGTAACCTCGGCTTCCGGGGGCAGGTGCTGTATAAACCAACCGACGGGCTGAGCCTTACGCTGGCCGGCGATTTCAACGTCCAGAAACCGCTATGCTGCGCGCAATTCTATGCGCGGGTTGGCGCTACCCAGCGGCCCGTCGCACGACAGTATAATGCGCTCGCGGCGGCGTTTGGCTACGCACCGCCCAGCCTCGACCCGTTCGACCGCGTCACCGATCTCGATGCGCGGATCAATTCGCGCCAGGAAATCGGGGGTGCCTCTCTCGTCGCCAATTGGGATCTTGGTCCCGCGACACTGACGTCGGTCAGCGCCTGGCGCTATTGGGACTGGCAACCCGCCAACGATCGCGATTTCATTGGTTTGCCGATTACCACCGTGTCGCAAAACCCGTCGCAGCAGCGGCAGTTCTCGCAGGAATTCCGGCTGGCATCGAACGGCACGAACCGGCTCGACTATACCGTCGGTGCGTTCCTGTTTAACCAGACGATCAACACCCAGGGCTCGCAAGTGCAGGGTGCTGCGGCCAGTCGCTTCCTGCTGTCGGGCGCAGATGCGGCCAATCCCAACGTGCTCAACGGGCTGACCTCGACCAACACGATCAGTTTCGACAACACCAGCTTTGCGGTCTTCGGGAAGCTCAACTGGGCGGTCACCGATCGACTGCACATCGCCCCGGGTCTTCGCGTCAATTACGACCGCAAGTCGGGCTTCTACGAATCGGTCGTGAGCATCGCCAACAGCCAATATTCGTTCGTGGCCACGGCGGACAATGTGGCCGCGCTGCTCGCCGCCAACCCTGCGGGCAGTGCCGCGCGTACGACCTTCCAGAACCAGATCAACACGCTTGCGCCGCAGCGCTATAGCCCGCGTTTCAGCGCGTGGAATGTCTCGGGCGACGTCACGCTGTCCTATGACTTCGCGCGCGATATTCATGGCTATGCGAGCTACGCCAAGAGCTTCAAATCGGGCGGCATCAATCTGTCCGGATTGCCGCTCAATTCGACCAGCACCGGGGTCGATCTGACCACGCAGACGGTCAAGCCCGAAAAAGTGGACGCCTTCGAACTGGGCTTGAAGACTCAATTCCTTGACCGCCGCGTCACGCTCAACCTTGCCGCCTTCTGGACCGAGATCGGCGATTATCAGGCAACCGTGAACAACAATGCGATCAACGTGATTCGCGGCTATCTCGCCAATGCCGGGAAGGTCCGGTCACGCGGTTTCGAATTCGATTCCAGCTTCCGACCCAGCAAGCGGCTCAGCCTCTATGTGAACGGTGCCTATACCGACGCCAAATATGTCAGATTCACGAACGCGCCGTGCCCGCCAGAGCTGAGCGGCGGAACGGCGACCGCGCCCGGCGGCGTGACCGATCCTGCTGGAACCGCGGGTGGACGCAGCCCCGCCTTCTGCGACATTTCCGGTCAGCGCCTCCCGGGGATCTCGAAATGGTCGCTCTCATTCGGCGGCGAGGTGAACAAGCCGGTCGGCAGTTCGGGTGGACAAGTGTATCTCGGTTATGATGGCAGCTATCGTTCGCGCTTCTCGTCGAACCCGTCCCCGTCGGCCTATACCTGGATCGACGGCTACTCCCTATCGAACTTCCGCGCGGGATACCGCAAGGGCGACTTCAACGTCTTCGCCTGGGTCCGCAACGCGTTCGATCAGGATTATTTCGAGTTGCTCTCGACCCAGTCGGGCAGCACGGGGTTGATCGTCGGACAGCCGGCCGATCCGCGTACGTTCGGCGCGACGATCTCGCGGAAGTTCTAATCGAGGCGGAGGCGCTGCCACGTCCGCGCCGGTTCGCCCCCGCGCATCGCGTCGATCGGCCGACGGGCGATCCGTCGCCCGATCGACGACGGCTTTGCCGGCGTCTGCCTCTGGTAGCGGTAGGGGACGGTCGGCAAAGCCGCGTCGGTCGGGGTTGCTTCGCACCCGCCGTCAGGTTTGGGCGATCTGCTGTGCAGACCGGCGCGCAGCGTGTGCGCCTTCGCCCAAAGCAAACGTCCGGGCCGTTTCCGACCCGGACGCCTGCGTGACGATCGCTCGTCAGCCCCCAATTTTGCCAGCGCGACCAGCCTCTTGGGCGGCGCTGAAGGCATTCCCCGAACCACGGCCGTTGCCTGTGTGTCAGTGACAAAACCGTTAGGTTGCGATGATGCGCTTGTCATCGGGAATATGGCCGGAGCGAACCGATTGCGGCGCTGCTGTGGCGATTGCGCAACAGGCCAGCAACGATTGCGCAATACGCATGTAGCCCCAAAGGGTGCGCCGACGGCCATTGCCGCCCTCGGTTTTGGACCGTAAGGCACGGGGCATGATCCTGTCCCGCTACGAACGCATGATCGCCCGGCGCTATCTTTTGCCTGGCAAGGGGGAGGCCTTCATCCTGATCGTCGCCGCTTTCAGCCTTGGTGCCGTCACGCTCGGCGTCTTCGCGCTTGTCGTGACGATGAGCGTCATGAACGGCTTCCGCGCCGAACTTTTCGACAAGATCGTTGGCTTGAACGGCCATGCGGTGGTGCAGGCCTATGGTGGGCAGATGCGCGACTGGCGCGACATTGCGAAGTTGTCGGAAGCCACGCCGGGGGTCACCAGCGCCACCCCGCTGATCGAACAACCGCTGATGAGCACTTATAACGGCCGCGTCGAGGGCGTACTGCTGCGCGGGATGCGCGTGTCGGACATCCGCAGCAACAAGACGATCGGCAGCAAGGTGGTGATGGGCTCGCTCGCCTCGCTGACCCCGGGCAGCGGACGGATTGCGATCGGCTCCGGCTTGGCCGATGCACTCGGCGCAGTGGTCGGCAGCCAGATTTCGCTGATCAGCCCGCAGGGGCAGACCACGCCGTTCGGCACGGTCCCGCGAATCGTGCAATATACCGTCGGCGCGATCTTCACGATCGGCGTTTCGGATTACGACAAGATCTACGTCATAATGCCGATGGAGGACGCGCAGACGCTGCTGATGCTCGGCGATTCGGTCGGCATGATCGAGCTGCAGACCACCGATCCCGATCGCGTCGGCCAGATTCTCGCGCCGCTCTCCGACAAGATTGGCAATCGCGGCGTGGTCCAGGACTGGCGCATGATGAACGCGCAATTGTTCGAGGCGCTGAGCGTCGAGCGTGTCGTGATGTTCTGCCTGCTCAGCCTGATCATCCTGGTGGCGGCGTTCAACATCGCCTCCTCGCTGATCATGCTGGTGCGCGCGAAGACCCGCGACATCGCGATCCTGCGCACGATGGGGGCTTCGCGGAACGGTTTGCTCCGGATTTTCATGACGGTCGGCACGACGATCGGGTCGCTCGGTATCGTGCTCGGGCTGATCCTGGCTGCGATCGCGCTGACCTTCCGCCAAGGCGTCGTCGATCTCGTCCAGCGGATCAGCGGCCAGAATATCTGGGACCCGCAGGTGCGTTTCCTGAGCGAACTGCCGGCCAAGACCAATCCGGTCGAGGTGGTGGCGATCGTACTGATCGCCTTGTTGTTGACCTTCCTCGCGACGCTCTACCCGGCTTTCAAGGCGGCGAGCACCGATCCTGTCCAGGTGCTGCGCTATGATTAACTCGGTTCTGGACGTCACCGGCCTGACGCGCAGTTTCAGCCAGGGTGGCGAGACGATCGAGGTGCTGCGCGGGCTCGACCTGCATGTCGGTCCGGGCGAGATCGTCGCACTGCTCGGTCCGTCGGGGTCGGGGAAATCGACGCTCTTGCAAGCCGTCGGTCTGCTCGAAGGCGGGTTCGGCGGCTCGATCAAGATCGACGGCGAGGAAGCCGCACGGCTCGACGCCGACGGGCGCACCCGCGTGCGGCGCGACAAGCTCGGCTTTGTGTATCAATTTCATCACCTGCTGCCCGATTTCAACGCGAGCGAGAATGTCGAGCTGCCGATGCTGATCCGCGACCTGACGCGCGCGCAGGCGCGGGAGCGGGCCGGTGATTTGCTGACCGCGCTTGGCCTCGGGCACCGCCTGACGCACCGCCCGAGCCAATTGTCGGGCGGCGAGCAACAGCGCGTCGCGGTCGCGCGCGCGCTCGCCAATCGCCCGGCGCTGGTGCTGGCGGACGAGCCGACCGGCAATCTGGACGAATCGACGGCAGACGTGGTGCTCGCCGAATTCCTGCGCCTGGTGCGCGGCGAAGGCTCCGCGGCACTGATCGCGACGCATAACGAGCGGCTGGCGCTGAAGATGGACCGGGTCGTCCGGTTGCACGAGGGACGGCTGGCGTGAGTTCGTGGGGCGAGCAGCCGACGCTCGTTGGACGGCACATAACCCTTCGTCCGCTCGTCCCTGCTGACCGCGACGCGCTGGTCGCCGCGGCGGGCGACGGCGATTTGACCGAGCTATTCTTCACCAACGTGTCCGGCCTGTCCGATCCCGACGCCTTCATGGCCGCGACGTTCAAGGAGCGCGATTTTGGGCGGGCGATGCCGTTTGCGGTGGAGACGCCTGATGGCCGGGTCGTGGGCCTGACGCGCTACATGCGGATGAGTGCGCAGCATAAGCGGCTGGAGATCGGCGGCACCTTCTATGCGCGGTCGGTGCAGCGCAGCGGGGTCAATACCGAGGCCAAACTGTTGCTGCTGACCCATGCGTTCGAGACGATGGGCTGCAATGTCGTGCAGATCCGCACGGACTGGTTCAACAAACGCTCTCAGGCGGCGATCGAGCGCCTGGGGGCGAAGCGCGACGGCGTTTTGCGCAACCATCAGGTGATGGATGGCCGCGTGCGCGATCTTGTGGTTTATTCGATCATCGCGAGCGAATGGGCGGGGGTGAAGCAGAATTTGCGCTTCCTGCTAGCCCGACACGACTGATCTTGGGGAACGACATGACGGCAATCACCGACCTGACCGTGAAGGGCGCGGATGGCGCGCCGGTCGACCTCGCGCAATATGCCGGCAAGGTGCTGTTGATCGTCAACACCGCTTCCAAATGCGGCTTCACCCCGCAATATGAAGGGCTGGAGGCGCTCCACCGCAAATTCGCCGGGCAGCCGTTCGAGGTGCTCGGTTTTCCGTGCAACCAGTTCGGCGCGCAGGAGCCGGGCGATGCCGCGGAAATCGCCAATTTCTGCTCGCTGACCTATGACGTCACCTTCCCGGTGTTCGCCAAGATCGACGTGAACGGCGCGAATTCCGATCCGCTGTTCGTGGAACTGAAGAAGCAAGCGCCCGGCTTCCTCGGCACCGAGGGGATCAAGTGGAACTTCACCAAGTTCCTGGTCGGCAAGGACGGGAAGGTGGTCGAGCGCTACGCGCCGACGACCAAGCCCGAGGACATCGAAGCAGACATCGCAAAGCTGCTCTGAGGCGCGCGGCGAGATTATGGGTTTCGGCACGCGGCCAGCGCGCTGGCTTCTCGCTCCGGCAACGCTGGCGGCTGTGTTGCTGTCATCGGCGGGCGTCGCCGCACCGTCCAAGACTTTCGCGATCGAACGCCCGCAGACGCTGAACGGCCATCCGGTCGGCGGGCAATTGCCGATCGTAACGCTACGGATCGGGACAGACTCCTACCGCTTCCTGTTCGATACCGGCGCGTCCGAAGTCGTGGTGAACGACAGTATCGCCCGTCAACTCGGCTTGTTGGACATCACGCCATCGAAGGGCAGCGACAGCGGTGGGGTCGCGGTGAAGGGACGGTACGTCGCTGGCTTCGATCTGGCGACGCCCGACGGCATGCTTCTGCGTCATTTCGACCGCGTCCTCACGATGCCGCTCGGGCCGCTCGACACGCTCGGGCTGGCGGGGGTGATCGGGCCACAAGCGCTGGCCAAAGACGGCTGCGTGCACGTCGATTTCGGTGGCGGCGTGGCGACGATGGCCCGGGCCGATGCGGCCGCGTGCCGGCCGTCCGCCCGGGCGTCGGTCGAGGCGGCGCCGGGCTGGCGCAGCGATGGCCGCCCGCACCTGATGCTGCGGGTTGGGGAGGGCAGTGTCGCCGTACCGTTCCTGGTCGATAGTGGCGCGTGGCGCACCAGCATCCCCGCCAGCGCCGCCACCGCGTTGCCGCGCCTGCGTACTGCGCAAAGCCGGGGGGTGGGCGGCAAGATCGTGACGGCGGAGATCGTCGGGCCGGTCTCGCTGACGATTGGTTGCATCGGGCGAACCTTGGCCGAGGCGGCGTTAATCCCGGACCGGCCTGCTGGCGTGTTGGGCTTCGATCTGCTGTCGCGGATGACGCTGATCGTCCATGCCGACGGCGGCTTCTCGATCGGCGACTAAGCCCGCCGCAGGTTCCCAGCTTGCATCGATTTACGAGCGACGCGTCCCATTCGGCCGGGTTCATCACTTTACGAATCGGTGGATTGAGCGCTACCCCATAACGATGCCCCATTCCGGCTTCGTGCCTCTCCGTATCTTTTCGTCCTACACCATGCTCGATGGCGCGATCGAGCCAAAGGCCATCGCCAAGCGCGCGCAGGAGCTGGGGTTTCCCGCCGCGGGGCTGACCGATCGCAACGGGCTGTACGCGGCGATGGCATTCTCCGACGCGGCGCGGGGGGCGGGGGTGCAGCCGGTGATCGGCACGATGCTGGGCGTATGTCGCCCCGACATGCCCGAGACGGCGACCCCGGTGCTCGACTGGATCGCGCTCTACGCACAGGATGAAGCTGGCTATCAGAATCTCTGCGCGCTGGTCTCGATGGCGCATCTCGGGCGCCCGCTCGATCTCGCGCCGCATGTCGATTTCGCCGCGCTGGAAGGGCGTACCGACGGCCTGATCGCGCTGACGGCCGGGCGGGAAGGGGGCTTGGCGCGGTTATTCGCCGAGGATCAGCCCGATCGCGCGCGCGCCTATGCCGATCGCTTGCAGGCGCTTTTCCCGGACCGGCTCTACATCGAACTCACCCGTCGCCTCGACGAGACAGAGGGCAAAGCCGAGCCTGCGTTGCTCGATCTAGCCTATGACCGCGATCTGCCGCTGGTCGCGACCAATCCGTGCTGCTTCACCGACGAGGATTTCAGCGAGGCGCATGACGCTCTGCTGTGCATCGCCAGCTCGAGTTACGTCGCCAGCGAGGATCGCCCGCGCAGTTCGCCCGATGCGTGGATGAAGCCCGCCAAGGTGATGCGCGAGCTGTTCGCCGATTTGCCCGAGGCGATCGCCAATACGCTGGTCGTCGCGCAACGCTGCGGCGTGGCCGCGCCGAAGCGCAAGCCGATCCTGCCGAGCCTAGCGGGCGATCCCGCGGCCGAGGCGGCGAAGCTGCGCGCGGACGCCCATGCGGGGTTGGAGGCGCGCATTGCCCGCATAAAAGCGTTGAACACCGTTCGCCCTGAGATTGTCGAAGGGCACGCGCGATCCCTCGCATCGGGGCAAGTCGAAAGCAGTGCTTCGACAAGCTCACTCCGAACGGACGATGGGTTCGACGCCTACCGCAAGCGCCTGGATTTCGAGCTCGATGTCATCATCCAGATGGGCTTTCCCGGCTACTTCCTGATCGTCGCGGACTTCATCAAATGGGCGAAGGATCATGACATTCCGGTCGGGCCGGGGCGTGGTTCGGGCGCTGGCTCGGTCGTCGCCTGGGCGCTGACGATTACCGATCTCGATCCGATCAAACTGGGCTTGCTGTTCGAACGCTTCCTCAACCCGGAACGCGTGTCGATGCCCGACTTCGATATCGATTTCTGCGAAACCAGGCGTGGCGAAGTCATTCGCTACGTCCAAGCGAAGTACGGCACCGACCAGGTCGCGCAGATCATCACCTTCGGGAAGCTGAAGGCGCGCGCGGTGCTGAAGGACACCGGGCGTGTGCTGCAAATGGGCTATGGCCAGATCGACCGTTTGGCGAAGCTCGTCCCAAACCATCCGACCGACCCGTGGGACCTGAAACGCGCGATCGACGGCGTGTCCGAGCTGCACAGCGAGTATAAGGGCAATAGCGGCGTCCGCCATTTGCTCGACCTCGCGATGAAGCTGGAAGGTCTGCCGCGCCACAGCTCGACTCACGCGGCAGGCGTGGTGATCGGAGACCGCCCGCTCGCCGAGCTCGTGCCGCTGTACCGCGATCCGCGCTCTGACATGCCCGTCACGCAATTCGACATGAAATATGTCGAGGGTGCGGGCCTGGTGAAGTTCGACTTTCTCGGCCTGAAAACGCTGTCAGTGCTCAAGAAAGCGCTCGACCTGCTCGCCAGCCGCGGCGTGGTGATCGATCTCGACGCGCTCGAATGGGATGACGAGGGCGTCTACAAGCTGCTGCAAAAGGGCGACACGGTTGGCGTCTTCCAGCTCGAATCGGAGGGGATGCGGCGCACGCTTGCCGCCGTCCGGCCGAGCAATTTCGGCGACATCATCGCGCTCGTCTCGCTGTATCGCCCGGGCCCGATGGACAACATCCCGATGTTCGGCCGTCGTAAGAACGGGCAGGAGGAGATCACCTACCCGCATCCTCTGCTCGAAGGCATTCTGGCCGAAACCTACGGCATCTTCGTCTATCAGGAACAGGTGATGCAGGCCGCGCAGGTGCTCGCCGGGTTCAGCCTGGGCGGCGCCGATTTGCTGCGTCGCGCGATGGGCAAGAAGGTCAAGGCGGAGATGGACGCGCAGCGCGCCGGGTTCGTCGAGGGCTGTCTGAAGGTCAACGGCATCCCCGAGGCCAAGGCCAACGAGCTGTTCGACTTGATCGACAAGTTCGCGGGCTACGGCTTCAACAAATCGCACGCCGCCGCTTATGCATTGCTGGCGTACCAGACGGCGTGGCTGAAGGCGCATCACCCGCACGAATTCTTCGCCGCCTCGATGTGCTTCGATTCGAGCCTGACGGACAAGCTCGCCGTGTTCGTCGATGACATGCGGCGGCTCGGCGTCGCGATCCTGCCGCCCGACCTCAATCGCAGCATGGCGGATTTCTCGGTCGAGGAATCGGGTGATGGCCTCGCCGTCCGTTATGCGCTCGCGGCGCTGAAATCGGTGGGCGAGGGGGCGATGGAGAAACTCGTCGCCGAACGCGAGGCGAACGGTCGCTTCGCCTCGATCGATGATCTCGCGCGGCGGATCGATCCGCGCATGATGAACAAGCGCCAGCTTGAAACGCTCGCGGCGGCGGGGGCGTTCGACGCGCTGGTCGACAATCGCGCCGCGGTCTTTGGCTGCGCCGAGACGATCCTTGGCACTGCTGCGCGCATCACCGAGCAGAAGACGAGCGGGCAGGGTGGCCTGTTCGGCACGCCCGAGGCGGCTGAACCACCGATCAAGCTACCCAAGACGGCGGGTTGGACGATGGCGGAGCGGATGGAGCAGGAGCGCGAGGCGTTCGGCTTCTATTTCTCGGCGCATCCGGTCGACCGGCACGGGCATCTCGCCAAGCTCCACGGCGCACGCACCTATGCGACGCTCGGCGAGCTTAACATCCCCGACGATGGCAGCCGCGCCGGGGCCACGATGGCGGCGCTGGTCGAGGATGCGCGCTGGCGCACCTCGGCGCGGGGAAAGCGCTACATGATGGCGACGCTGTCGGATCAATCGGGGCAATTCGTCGCGACCTGTTTCGACGATGCGGTCGCCGCCGATCTGGAAGACGCGGCGCGCAATGGCGGCTGCGGGCTGATCACGGTCGAGCTCGATCGCCGCCCCGGCGAGGAAACGCCGCGCGTGACGGTCAAGCGCATCCAGCCGTTCGAGACACTGGCCAGCAGCGCACGCTTCTGCATCGAATTGACCGTGGAAACTCCGGCGGCAATGGCGGCGCTCGGCGCAATCCTCGCCGATACGCGTGGCGCACGCGGCGAAGTGTGGGCGACAGTACCGGTAACACCGGGCAAA
The DNA here is from genome assembly GCF_044881195.1 of Sphingomonas sp. MMS24-J45. Lineage (GTDB taxonomy): Bacteria > Pseudomonadota > Alphaproteobacteria > Sphingomonadales > Sphingomonadaceae > Sphingomonas. Next base: position 3,578,266 of record NZ_CP173255.1, on the reverse strand, counting down.
ACCGCGCGAATTCTGCTCGGACGCGATTTTCTGCTCGACGGGGAACTTGCCGCGCGGATCGAAGCCTTGCAGGGTGTTTCCAACGTTGTGTTGAGAACCGCCGAAGCGCGGCTGGCACTGGTGGGGTAAGTCGCCCCGCCAAGATTGGGTGAGGGAGAGACAATGCTCGGCGGAATGCAGGACTTCGAATTGCGCGTGCCGCGGTTGCTGGATCATGCCGCGCGGGAGCATGGCGGCCGCGAAATCGTCACCTATTGGGCAGATGGCACCGAGACCCGCACCGATTGGGCCGGCATCGCACGCGACGCAAAGAAGCTGGCACAAGCCTTTGAAAAGTTAGGCCTGAAGTCGGGCGATCGGGTCGCAACTCTCGCGATGAATCACGCCCGCCATCTGGTCGCCTGGTATGGCGCAATCGGGATGGGCGGCGTGATCCACACGATCAATCCGCGCCTGTTCGACGAGCAATTGGTCTATATCGCAAACCATGCCGAAGACCGCGTGCTGCTGTATGACAAACAATTCCAGCCGCTGGTCGATCGGTTGAAGTCGCAATGGACCAGCATTGAGCATTACATCTGTTTCGATGACGGTGCGTTCGAGGATCTGATCGCGGCAGAAAGCGGCGAGTACGCCTGGGTCGAGGGGCCCGAGCGCGATCCGTGCATGTTGTGTTACACCAGCGGCACCACCGGCAATCCGAAGGGCGTGCTGTACGAACATCGCTCGACCGTGATCCACGCGATGGCCGAGGTCGCGCCGTGGATCTTCAACCTCAGTCCCAGCGCCGTGGTGCTGCCCGTGGTGCCGATGTTCCACGCCGCATCCTGGGGCCTGCCGTTCGCCTGCGCTCTGTCGGGCGCAAAATGCGTCTATGCCCAGGTCAACGACGCCGCGGTGCTGTGCCGGCTGATGAACCAGGAGAAGGTGACGCACACGGCCGGCGTGCCGACCGTCTGGCTCGCGATGTTCGGCCATATCGACGCGACCGGCGAAGCGCCGCGCTTCCTCGAACAGGTGACCATCGGCGGGTCCGCCGCGCCGCGCGCGATGATCGAGCGGATCATGGGGATGGGCGTCACCGTCAAGCATCTGTGGGGGATGACCGAGACCTCGCCGATCGGCACCGCCGGCTTCCCGCCGCCCGAATGGGAGGTGATGAGCCATGACGCCAGGCTCGATCATGTTGGCAAGCAAGGCCAGATCCCGTTCGGTATCGAACTGCAGGTTGTGAATGACGACGATGTCGTGCTCCCGCGCGACGGGACGAGCTCCGGGCGGCTGCAAGTGCGCGGGCCGTGGGTGGTGAAGCGCTACTTCAAGGCAGACGCAGATGCGGTCGATGCCGATCAGTGGTTCGATACCGGCGACGTGGCGGTGCTGCACCCCGATGGCACGATGCAGATCACCGACCGTGCGAAGGACGTGATCAAATCGGGCGGGGAATGGATTTCCTCGGTCGATCTCGAGAACGCCGCGATCGGCTGCCCCGGCGTCGCCGAAGCGGCGGCGATCGGGGTCTATCACCCCAAATGGGACGAACGCCCGATCCTGATCGTCGTGCGCAAGCCCGGCAGCACGGTCGCCCCTGCGGAAATCACCGCGCATCTCGGCCAGCATGTCGCCAAATGGTGGCTTCCCGACGAGATCGTCTTCGTCGACGAACTGCCGCACACGGCGACCGGCAAGCTGCTCAAGACCGAGCTCCGCGCCCGCTTCAAGGACCATGTGCTCGCGGCCTGATACTAATTGATGATCCTTGGGTCACCGCCGCGTTAACCGATCGCGTCTTATCGCGACCGGCATACAGTCGGAGGGGTTTGATGTTTTCGGTGCAGATTTCGCTGGTCCAGAACGCCATCAAGGCGGGCGGGCGCCGCAGTGCAGCGCGATCGGAAGTGCAAATGCCGGGTCGGGTCGGCGACCAGGGGATCCGCTCCGTGTGCCGCATATCCGATCTTTCGATCGCCGGTGCGCGCCTGGAAACCTATCAGGCGCTGCCGCCGCATTCGGTCGTCATGGTGACCCTGCCGGGTCAGCCGCCGCGGCGCGCGCGCATCGTCTGGTCGGACGATTACACCGCCGGCTGCGCGTTCGAAGAGCCACTGTCCGAAGCGGTGCTGGATCAGCTCGTCGCGATTTATGGTTTCGTCCCCGCGCTCCCCGAAATCGCGATGTTCCGCGCGTAAGACGACGACGCAGTTCGCGTGCGGGCGGCGCCGTCAGCGCGCGACGTGAATGACCTTGTTGCGCGCGGTCGCCCCCCGCACGAGCGTCAGCGCCGAGCGCGGGCACCCCAGCGCCTTCGCCAACAAGGCCAGCACCGCATCATTGGCCTTCCCATCCTCGGGCGTCGCAGTGGTGCGCAGGTTCACCACGCCCGGCGCTCCAGGCGCGGGCAGGCGAATCTCGTTCGTTGCTGCATTGGGTGTCGCGCGGATCGACAGATATCCTTGCGCGTCGATCAAGCGTTCGAGCTCCGCGCGCGGCGGCAGGGCGGACTTGATGCGGCTCATGCCACGGCCCTTAGCAACACCGGGGGCGGTCGCCGACCCTCGTCGCGCGTCTCATGCGGGGCTTTAGAGAAACAAATCCCCCTGCGGCCCGGCGGGCGGGCGAAACAGGTCACTGCGCAGCGTTATGCGCTCCTGATTCAAGCCGTGTTTGCGGCAGGCGATGTGAAAGCGCGTGCGCAACAGATCGGCCCACGGTCCACTGCCGCGCATTCGCGTGAAGAAGCCCGGATCGTTGTCGCGCCCCTCACGGATCGAGGCGATAATGGCCATAACCTTCGCCGCCCGGTCGGGGAAATGTTCATCGAGCCACGCACGGAACAGCGGTGCCACTTCCCACGGCAGGCGCACCGGAATGAACGAAACCGAGCGCGCACCGGCCTCCGCCGCCCGCTCGATCAGATGTTCGATCTCATGATCGGTGATCGCCGGAATGACCGGGGCGATCGAGACGTGGGTCGGAATGCCCGCCGCCACCAGCTTCCGCACCGCCGTCAGCCGCCGCTCGGGCGCAGGCGCGCGCGGTTCGACCGTCATCGCAACCCGCGGATCGAGCGAGGTGATCGACATCGCCACCGCCGCTAAACCCTTAGCTGCCATCGGCGCGAGCACATCGATGTCGCGCACGACCCGGTCGGATTTCGTCGTGATCGTTAGCGGATGGCTGGTTTCGGCGAGGACTTCGATGCACCCGCGCGTGATTCGCCAGTCGCTCTCGATCGGCTGATACGGATCCGTATTGGTGCCAAACGCGATCGGTTGCGCGCTATATCCACGCTTTGTCAGCTCGGCGCGAAGCAGGGCCGGCGCGTCGGGCTTGGCGAACAGCTTGCTCTCGAAATCGAGGCCCGGCGACAGATCGTGAAACGCGTGGGTCGGCCGCGCGAAGCAATAGATGCAGCCATGCTCACAACCGCGATACGGATTGATCGACCGGTCGAAGCCGATGTCGGGCGATGTGTTGCGGCTGATGATGGTGCGCGGCCGCTCTACCGTCACGCTGGTGCGCAAGCGCGGCGGGGCCCCGTCTACCAGTATCTGGTCGTCGAGCCAGTCGCCATCCGCCGCGCGCTCGGGCAGATTGAACCGGGCGCTTTCGCGGTTCAGCGTCGCGCCGCGCTGGGGGCGTTTGTCGGCCATTGACTCGGTGTAGCCCACTTGCGAGAACGCAACAAGAACATTGGGGGAATTGCAATGGCGCGGCTCAATTATCTGGAACTACCCGTCACGGATATCGCAGGCGCAAAGGCGTTTTATGCAGCCGCGTTCGGCTGGGATTTCGCCGATTTCGGTCCGAGCTACGCCGCGACGACCACCGGCGACACCGACATCGGCTTTCAGGCGGACCCGGCCGAAGCGACCGCCGCCGCCTTGCCGGTGATCGAGGTGGACGACATTGAAGCGGTCGAGGCGAGGGTCCGCGCCGCCGGTGGCGTGATTACCGTACCGCTCTTCACCTTCCCCGGCGGACGGCGCTTTCACTTTCAGGATCTGGCGGGGCACGAACTCGCGGTGATGCAGACCGGAGACTGATCGGCGAGGCTCAGCGTTCGCGCAGACGCGGCATCAATTCGACGAAGTTGCAGGGCTTGTGTCGGCTGTCCAGCTGGCTCGCCAATATGCCATCCCACCCGTCCTTCACCGCGCCGGTCGATCCCGGCAGCGCGAAGATATAGGTGCCGCGCGTTACGCACGCGCAGGCGCGCGATTGTACGGTGGAGGTGCCGATCGTCTGGAAGCTGAGCCAGCGGAACAGTTCGCCGAAACCTGGGATCATCTTGTCTGCGACCTGCTCGATCGCTTCGGGCGTCACGTCGCGCCCGGTCACGCCGGTGCCGCCGGTGGTGATGATGCAGTCGACCTCGTGATCGTCGATCCAGCGGTGCAGCGTCGCCACGATCAGCGCGACATCATCCCGCACGATCTCGCGCGCCGCTAGCAGATGCCCGGCCGCGCTCAGCCGCGCGACCAGCGTGTCGCCCGAGCGATCTTCGGCCAGCCCCCGCGTGTCCGAGACGGTGAGCACCGCCATCCGGACCGGTAGGAATACCGCGCTTTCGTCGATCGGCACGGCGCTCAGTTCACGCTGGCGAGCGCTTGTCCGCGCGTGTGCGAGGTGATCCGCACTGCCGCTGGTCCTGGCAATCCCGGGAAGCGCGGCCACAGCCCTTGCGACAGCGCGGCGCGGCTGATCGATGCGGGCTTACCGGTCTGCTGCTCATAAACCCAGTAGTTGCGAAGCACCGTCGTCACATAGCCGCGCGTTTCCCAATAGGGGATCAATTCGATGTAGAGCAGCGGGTCGCCGCCATCGCGCGCGACCGCGTTCCACGCCTCGACCGGACCCGGCCCGGCATTATAGGCGGCGATCACCTTGGGCAGCAGGCCGTCGGTGCAGCGCTGATCGCGGAGCTGTTCGAGATAGCTTTGCCCGACTTCGAAATTGGTGCCGGGCCGCGCGAGTGCGCTGCGGTCGAAGCTGCGACCCTGCTTGCGCGCGATGTCGGTTGCCGCACCGGGTCGGACCTGCATCAGGCCGAACGCGCCAGCGGGACTGACCACATCGGTGCGGAAACGCGATTCCTGCAGCGTGTGGGCGAACACCAGTGCCTTGTCGACGCGCCAGCCGCCATCGGGTGCCCAATTGGGTGCGGGGAATCGCGCCTCGATCGGCGGGGTCGCCCCGACCGGGCCGTTGTGCGACAACCACACCTGCGTGCTCGGCAGATCGAGCGCGGCGGTCAGCCGGACGAGCGCGGGATATTCCGACGGATCGCCGATCCGCGCCTGTTGCTTGATCACCTCGTCAGCTAGCGCGGTCTCATCGATCTCGACCAATGCTGCGGCAACGCGGACATTCGGGCGGCGCGACAGCGTCTGCCAGTCGCTCGTCGCCGATGCCGCGATCGGGCGCACGCCCACATCCTTGATGCCGAGCGCCTGACGGGCGAGCAGGCCGTAGAAGGTCTCGCGATATTGCGCGGCGGTTTTCAGGCGACCCTCGACCCGGTCGGGCCGCGCGCACTGCATGTCGGCGCGTGCCGCCCAATAGAGCCCGGCGGCGCGCAGATCGGTGTCGCGCGCGCGCGCCGCGACGGTTTCGAACGCAGTACCGGCCGCAGTGCAATCCTGCTGCCGCCACGCCGCCAGCGCGCCGACCCAGACGCCCTCGACCGCGAAGTCGCCGGTGCCGGTCGCGGCCTTCGCTGCCATTGCCCGCGCATTGTTGTCGTCTCCGGCCAGGAAATACATCCAGGCGATCTTGCGCTGCCATTCGGTGATCGAGTCGGGCGACAGGCCCGGCGTCGCTTCGAGCAGCGCCTGTGCTTCGCTGCCGCTGTCGGCCTTGATGAACGGCTGCATCTTCAGCGCGAGTTCGACCGCGATCATGTCGCCATTGCTGATACTTTTGGCGCGTTTGCGCGCCGGGGCACCGTCGATCCAGGTCAGCGCGCGCGCCTCGGGCAGCGGCGGCAAGCCGACGCCGCCGCGGGACGCCGCCATCGTGTAGATCTGGCGCGACTGTGGCAGTTCGGGTGCCTCGGCGAGCAATTTCGCGAGCGGATCGAGCTCGGCTTTGGGCGATCCCTTAGCGGTCAGCAATTCGGCCTGCGCAATGGCGTGCAGCGGACCCGGCTTCAGCGCGGCGAGTTGCAACTGCGCATCCTGCCACTTCTGCGCGCGGATGCTAGCGAACACCGCCCGGTAGCCGGCGCGCTGTTCGGCATCGAGCTGTGGCGGAATGACGTCACGCTGAACGACCGGCGCTGCGGCCGGCGGCTCGCCCGCGGCATGTGCGGCGACCGGCGCGGCCAGGGACAAAGCAACAAATCCGGCAATTTTCAGCTTCATGCGGGCATTCCTGCGATCAGCATCTGTAAATCCTTCCACGCGCGCGCCTTTTCGGCAGGCCGTTCGAGCAGCAGGCGCGGGTGGAAGCTCGCCACCCCCTCAACCGCAACTTCGGACTGTCCACATTTTAGGTTAATCGCCTGTAAACTTCCCCGCGCCCGCGCCAGATCCATCCCGGCGAGTGCACGGCTCGGCGCATTCCCAAGTATAAGCAGGCGCTTGGGAGCAACCAAAGCGACGTGATGGCGTGCGATCTCGACCAGTCGCGCCTCGATTTCGGGGGTGATGCGGCCGGTCAGCGGGCGCATCGTGCACATCGGCGCGAGATAGACCGAATCGCGGCTATGTCCGATTGCCGCGAGCATCCTATCGAACAAGCGCCCGGCCGCGCCGCTCAACAGCGTTTGCGATTCGCCATCTTCACGATCGGGAAGATCGACCAAAATCATGATGTCGGCCGCCGGATCGCCGCTCGCCGAGATCGCCTTGCCTGACCAACCGGCTTCAGGCGCACTCGGCCCAATGCGCCACGTCGTGAAATCGGCAAGCGTGGCGGGCAACGGTACGGCGACAGGTTCCGCTACGGCTTGAGCGCCGCTGGACCGGCGCGGCGGTTCGGGTGGCGGGGGCGGTGCCGCGGTCCAATCGCGCGGGTCTTCGTCGACCAGCGTATCGACCCCGGCGTCACGCCACCATTCGAGCACGCTCGCCGCCGCCCATTGCCAATCGATATTCTGGTCAGCCCCCATGTCTCTCTTAAGCTAGTATGTTGACGCGAAGGTCAATTCGCTGGCACGCGCAGATGGACAGGACGTGCCGCGCACGCGACGAGTAAGCGCACGCGGAGTCCGCGGTGGAGACGAGACGTGAGTGACGGTGAAAACCAGCGTGAATCCATGCCTTACGATGTGGTCATCGTGGGCGCTGGCCCGGCGGGCCTGTCGGCGGCGATCCGGCTGAAACAATTGGCGGCGGAGAAAGACGCCGAGCTGTCGGTCTGCGTGCTCGAGAAGGGCTCCGAAGTCGGTGCGCATATCCTGTCGGGCGCGGTGATCGATCCGAAATCGCTCGACGAGCTAATCCCCGACTGGCGCGACAAGGGCTGTCCGCTCGCGGAAGTGCCGGTGACAGAGAATCTGCACTGGATCCTGACCGCCAAGCGCAAATTCAACCTGCCGCACTTCATCACGCCGCCGTTCATGCACAATAAGGGCACCTATACCGGCAGCCTTGGCAATTTGTGCCGCTGGCTGGCGGGGCAGGCGGAGGAGCTCGGCGTCGAAATCTTCCCCGGTTTTGCTGCTGCAGAGATTCTCTACAACGACGACGGTTCGGTTAAAGGCGTCGCCACCGGCGACATGGGCGTCGCGCGCGACGGCACGCACAAGCCCGATTATACGCCGGGCCTCGAAATTCACGCTAAGTACACCTTCCTCGCCGAGGGTGTGCGCGGGCATTTGACCAAGCAACTGATCCGCACCTTCGATCTGGCGAAGGACAGCCAGCCGCAGGTCTATGGCATCGGCATCAAGGAATTGTGGGACATCGATCCCGCGCTGCACAGCCCCGGCCGCGTCATCCACACGCAGGGTTGGCCGCTCGGCGACGATGCCAATGGCGGTTCGTGGCTGTATCATCAGGCCAATGGGCAAGTCAGTCTCGGCTTCGTGACCTGGCTCAACTATTCGAACCCGCATCTGTCGCCATTCCAGGAAATGCAGCGCTGGAAGACGCATCCCGAGATCGCGGCGATCCTGAAGGGCGGCAAGCGCGTGTCGTACGGCGCGCGCGCGATCAACGACGGCGGGCTGCAGTCGATCCCGAAGCTGGTCTTCCCGGGCGGCGCGCTGATCGGCTGTTCGGCCGGTTTCCTCAACGTGCCGCGCCTGAAGGGTACGCACGGCGCGATGAAGTCGGGCATCATGGCCGCTGAAGCAGCTGCCGATGCGATCCTGTCGCAGCGCCAGCATGACGAGCTGGTCGCCTATCCGCAGGCATTCGAGAAGTCCTGGCTTTACAAGGAGCTGTCGATCGTTCGCAACGTCGTGCCGTTGGTAAAGCAGTTTGGCGAGGTACTCGGTACGGTCCTGTCGGGCATCGTCATGTGGCTCGAATATTTCGGGCTGAAGATGCCCTTCACGATGAAGCATCACCCCGATCACGAAAGCCTGTGGCGCAAGGATCAGGCGCGCAAGATCGACTATCCCAAGCCCGATGGGGTGCTGACGTTCGACCGGCTGTCCTCGGTGTTCATCTCGAACACCAATCATGAGGAAGATCAGCCGGTTCACCTGACGCTGAAGGACCCGGATATCCCGGTAAAATACGATCTGCCGATGTATGACGAACCGGCGCAGCGCTATTGCCCGGCGGGCGTGTACGAGATCGTCGGCGAGGAGACGGGCGATCCGAAATTCGTGATCAACGCGCAGAATTGCGTGCATTGCAAGACCTGTGACATCAAGGATCCGACACAGAACATCAATTGGGTGGTGCCCGAGGGCGGTGGGGGCCCGAACTACCCGAATATGTGACGCGCCGCCCCAGACGCGGCGAAGCTGCGTCGCGGGTCAAGGCGCGTCCGGCCGGCGGGGCCAGCAGCCCCGCCCGACGACGCGGCTTTGCCGCGGCGCATCTAAGAAGTCAGCAGCATGATCACCGAACTCGCCCCCGCCAAGATCAACCTCGCGCTCCACGTCCGCGCGCGCCGCGCGGACGGCTATCACGAGCTCGAAACGCTGTTCGCCTTCGTGGCGGACGGCGACACGGTGAAGCTGGCACCCGGCCCCCTCTCGCTCGCAATCACCGGTCCGTTCGCCCAGGGGCTCAGCGGGGAAGGCGACAACCTCATCCTCCGCGCCGCCCGCGCCTTCGCGGCGACCTTCGACATGCCCGAAGCCGGTGCCTTCACGCTCGACAAGCACCTCCCGGTGGCATCCGGTATCGGCGGCGGCTCGGCCGATGCAGCGGCGGCACTCCGCGCGCTCGCCAAGGCTAACGCGGTTCCGCTCGACGATCCCCGCCTGTTTGAGATCGCCGCCGCGCTCGGCTCCGACATCCCGGCCTGCCTGCTCGGCCGCACCGCGCTGGGCGAAGGGCGGGGCGAGCGGCTGTATCCGCTGGATGGCCCGACCGGCATGGCCACGCTGCTGGTCAATCCCGGCGTCGCCGTATCGACCGCAGCCGTGTTCAAGGCGTGGGACGGCATCGATCGTGGCGCAATGCCCGATGGCGATGCGCTGTCGCTCGCGCTCGCCGGGCGTAACGATCTGGAAGCGCCCGCGCGGCGGCTCGCGCCCGTGATCGACGACGTACTGACGCTGCTGGGGGAGGGGGCCCCCATCCTCGCGCGCATGTCTGGCTCTGGCGCGACCTGCTTCGCACTCTATGCGAGCGTTGCCGACCGCGCCGCCGCCGCCGCGCGAATTCGGGCCGTACAACCGGGCTGGTGGTGTCTCGAAACGCAACTCGCGTAACACTTGTCCGTCCCACAACGGCACTCCCCGATCGCCGTATCGCACGAAAACGGCGGAAATCCGCACCTGGCCCTCAGCTTGCTGTGTTCGAACTTGAACGAGTCCGCCGCCCCCAGCGGAGCGCTCGTCGATGGTCCACGGTCCCCCCGCGCGCCATCCAAGCTGCGGGACGGCGCGGGAAACTTCGCCGTCCCCACGCCGCAATATCGCGCTCACACTTGGCATTCTCGTAACAGACTTGCGTCGAATCGTGCTTTGGCGACATAGGCTGTCGCCATGACCAATCGTTTCGACAAATCCCGCCTGCCCAGCCGCCACGTGTCGGTCGGCCCCGAACGCGCCCCGCATCGCAGCTATTACTATGCGATGGGGTTGAGCGAGGAGGAGATCGGCCGCCCGTTCGTCGCGCTCGCCAGCGCCGGGAACGACAGCGCGCCGTGCAACACGCTGCTCGACGTACAGGCCGATGCGGCGCGCGCGGGCGTGATCCAGAATGGCGGGATGCCGCGCCGCTTCAACACGATCACCGTCACCGACGGCATCGCGATGGGGCATCAGGGGATGAAATCCTCGCTCGTCAGCCGCGAAGTGATCGCCGATTCGGTCGAACTGTCGGTGCGCGGGCATTGCTACGATGCGCTGGTCGGCTTTGCGGGGTGCGACAAATCGCTGCCCGGCATGATGATGTCGATGCTGCGGCTCAATATTCCGAGCATCTTCGTTTATGGCGGATCGATCCTGCCGGGCCGTTTCCACGACAAGGATATCACCGTCGTCGATGTGTTCGAGGTTGTCGGCCGCTTCGCGGCGGGTACGTGCCCGATCAGCGAATTGCACGCGATGGAAAAGGTCGCGTGTCCCGGCCACGGCGCGTGCGGCGGGCAATTCACCGCCAACACCATGGCGTGCGTTGGCGAGGCGATTGGTTTGTCCTTGCCTAACAGCAACATGGTGCCCGCACCCTATTCCACGCGCGAACAGATTGCTGTGGCGGCAGGCTATCAGGTGATGGAGCTGCTGGAGCGCAGTATCCGTCCGCGTGACATCTGCACGCGTGAGGCCTTCGTGAACGCCGCCCGCGTCGTCGCGGCGACCGGCGGATCGACCAACGCCGCGCTGCACTTGCCAGCGATGGCGAGCGAAGCGGGCATCGAGTTCGATCTGTTCGACGTCGCCGAAGCTTTCAAATCAACACCTTACATCGCCGACCTCAAACCCGGCGGGCAATATGTCGCCAAGGACATGTATGAGGCGGGCGGCGTCTACATGCTGATGAAGACCATGCTCGACGGCGGATTCCTCGACGGCAATTGCCTGACCGTAACAGGCAAGACGCTCGGCGAAAACATCGATCAGGTCAGTTGGAACCCCGACCAGAAGGTCATTTACGACGTGAAGACGCCAATCAGCCCGACCGGCGGCGTGGTCGGCCTACGCGGCTCGCTCGCCCCCGATGGCGCGATCGTCAAGGTCGCGGGGATGCACCGGCTTCAGTTCACGGGCCCGGCGCGCGTGTTCGATTGCGAGGAGGATTGCTTCGCCGCAGTCGAGGCACGCTCGATCAACGAGGGCGAAGTGCTGGTGATCCGCTACGAAGGTCCGAAAGGCGGCCCCGGGATGCGGGAGATGCTATCGACCACCGCCGCGCTCTATGGGCTCGGGATGGGCGAGAAGATCGCGCTCATCACCGACGGCCGGTTCTCGGGCGCGACCCGCGGCTTCTGCATCGGCCATGTCGGGCCGGAAGCCGCCGATGGCGGGCCGATCGCGTTAATCGAGGATGGCGACACGATCCGGATCGACGCCGAAGCAGGCACGATCGACCTCGACGTGCCCGAGGCGACGCTCGCCGCGCGCCGTGCCACCTGGACGCGCCGCTTGAACGATTACCAGTCGGGCGCGCTATGGCGCTATTCCCAGACGGTCGGCCCCGCCTATAAGGGCGCGGTCACGCACCCGGGAGCCGTTGCCGAAACTCATGTATACGCGGATATCTAGCGCAGTCCTGCTGCTTGCCTTGGCCGCGTGCGGCGAGCAGCGCACCGATACGGCCACGCTTGCGAAGGTCGAGGCCGAGCAGCGCAAGATGCAGGACGACAGCGGCAAGATCGTCTGCGCCCAGCGCGGATCGCGGGATTTCGCGCGTACCTGCACGATTGATCGGGCCGACAGCGATGCCGGGCTGATCCTGACGGTGCGCCACGCGGACGGCGCGTTCCACCGCTTGCTGGTGACGAAGGATGGGCGCGGCGTGATTGCCGCCGATGGCGCGGAGAAGGCCGTCGTGACCGTGATCGGCACCGGCGAGATCGAAGTGGCCCTGGGCGGCGATCGCTACCGCCTGCCCGCCACGATCAAAGGCAAGCCTGCGAAAGCGTCATGACCCCCATCGAAGGACGGCCGATCCTGACCGCCGCCCAGATGCGCGCGGCGGAGGATCGCGCGATTGCAGGCGGCGCTAGCGTCGAGACGCTTATGGAGCGCGCCGGGGCTGGCGTGGCCGAGGCGGTACGGCGACTGGCCGGGGGCGCGCCGGTGCTGGTATTGTGCGGTCCGGGCAATAATGGCGGCGACGGCTATGTCGCGGCGCGGATTTTGCGCGAAAACGGGGTGGCGGTCCGGGTCGCTGCCTTAGCGGAGCCGAAGACCGCCGTGGCGATTGCCGCGCGGGAGGCCTGTGGTGGAGCGGTCGAAGCCTTCCCTGACGCGCCGCTCGAACAGGATGATATTAGTCCGGTCGTAGTAGATGCGGTGTTCGGTACCGGCCTGTCTCGCGCGCTTGCCGATGACACTGCGCGGGCAATCGATGGGCTGGTCCAGTGTGCGCACCTTTCCATCGCCGTCGATCTTCCGAGTGGTGTAAACACTGATACGGGCGCGGAACTTAATCCGTTCCAACTTCCCGAATACAGCCTGACGCTCGCGCTGGGCGCGCTCAAGCCTGCGCATGTCCTGCAGCCCTCGGCCAGCCTGTGCGGGGCGGTGCGGTTGATCGATATCGGGCTTGGGCTGGAAGATATCGGATCGCCGCGCGAGAATGTCAGTCCGGACGCGACGATCGCGCGGCCTTGGCTAATCGCCCCGCTGGTCAACGCACACAAGTACAGTCGCGGCATGGTCGTGGTGATCGGCGGCGCGATGCCGGGTGCCGCGGCGCTGGCAGTCCAATCGGCGATGCGCGCAGGGGCGGGTTATGGCCTGCTGTTCGCAGCGCCGGGGACCGATATGCCCCACGCCGTAGTCCAACGCGAATGGTCGCCCGAAGCACTGAGCGCCGCCATCAGGGGCAAACCCAAGGTCGGGGTCGTGATCGGTCCCGGTCTCGGACGGAACGACGATGCCGTCGCCAAGCTCGATGCCGCGATCGCCTGCGAACGGCCAGTCGTGATCGACGGCGACGCGCTGCATTTGCTCGAGGAGCGCCACTTCGCGATCTTCCGGCAGCGCGCAACGATCGAGGATCGGGATCAGCGTGTGTTCCTCACCCCACACGCAGGCGAGTTCAAGGCGTTGTTCGGTGACTGGTCAGGGTCGAAAATCGAGGCCGCCCGCGCCGCTGCACGCCGTTGCGGGGCGACGGTGGTCTTTAAGGGGCCCGATACCGTCATCGCGCGCCCCAACGGGCACACCAATGTCGCGCTCGGCGGCAGTCCGTGGTTGTCCACGGCGGGCACCGGAGATGTATTGGCCGGAGTCTTGGGCGCAGCCCTGTTCAGCGCGCACTTCGGCGCTGCCGAAGCCGCCGTCTGGATGCACGCCGAAGCCGCCCGTCGCCTGGGCCCGGCCTTCATCGCCGATGATCTCGCGCGTGAACTTTCTGCAGTAAGAGCCTCGTTATGAACGATTTGATCGTCCGCGTCGCCGCGCGCGGGGAGGGGGTGACCGCGGACGGCCGCCACGCCGCCTTCGCAGCGCCCGGCGACACACTGACCGCCGACAACACTGTCATTCCCGGCCTGCATCACCAGAGACCGCCATGCCGCCACTTCCCGCAATGCGGGGGGTGCCAGCTCCAGCATCTCGACGACGAAAGCTACGCAGCTTTCCTCACCGACCGCATCACGGGCGCGCTCGCTGCGCAGGGGCTGAGCGCGCCGATCCGTCCGCCCGCACTCTCGCCGCCGCGCACGCGCCGCCGTGCCGCCCTTCAAGCCGAGGCCAAGGGCGGCGCAGTCACGCTCGGCTTCAGCGAGGGTGCCAGCCACACGATTGTCGATCTGCGCGAATGCTGGATCCTGACGCCGAGCCTGTTTGCCATCATCGCGCCGCTGCGCAAACTGCTCGCGCGTGTGCTGAAAGGTCGTGCGCGGCTGCACCTGACCGAACTGGATCATGGCGTGGATCTGCTGATCGAGGGCAAGATCACGGACGGCTTGGCCGCAATCGAGGCGATTACCGCCTTTTGCCAGGCGAATGGCATCGCGCGGCTCGCGATCGATGATGGCATCGGCCCCGAAACGCGCTGGGAGCCCGAAGGCGCCGCCATCGCGCTCGGCGGTGTCGCCGTGCCATTTCCGCCGGGATCGTTCCTGCAAGCCACGCGCGAGGGCGAGGATGCGCTGGTCGCTGCGGTGAAGGAGGCGATAGGCGGTGCGACGCTCAGCGCCGATCTATTCGCCGGGCTGGGCACCTTCGCGCTGTCGCTGCCGGGCAAGGTTTACGCGGCGGAGGCCGGGCGCGACGCGATCCTCGCGCTGCAAGCCGGCGCTTCGCGCGCGGGGCGGGCGGTGTTCGCGGAGCATCGCGACCTGTTTCGCCGCCCGCTCACGGCCGCGGAATGCGATCGCTTCCACGCGATCATTCTCGATCCGCCGCGGGCGGGTGCCAAAGAGCAGATCGGGCAGCTCGCCGCGTCAAAGGTGCCCGTTATCGCCTATGTATCGTGTAATCCCAGCAGCTTCGCGCGCGATGCGGATATTTTGTGCAAAGTCGGATACGCGCTCGATTGGGTTCAACCGGTCGGCCAGTTCCGCTGGTCGACCCATGTAGAACTGGCTGCGCGGTTCAGTCGATAGAATAGTCCGCCCGCAGAAAATACAGCCCGTCGGACGGCGCGTTCAGGCCCAACGCTGCCCGGTCACGCGCCGCCAGCGCGTCCGCCATATCGTCAGGCGTCCATTTCCCTTGCCCGACCAGCGCGAGGCACCCGACCATCGACCGCACCTGATGATGCAGGAATGACCGTGCCGAGGCGAACACGCTGATCCGCTCGCCATCCTGCACCACATCGAGCCGGTCGAGCGTGCGTAAGGGGCTGTCAGCCTGGCAATGCGCCGATCGGAAAGTGGTGAAGTCATGCCGCCCGAGCAACCGCGCGGCGCCCGCTGCCATCGCCGCCGCATCCAGCGGCACCGCGACGCGCCACGCCAGTCCGCGCTCCCATGTGAGCGGCGCACGGCGGGTTACGATGCGATACTCGTAATGCCGCGCCACGCACGAAAAACGCGCATGCCAGTCATCCGCCACGGCCTCGCACCCAACGATCGCGACCGGATCGGGCCGCAACTTGGCGTTGAGCGCTTCCATCAACCGGAACGGCATGATGTCGCGCGCAATATCGACATGCGCGCGCATCCCCAGCGCATGGACCCCCGCATCGGTCCGTCCCGCCGCATGGACCGCGACGCTCTCGCCGGTGATGGCATGGACCGCGCGCTCGATCGCGGCTTGTACGCTCGGCCCGTTATCCTGCCGCTGCCAGCCGACGAACGGGCGGCCGTCATATTCGACGGTCAGCGCAAAGCGCGTCAAAGCTGTGTCCCGGCGGGAATTGGAAAGCCGCGCAGCAGTTCGGCGGCGGTCATGACGCCGCGGCCGGCGCGTTGGAGCAATGTCGGGCGGATCGCGCCGGTTGCGCAGGCGATGGTAAGAATCGGATCGATGATGGTTCCCGCAGTGCCGCTGAAGGGTACGAGTTCCGCCGCCAATATCTTCACTCGCTCGCCGGCGACCTCGAAAAAAGCCCCCGGCACTGGATTGAACGCGCGCACCTGCCGCTCGACCGCCTCCGCATCCTGCGAGAAATCCAGCCGCGCCTCGGACTTGTCGATCTTGGCGGCGTAGGTCACGCCCTCCTCGGGCTGCACAACCGGCGGAAATCCCTCGAAATCCGCCAACACCTGGACCATCAACCGCGCTCCCATCGCGCTCAAGTCGTCGGTCAGCGCGCCGGCCGTCTTGCCTGCAACCGGAGTCGTCTCCCGCAGCAACACCGGCCCCGTATCCAGCCCCGCCTCCATCTGCATGATGCAGACGCCCGTCTCTGCATCCCCCGCCAGTATGGCGCGCTGGATCGGCGCCGCCCCACGCCAGCGCGGCAACAGCGAGGCGTGAACGTTGAGGCACCCGCGCACCGGCGCATCGAGTACCGCGCGCGGCAGGATCAACCCGTACGCGGCGACGACTGCGACATCGGCCCCGAACGCGGCGAATTCGGCCTGCGCTTGCGGCTCGCGCAGCGACACAGGCGTCCGCACCGCAATCCCCAAAGCCTCGGCACGCGCCTGCACCGGCGATGGCGTCAACGCCTTGCCACGCCCGGCGCGGCGCGGCGGCTGGCTGTATGACGCCACGACGTCATGCCCGGCATCGACCAAAGCCTGCAGCACCGGCACCGAGAAGTCGGGCGTTCCCATGAAAATGATCCGCATGGGGCACGCTCTGGCCGCTTGCAGAGGCGCAACGCAACCCCCTATCTGTTCCCTATGGCCTCTCCCGAAATCGAAGCGCTCACCACCGCGCTGGCCCGGCTCCCCGGTCTTGGCCCGCGATCGGCCAGGCGGGCGGTGCTGCATTTGCTGAAAAAGCGCGAGGCGGCGCTCGGGCCTTTGCTCAACGCGTTGATGGCGGTTGAGGAACGGCTCTCAACCTGTTCGATCTGCGGGAATATCGACACCACCAACCCTTGTGGCATCTGCGCCGATCAGCGCCGCGATGCGCGGGCGCTGTGCGTGGTGGAGGAAGTGGCCGACCTTTGGGCCCTTGATCGCTCGCGGCTCTTCCCCGGGCGCTTCCATGTGCTGGGCGGCCGGCTTTCGGCGCTGGAGGGCGTTCGTCCCGAGGATCTAGCAATCGATTCGCTGGTGCGGCGCATCGCGGACGGTGGCATCGACGAGGTCGTGCTGGCGATGAACGCCACGCTGGAGGGGCAGACCACCGCGCATTATATCGCGGAGCGGATCGAGCGGTTTCCGGTGCGCATCACCCAGCTTGCGCATGGCCTGCCGGTTGGGGGTGAGCTCGATTATCTGGACGAGGGGACGTTGGCGCAGGCGCTGCGCGCGCGGCGGCCGGTGAGTTGAGGCGATTTGGCTCGCGTGAACCCCTTCTTCTAAAACTTGACGCACGCCACGACCTTTCCTAGCTCGCGAGCATGGCTGTCCTAGAAATCCTCGAAGTCCCGCACCCCGGCCTCCGCGCCGTCGCAAAGCCCGTCGAAACGGTCGACGATGCGGTGCGCACGATCGTCGCCGACATGTTCGATACGATGTACGACGCGCGGGGCATCGGCCTTGCCGCGACGCAAGTCGGCATCGAGCAGCGCATCGTCGTGATCGATCTGCAGGAAACGGTGGGTGAGGGCGAAGAGGCCAAAACGGTTCGCGACCCCAAGGTCTATATCAACCCGGAACTGGTTTCGGTCAGCGAGGAACTGTCGAGCTATAACGAAGGCTGCCTCTCGATCCCGGAGCAATATGCCGAGGTCGAACGCCCGGCCCGCTGCACCGCGCGCTGGCTCGACGAGCAAGGCGAGGCGCATGAGGGCGAGTTCGACGGCCTGCTCGCGACGGCACTTCAGCACGAGATCGACCATCTGAACGGCGTGCTGTTCATCGACCACATCTCGAAGCTCAAGCGCGACATGCTGCTCAAGAAGCTGACGAAGATGCGCAAGGCTGCTTGACGATCGGCTGCTTAAGCCCGTGCCGTCACCCCGGCCTTGTGCCGGGATCCACTAAGCGACTTGGTGCACGGTAGAGTTCCTGGGCTTGTCATCGCAGCCCGGTGGACCCCGGCACAAGGCCGGGGTGACGAAAGCGGCGTTGCATTCACTCAACTCGCGCAAAGTACCACTTTGCGCGAAACCTAAAACAACCCCTCGATCTCCCCACCAGCCCCAAACCGTATCCCCTCCGCCGCAGGCACGCGTGGCAGCCCCGGCATCGTCATGATCTCCCCACAGATCGCCACCACGAACCCCGCACCCGCGCTCAGCCGCACCTCGCGCACCGGCACGACATGGCCGGTCGGTGCGCCGAGCTTGGCCGGGTCGGTCGAGAAGCTGTACTGCGTCTTCGCCATGCACACCGGCAAATGCCCGAACCCCGCCGCCTCGAAACGCGCGAGCTGCGCCAGCACCGAGGGATCGGCCACCGCCTCCTCGGCGCGATAGATGCGCGTCGCGACGGTGTTGATCTTGTCGAACAGCGGCAGATCATCGGCATAGAGCGGCGCGAAATGCGACGGATGCTCGGCCAGCGCCGCGACCTTATCCGCCAGCTCCACCGCGCCCGCGCCGCCATCGGCCCAATGCGAGCACAACACCGCCTCGCACCCTTGTGCGGTGGCAATCTCACGAATCACGGTGACTTCCTCCGCCGTATCGCCGTCGAAGCGGTTGATCGCCACCACCACGCCCACGCCAAAGCCCCGCACATTTTCGATATGCCGGGCCAGATTGACGCCACCACGCCGCACCGCCTCATAATCGGGCGTGGCGAGGTCGGCCTTGGCCACCCCACCGTTCATCTTCAGCGCGCGCACCGTCGCGACGATCACCGCAGCGGCGGGCTTCAACCCGGCCTGGCGGCATTTGATGTCGAAGAACTTCTCCGCGCCCAGATCCGCACCGAACCCGGCCTCGGTCACGACATAATCCGCCAGCCCCAAGGCGGCGCGCGTCGCGATCACCGAATTGCAGCCATGGGCAATATTGGCGAACGGCCCGCCATGCACGAACGCGGGCGTACCCTCGAGCGTCTGCACCAGATTCGGCTTGAGCGCCTGCGCCAGCAACACCGCCATCGCGCCATCGGCCTTGAGGTCGCGCGCCGTTACGGGGCGTTTGTCGCGGGTGTAAGCAACGACGATCCGCCCAAGCCGCGCCTCCAGATCGTGCAGATCGGTCGCTAGGCACAGGATCGCCATCACCTCCGAGGCAACGGTGATGTCGAACCCGCTCTCGCGGGGAAAGCCGTTCGCCGGGCCACCCAGCGACTGCGCGATATCCCGCAAAGCGCGGTCGTTCATGTCGAGCACGCGCCGCCACACGATCCGCCGCACGTCGATGTCGAGCGCATTGCCCCAATGGACATGGTTGTCGATCATCGCCGCGAGCAGATTGTGCGCGCTGGTGATCGCGTGGAAATCGCCGGTAAAATGGAGGTTGATGTCCTCCATCGGCACCACTTGCGCATGACCGCCGCCGGTCGCCCCGCCCTTGGTGCCGAAACACGGCCCGAGGCTCGGTTCGCGCAGGGCTAGCATCGTCTTGCGCCCGGTGCGGTTGAGCGCGTCGGCTAGCCCAACCGAGGTGGTCGATTTTCCTTCGCCTGCGGGCGTCGGGTTGATCGCAGTGACGAGGATCAGCTTGCCCTGATCAACGGGCGCGGTGAGGGCCGCAAGGTCGATCTTCGCCTTGAAATGCCCGTAGGACTCGACCGCTTCGGGCGGAATCCCCGCACGGTCGGCAATCGCGCCGATCGGTTGCAATGTGGCGGCGCGGGAGATTTCGATATCGGTCAGCATGACGCCATCCGTACCGCGCCCCGCGCCATCCGCAAAGCGGCGGTTATTGGAAGGTGGCGAGCGCCTTTTCGCAATCCGCCGCGCATTCGCGGCACATCTCGGCGCAGCGGCGGCAATGGTCATCCTCATGCATCGCGCAATGGTCGGCGCAGATTATGCACGCTTCGATGCAAGTCCGCAGCATCGTCTGGAGCAGCGCCTCGTTACTGCCGGTGCGCCGCGTCGCCAGCTTGAAGGCGGCGTCGCACACGTCCGCGCAATCGGCACAAACGCGGATGCATTGACGCCGCATCGCGTCCACCTCTTCCGCCGCGCAGGCATCGGCGCAACTGGTGCAGATCGCGGCGCAATACATCATGTGCTTGACGACAAGCGCGAGCGGTTCGTTGAGATTTCCGGCAACATCCGGGTGTGCGGCGATCATCTTCGCGATGGACATGGGTTCGGCTCCTTTCCGCCTCAACGTGGCGTGACAAGCTCAGGTTCCGCTTGTCGCTCTTGACCGCCGCGGTTAGGTTCGCGCTCTGTTCCGGGGAGCGTGTGATGGATGTGATGCTGGTGATCGGCGTGGTGGTGGCGGTGCTGGCGGGGTTGCTGCTCGGCTATTGGCTGGGCGCGCGGCCGGTGGCGCAAGCGCGCGCTGAGGCTGCCGCGCGCGAAGCGGATTTCAAGCGCGCGATTACCGATCTCGCCGCCGCCGAAGAACGCGCCAAGGCCGCCGAGCAGTTGCGCTATGAACTCGCCAGCATCCGCGACGAACGCGATGTCGCGCGATTGGAAAATATCGAGCTGCGCACCCACGCCTCGGGCTTCGAAGCGCGTCTCGCCGAAATGCGCGATGCCGATGAGGCGCGCCTTAAGATGGTCCGCGAAACGCATGAGGCGCGGATCGCCGAACTTCTTCACGCCAAGGAATTGCTCGCCACGCAATTCGCCGAAGTCTCGAACAAATTGCTCAGTGAGGCGCAGGAAAATTTCCTGAAACGAGCCGACGAACGCTTCCGGCAGTCGGAGGAAACCGCAGGCCAGAACCTCAAATCGATGCTCCAGCCCGTCAGCGATCGTCTGCTCAAATATGAGCAAGCCGTCACCGCCGTCGAAAGCGAGCGAAAGGGCGCGTTCAGCGAACTGAAGGGCCAGATCGAGGCGATGCGCATCGGCCAGGAAAAGGTCTCGAGCGAGGCGGCAAAGCTAGTCAATTCGCTCCGCAACGCGCCAAAATCGCGCGGCCGCTGGGGCGAGCAGCAGCTCAAGAACGTGCTCGAAAGCTGCGGCCTGGCCGAACATACCGACTTCCAGACCGAAGTGTCGGTATCGGGCGGCGACGAGGGCGGGCGGCTGCGCCCCGACGCGATCATAACGATCCCCGGCGGACGCAGCCTGATTATCGACGCCAAGGTGTCGCTGAACGCCTATCAGGACGCGTTCGGCGCGGTCGACGAAAGCGAGCGCGCGGTCGGCCTCGCCGCGCACGCCGCATCGATGCGCGCGCATATCAACGGTTTGGGCAACAAGGCCTATTGGAGCCAGTTCGCCGATGCGCCGGACTACGTCATCATGTTCGTCCCCGGCGAACATTTCCTCGCCGCCGCGCTCGAGCATGATAACGAGCTATGGAACTACGCCTTCGACAAGCGCGTGCTGCTGGCGACGCCGACCAATCTGGTGGCGATCGCCCGCACCGTCGCCTCGGTCTGGAGGCAGGAGCGGCTTGCGAAGGAAGCGCGGCAGATCGGCGAGTTGGGGAAGGAATTGTACGATCGGCTCGCAAAGGCAGCGGGCGATCTACGCAAGGTCGGCAGCGGGCTGACCAGCGCGGTCAACAATTACAACGCCTTCGTCTCCTCCTTTGAGAGCCGCGCGCTGGTAACGGCACGCAAGTTCCGTGATCTCAACATCGAAACCGGCGCGCGCGAGATCGACGACGTGCCACCGGTCGAGGCGTTGGCGCGGTACGGCGAGGCAGCGCCAATGATCGAAGCGCGTAGCGACATGGCGGAAACGGGGGAATCGGCATGATCCGAGTGGTGCGATCCTTGGTGGCTGCGGTGCTCGCCTGGGGTATGGCGTTTGCGCCCGTCGCCGCAGCAGCACAGCAAGCAAGCTCGGTTGCAAAGCCGGATGCGCCGTCGGACAACGACGCGTTGGCGGCGGCGGTAGCCGAGATTAAGGCGAGCAATCCGCAAAAGGCGGTTAATCTGCTCGATCCCGTCATCACCCGGATCGAACGCGATCTCGCCAGCGAAAAGCGCAAGGTCTATTGCGGCATGGCTCAGACCGAGACGCTCGCTTATATGGCGCAAGCCGCCGCAGGTAAGCAGGACGCGATCGCGATTGCGCCCACATTGTGCGAAGCCCTGTTCCTCAAGGCGTTCTCGCTGGTCGACCTGGACAGAGTGGATGCGGCGCAAGCGATCTTCCAACGCCTGACCGTGCTCGCGCCACTGCATTCGCAGTATTTCAGCGAATTGGGCAACACCTATCGCCTGCAGAAAAACTGGGCCGCTTCCCTTGCTGCTTATGAAAGCGCTGAGAGCAGCGCGACGCTCGCCGACAAAAGCGACGTACCGACCCGGCAGTGCATCGCGTTGCGCGGTCAGGGCTACGTCCTGGTCGAGCTAGGCAAATGGGATGAAGCAGAACGGGCCTACCGTAAATGTCTCAAGGCCATCCCCGGCGAGCCAAAATCACTTGGTGAACTTGGATACATCAAGCAGCATCGGGGCAAATAGGTCGTTGAAATGACTACAAGTCTTTCTGAACAAGAAAAATCGGGTGACCGACCGAGACTTGCGCCTTCCAACGCTTGACCAACCGTATTGCATCGGCAATGCACCTGCTCGATGGCAGGGGGACAATCAGTGCGCAGGATTGGAATGGCGCTCGCGGCGGCGCTGATCGCGTCGGGCGCGGGCGCACAGACGGCCAAGCCGCAGCCGGATTTCACGACGCGCCTCGATGCGGCACGTACGAGCCTGACCGTCGATGCCGCCGGGTTGCATGGGGCGGGCGCGGCGGTCCTCGCCAAGGCGCTGTCGGAATTGCGCTACGTCTTGATCGGTGAGGATCACCTCTCCCGCGAGATCCCGCTGTTCAGCACTGGCGTCTGCCGCCTGATGGCTCCCGGCGGGTTCGATGCCTTCGCGGTCGAGATCGGCCCCGAGGCGGCGGTCGTGGTCAACGCCGCGCTGCGCCGCCCGGACCGGGCTAGCCGCATCGCCGCTTTTGCCAAGAGCCATCCCGATGCCTTCGCCTTCCAGAACGGCGCGGATGAAAGCGCGATGGCGGCAGAGTGCGCGCGGGCGGCCGGTCCGCGTTTCCAGATCTGGGGGCTCGATCAGGAGTTCTTCGGCGCGCCGGGCTATCTGTTCGAACAGATATTGGCCGCAAAGCCGGGGCCAGTCGCCCGCACCGCGATCTTGAAGCTCGCCGCATCCGATCGCGCCGCCACTGCAAAGGCGTTGCAGTCAGGGTCGCCGGGCGACCTCTTCCTCTTCCACGTGTCCGACCAGCAGATGGCCGATGCCGCGAAAGCGATCGCGCGCGACGGTGGTCGCCGCGTCACCGAGCTCTTCGACGGGTTGGCGGAAACACGTGCGATCTACCGCGGACAGAACACCGACGGCTTCGCGTCCTACGGCCAGCGCGCGCGGCTGATGAAGCGGACCTTGATGCGCTACTTGGCGAAGCGGCCGGGCTCCCCGCGGCTGCTCTTCAAGTTCGGTGACGTCCACATGGCCAAAGGCATCAATGCGCTCGGTCAACGAGATGTCGGCAATTTCGTCGCCGAACGCGCCGACGCGGAGGGGGCTACTTCGCTGCACATCGCGGTGTACGGCGCGAAGGGCGTGCACGCGCTCTACGGCGGAGTCGGCCGACCGGCGCGGACCGAGCCGTTCGTGATGGCCGAGGATGCCGACTATGCCTGGCTCAAGGATGCGCTGGCGCTCCGCGATGCCGCCGGGGCGAGCGGGCAGTGGATGCTCGTCGATCTGCGACCGCTGCGCGCGAAGCCGCCAACGGGAATGCCCGCAGCGTGGAAGCGGATGACCAATGCCTACGATATGCTGGTAGTCGCCCCCGAACTCACGCCATCGGTGCTGCTCGGCGCGCAGTGACGTCCGCGTGGGTTAGCGATTGCCGCCAATCAGATCGCCCAACCCGCCGAGCACAGATCCCTCGCCACGATTCTGCCCCGCGCCGCCCGCGGTGGAGATAATCCGTCCCGCGAGACGCGCGAAGGGCAGCGACTGGATCCACACATGCCCCGGCCCGCGCAGACGTGCGAAAAACACCCCTTCGCCACCGAACACCATGCTGCGCACGCCCCCCGCCGAGACCAGATCGAAGTCCACGCTCGGGGTGTAAGCGGCAAGGCAGCCGGTATCGACGTGCAACTCCTCACCCGCCTTCAACTCGCGTTCGACCACGGTGCCGCCCATCTGCACGAACACCCATCCATCGCCGTCGAGCCGCTGCATGATAAAGCCTTCGCCGCCGAACAGCCCGGTCATCACGCGACGCTGAAACTGGATGCCGATCGACACGCCCTTTGCTGCCGCGAGGAAGGCGTCCTTCTGGCAGATCAACGTCCCGCCATAATCGCCAAGCTTGAGCGGCAGGATCGCCCCCGGCGTCGGCGCGGCAAAGGCAACGCGCGCCTTGCCGCTGCCGTTATGCGTGAAGACGGTGGTGAACAGGCTCTCGCCGGTGACGAGCCGTTTCCCAGCGCCAAGCAACTTGCCCATGAAACCGCCGTCTTGGCCCCCGCTGCCGTCGCCGAACACGGTGGTCATACCGATGCTGGCATCCTTCCACACGAATGCACCAGCCTCAGCCACCGCGCTCTCGCCGGGATCGAGCTCGATCTCGACGAATTGCAGTTCCTGGCCCTTGATCTCGAAATCGACGTCGTCGGCAACGCCGGCGCTGCGGCTATGCTGCCAGGGGCTTTGCGGGGGCATGTGTCTCTCCACGGCTGGTTTATGCGCGGCGACGATATCCCAAAGTGCTACCCGCGCCCAAGCACTTCATACGCCATCACCGCCGTCGCCACCGCTGCATTTAGGCTGTCGGCCTTGCCCAGCATCGGGATCTTCACGAGCAGATCGCACTCGGCGGCATAGGCATCGGGCATCCCCTGCGCTTCATTGCCGGTCAGCAGAAAGGTCGGCGCGGCATAGGTCGCGGCGCGGTAATTGGTGTCGGTATCCAGGCTCAGCCCGACCAATTGTCCCCGCCCGCCGCGCAGCCATGCGAGGAACTCCGCCCAGTCGCACTGCACCACCGGCACCGTGAAGAGCGCCCCCATGCTCGCGCGCACCGCCTCCACCGAGAAGGGATCGACGCATTCGCCGATCAGGATCAATCCGCCCGCGCCAACCGCATCGCCGGTGCGAAGGATCGTGCCGAGATTGCCGGGATCGCGCAGCCGCTCGGCCACCAGCCAGATGCCGGCGCTGTTCCGATCGAGACTCTCGAGCGTCCGCGTAAATTCGGCGAACACGCCCACCACCGCCTGCGGATTGTCCTTGCCCGACAGCTTGGACAGGATGTCGGGTACCGTCTCGATCACCTCGCCGCCCGCCGCTTCGACCGCCGCGACCAGCGCCTGCACCAGCGGATGCGCCGCACTGTCGCGCGCGAAGAACAGAAATTCCGGAATCCGCCCTGCCTCGCGTGCCTCGGTCAGGATGCGAAGGCCCTCCGCGAGGAACAGACCTTCCTCACGGCGGTGCCGCTTCTCGCGCAGGGAACGGATACGCTTGATCAGCGGGTTGGAATAAGCGGTGATTTCGCGCGGCATGGCGCGTGATAGCTAGGCTGGGGCCGCGCCGGAAGCCCGAACTGGCCGGAACAGCCCTTTCCACAGCAGCAGGGCCGAAATCAGCGACACCAGCAGCCCAACCGGCAGGATTTCCATCATCGACATCGGCAGCCGGTACAGGATGCTGCCATCATATTGCTCGGCGAAGCTAGTCATCTCCGCCGTCAGCTTGGCGAACGCATCGGGCGCCATGCCGCGCGCCTTGGCCTGGGCGATCGCGCTGGCCGCATAACTGTGGCCGAAGCGGATGTGGCCGATCGCCAGCGCCGCATCCCAGCACAAGGCGTAGATCAGGCTGGCGACAACCGAGATCGCCGCGCCCAGCCCGAACGCCGGCCAGAACCGGATCACTCCGCCGCCCACCACGTCCCGCTGCCGCTTGATCGCGACGAAGATCGTGCTGAGCGCGACCAGCATGATGAGATAGCCGAGCGCCATCCCCAAGCCGCCGATGCTGTGGTCGCCGACGCCAAGCGCCGTCAGCGAGACCGCGCCGCCCGCGATCAGCCCCGCCGTCGCGCCATGACCCAGGATTTTCCGTACCATCGATTCGCTCCCCAATGCGGATTAACCGCTCGAACCAGCCGGTGTTTGCCGTGTGCCACAATCACCCAAAGGGGTGATTTGACCGATTTCCCCCGATCGGCACGCCAGCTTCACCGCACGATGCCCAGGGTGCGGGCCTTGTTGATCGCCTCGGTCCGCCGATTCGCGTCGAGCTTTTCGAACAGCCGCGCCACGTGCGTTTTGACGGTGTTGGGGGAAACCTGCAGCGTGCGCGCGATCTCCTTGTTCGATTGCCCCGCTGCCAGCGCCTCCAGCACGCACAACTCACGCGGCGAAATGCCGAGCGCGACCACCGCCTGCGGGTTGCCGTCAAAGGGGAGGGGCGGCGTCCGCCCGATCACGCGCGCGCCGATGAACACTCCGGCGCCCAGAAAGCCCAGCGCGACCACGAGGAGATAGATATCGTCGGTGCGCGTCAGCACCAACCGCCGGTAATCGAGCCATTGCAGCACGAGCGCGCTTGCCGCCAGCACCAGTCCGTAGAGCAGTGCGCGACGCAACATCGGGTCAATCTTCCCCGAATTTCGCCTCGACCAACGCCGACAGCGCTCCCACCACCGCTTCCGCATGTTCGCCTTGGGCGGAGATGGTGATCGTGTCGCCCATCGCCGCGCCCAGCATCATCAGACCCATGATCGACGTGCCCGTCACCGAGCCCGCGCCGTCTTTCTCGACCTGCACTTCACACGGTTGCGTGGCCGCGAGGGTGACGAATTTGGCGCTGGCGCGCGCGTGCAGCCCGCGCTTGTTCGTGATCTGCACGGCGCGGGAGACCGACATCAGGCCGCCGCCTCGCCCAGCACTTCGGAGGCGACCGAAATATATTTCCGCCCCGCCTCACGCGCCGCGGCCACGGCATCGACGATCTTCATCTTCTTCCGCGCCGACTCGAGCCGGATAAGCATCGGCAAGTTGATGCCCGCAATCACCTCGATCCGCCCGCGCTCCATCAGCGAAATCGCCAGATTGGAGGGCGTGCCGCCAAACAGATCCGTCAGCAGGATCACGCCGCGCCCGCCGTCGACCTGTGCAATCGCGGCGGCAATGTCGTTGCGACGCGCCTCCATATCATCCTCTGGGCCGATATTGACCGTCGCCACCGCGTCCTGCTTGCCGACGACATGCTCCATCGCGGTAACGAACTCGTCGGCCAATCGACCATGCGTCACGAGAACCAGCCCGATCATCGTTTGGCCCACATCATGTAGCTTGCGCCCCATCGTCATCTGTCTTGTTGGTTGTCCCGTCCTGCACCCCCTCCAGCGAGTCCTGGGGTGCGGCGGCGAGATCGCGGTGCGCGACCGTGGGGGAAAATCCCGCGTCGCGCAACCGCGCTGCGACGCGTTCCGTGACATGCACCGAACGATGTCTCCCCCCGGTACAGCCGAACGCGATCGTGACATAGGATTTTCCCTCCGCCCGGTAGCGCGGGAGCAACAGCAAAAGCAGCGACTTCGATCTGCCCGACCGCCGCGTCATAAGCGGGGTCGCCCGCGATATAGGCGGAAACATCGGCGTCGAGCCCGGTGCCGGGCCGCAATTCAGGCACCCAATGCGGATTGCGGAGGAACCGCATGTCGAACACCAGGTCGGCATTGCGCGGAACGCCGCGTGAAAAACCGAACGAGTTTACCGAAAGCGTCGGCTTGCCCAGCCCCTCGCCCGAAAAGGTCGCACGAATCTGCTGCGCCAGTTCGTTCGCGGTCAGGTCGGTCGTATCGATCAGCCGGTTCGCCCAGCGTCGCAGCGGGCTCAGCAATTCGCGTTCGCGCGCGATCCCGTCGGCCGCGGGCCGGTCGAGCGCGAGCGGATGCCGCCGCCGCGTCTCTGAATAGCGCCGCTCCAATTCGCCGCCCGCGCAATCAAGGAACAGCGTGCCGACGTCGTGCCCGTGCTGCTCGCGCAACTGCTTGATCCGCTGCACGATGCGGTCGGGATCGAAATCGCGGGTACGCGCACCGATTCCGAGTGCCAGCGGTTGGGTGGCGTGCGCTGCCCCCTCCGGCAGCGGCGCGCTCAACAGCCGGTCGAGCAGCAGCAGCGGGAGATTGTCGACCACCTCCCAGCCGAGATCCTCGAGCGTGCGCAGCACGGTCGACTTGCCCGCGCCGGACATGCCGGTAACCAGCAGGATGTCTTTAGGGTCGCGCTTCATGATCCCGTTGTAGCGCCCCGGAGCGCCAATTCCACCTTGATCGGCGCAGAGACTTCAAAGGCGTCGAGCGCCACAGCGGGCAGGGCGATGCCCGCGACGATGCGGGTGACGTTCTCCGGCGGCATCCGCTCGACCGGTTCACCCAGTATAACGACGAGCGCAATCGCCACGTCGCCAACCGCGGCGACCTCCACAATACCCAGTCCGCGCACCTCGATCTTGCCCGCGATCGTCACCGGGGCGACCGCGATCAGATTGCCGTCCTCCACGCGCACTTCGGTCTGATCGTCGCTGATCAGCACGGCCCCCCGATCGATCAGGCGCAGCGCAAGGTCCGATTTGCCTGCGCCCGACGGTCCGGTGAGCAGCACCGCGCGGCCATCGATCGCGACCGAAGTCGCGTGCAGACGCACCGCCGTCACCGCAGATCTCCGGTTGGCATGCGGATCACGAAGCGCGCGCCCTCGGCACCGTCCGTGCGACCTGCCGCGAAGATGGTCCCCTGGTGTGCCTCCACGATCGTCCGCGCGATGGCGAGGCCCAGGCCCGAATGCTTGCCGAACGCTTCACCCTCCGGGCGCAACGACTGGAAGCGCCGGAACACTTGCTCGCGTGCATCGTGCGGGACACCCGGTCCCTGATCTTCGATCGCCACAGACACGATGTCGTGCTCGCGCGTCGCACTCAGCACGATCAGGCCGTCATCGGGCGAGAAGGAAATCGCGTTCTCGATCAGATTTTCGACCACCCGCTCCAACCGCGCACCTTCGCCTGCCACGATCAGCGGCAGCTCGGTGCGCCGTAAGAACTGCAGCCGTACCCCGCGCTCGACGCCACGCGCCTCGCGGCTCTCGATCAGTGCAGCGATCATCGCGCCGAGGTCGACCGGTTCGAACTTGGTGCGGCTCAGCTGGGCGTCGAGGCGCGATGCCTCGGCAATGTCGGTAATCAGCCGGTCGAGCCGCTGCACATCATCGCGCACGATCGCGAGGAGGCGAGCCTGGAGTTCGGGGTCCTTGACCGTCGTCATCCCCTCGACCGCCGACCGCAGCGAGGCGAGGGGGTTCTTCATCTCATGGGTGACATCCGCGGCAAACGCCTCGATCGCGTCGATCCGCGCGCGCAGCGCCAAACTCATATCGGACAGCGCCCGCGCCAGCATCCCGATTTCGTCGCGCCGTTCGGGCAAGCGCGGCACGACCACTTCGCGCGCCCGGCCGACGCGCACTCGCACCGCTGCCCGCGCCAGCTTGCGCAGCGGCCTCACGATCGTGCGCGCCAGGAACAATGACAGCAGCACCGATGCCATCGATACGACGAGCAGCACCACGCCCAACCGGAAGCGTTCCAGTCGCACCGTTTGCGTGATCTCGCGTGCGTTGATCGTCGTCATCACCACCCCGCCGCCGCGAAACGGGGCGGCGGCGGTGATCACCGGCGTACGGTCGGGGGCGCGCCACACGGTCGCCGCGACGGTCGGGGTGTCGCGCGCTTCGCGGACGTCGGGCCAGTCATGCCCCTCGAAATGTTCACGATACAGCGGTCCACGCGGGGTCCCCACGACGGTATCGATCACCGCGTCGAGGAAGCGGGCGGAGGACTGCCGCCAATCCTGCTTGTCGGGATCCTGCAGCACGACGTTGCGCAGGCCCAGCCGACGCGTGTCGATTACAGGCTTGCCCGCCGGATCGTACACGCGGACCCTTGCCCCAGTGTCCTTCGCCAGCCGCAGCGCAAGGTCGGGGCGTTGCCGCTCGGATACCGATGCGAGCGATTCGGCAATTAACCGCGCCTCGCGAATCGATTGTGTCACCCGCCCGTCGACGATCCGGCTGCGATACGAATCGAGATAGAAGAACCCGCCCGCCAGCAGACCCAGCGCGAACACGTTTACGAACAGAATGCGCGGCGTCAGCGATACGCGAGCCGACCACCGCAGCGACAGCGCGCGGGCGTCCTCGTCGCCGCGGTCCATCACGTCGGCGCTTCCGTCACTCCTCGGAGAATTGATACCCGGCTCCATACAGCGTCTCTATGGCATCGAATGCCGGGTCGATCTGCCGGAACTTGCGGCGGACGCGTTTGATGTGGCTGTCTATGGTGCGGTCGTCGACGTAAATGTCGTCGTGATAGGCCGCATCCATCAACTGGTTGCGGGTCTTCACGATGCCGGGGCGTTGCGCCAGCGTCTCCAGGATCAGGAATTCGGTGACCGTCAGCACGACCGTCGCACCGTTCCACGTGACGCGGTGCCGCGCGGTATCCATTGCGAGCCGCCCGCGCACCAACTCGGTATCGGCCGCCGCCTCGTCCGCTCCGGCGCCGCCCGCCGAAACCTCGGTCCGGCGCAGGATCGCACGGATTCGCGCGATCAGCAGACGCTGCGAAAACGGCTTCGCGATATAATCGTCCGCGCCCATCGCCAGTCCGAGCGCCTCGTCGAGCTCATCGTCTTTCGATGTGAGGAAGATCACCGGGATCATGCTCTTCTCGCGCAGGCGCCGCAGCAGTTCCAGGCCGTCCATCCGCGGCATCTTGATGTCGAGAATCGCAATGTCGGACGGATTGTCGATCAACGCCTTCAGTGCCGTCTCACCATCCGAATAGAGCCGCGTGACGAATCCCTCCGCCTGCAGCGCGATCGATACAGACGTCAGAATGTTGCGGTCATCATCGACCAAAGCGATCGTTGCCGTCATCGGCCGGGGCAATCCTTATCGTTCGTAACTCCGGCCTAATCCATTACGCCTGCACGCTCAATGGAAGCTGAACGAGGAGGTTTGACCGGGGGACAGACGCCCGATATGCGCGAAGCATACGTATGCGCGGCCCAAACGACCCGCGCGACAATTCAGGAGAGATCTTGCCGTGAGTGAACGCATTCCCACCGCCGGCCTTGAAGCCCAAGGCATCGAAACCCGCGCCAATCTGCACTGGAATCTCGTTACCGCCCGCCTAATCCAGGCGGCGATCGCTCGCGGTGAAGGCAAATTGTCGGCCGACGGCCCGCTCGTCGTCGAAACCGGCGCCCATACCGGCCGTTCGGCGCAGGACAAATTCATTGTCCGCGATGCCGAAACCGAGAGCACGGTGTGGTGGGGCAAGACCAACAAGGCGATGTCGCCGGAGCATTTTGCTGTCCTGAAGGCGGATTTTTTGTCCGCGCTGAAGGACAAGGAAGACCTGTTCGTACAGGATCTGTTCGGCGGGTCGCAGCCCGAGCACCGCGTCAACGTGCGCGTCGTCAACGAGCTCGCCTGGCACAACAGCTTCATCCGCACGATGCTGGTGCGCCCGACCGAGGCCGAACTGCGCGGCTTCGTGCCCGATTACACGATCATCGATTTGCCGAGCTTCCGCGCCGACCCCGCGCGCCACGGCTGCCGCAGTGAAACCGTGATCGCGGTCAATTTCACCGATCGGCTGATCCTGATCGGCGGCACCAAATATGCCGGCGAAATGAAGAAGTCGGTGTTCAGCCTGCTTAACTATCTGCTGCCGCCCACGGGCGTGATGCCGATGCACTGCTCGGCCAACATGGGCCCGGACGGCGACACCGCCGTGTTCTTCGGCCTCTCGGGCACCGGCAAGACCACGCTCAGCGCCGATGCCAGCCGCACGCTGATCGGCGATGACGAGCATGGCTGGTCCGACACGGCGGTCTTCAATTTCGAGGGCGGCTGCTATGCCAAGATGATCCGCCTGTCGCCCGATGCCGAGCCGGAAATCTTCGCCACGACCAAGCGCTTCGGCACCATCCTGGAAAACGTGGTCATGGACCCGGTCACGCGCCAGCTTGATCTTGATGACGCGAGCCTCGCGGAGAACAGCCGCGGCGCGTACCCGATCGACTTCATTCCCAATGCGTCCGAGCACAATATGGGCCCGGTCCCGCGCAACATGATCTTCCTGACGGCGGACGCCTACGGCATCCTGCCGCCGATCTCGAAGCTGACGCCCGAGCAGGCGATGTATCACTTCCTCTCGGGATACACCGCGCGCGTCGCGGGCACCGAGATCGGCGTGACCGAACCCGATGCGACCTTCTCGACCTGCTTCGGCGCGCCGTTCATGGCGCGGCATCCGTCGGTCTATGGCAATCTGCTGAAGGAGCGGATCGCCAAGGGCGGCGTCGATTGCTGGCTGGTCAACACCGGCTGGACCGGCGGCAAATATGGCGTCGGCCGCCGGATGCCGATCAAGGATACGCGCGCGTTGCTCAATGCAGCGCTCGACGGCAGCCTGAAGACTGCAGAATTCCGCACCGATCCGAACTTCGGCTTCAAGGTGCCGGTGGCGGTGCCGGGCGTCGACCCGACCATCCTCGACCCGCGCGAGACCTGGGCTGACAAGGCGGCGTACGATGCGACCGCCGCGAAGCTGGTCGACCAGTTCGTCGAGAATTTCGCGCAATTCGCGGACCATGTCGACGAGGGCGTGCGGCAATCCGCGCCGAAGGTTCACGCAACGGCCTGACCCGGTTTCGCTCGGGGTCGGGCACATCTACACCGACCCCGAGGAAACCGTCCGATGTCCGACCCTGAAACCCCGACTGCACCCCGTCTTTTCCCAGACGATGCCGCTATCCATCGCATCGGGGAGGGACTGCTAGACCGCAGCTTGCCCCGCGCCGACTGGACGCATGAAGCGCACCTCGCTGCGACGACATGGCTGTTGCGGGACCGCCGCGATATCGACGTGGACGCCACAATCGCCACGATCATCTCGACCTATAACAAAGCCGTCGGCGGCGTGAACGATGATACCGGCGGCTATCACGACACGATCACCCGCGCCTTCGTCGCCGGCATCCGCGCGCATCTCGCGGCGCGCGATCCAAGCGAACCGATCGTGGGAAGCGTCAACGCGCTGCTCGAATCCCCCGCGGGACAGCGCGACTGGCCGCTCCGCTTCTACAGCAGCGCCCTGCTCTTCTCGGTCGCCGCGCGGCGCGGTTTCGTGCCGCCCGATCTCGCGCCCCTTCCCGCGGCGTGCTAGCCTCAAACCCGCACGTTCACCGTATGGGAATTTAGACGATGGGATTGCTCGAAAGACTGCTCGCTCAAGTCACTGAAAATGTCGACGTAACGAACCTTGCCGCAAAAGTCGGCCTGACGCCCGAACAGATCGAATTGGCGGTCAGCGCGCTCGCTCAGGCGCACACCGCGCCGACCGACACCGTCACCACCGCAGCCGCCAGTACCGGCCTGTCGGCGGAAACGCTGCAGCAGATCGTCGCGCATATCGGCGGCGAAGGGGCGCTCGGCAATTTCGCGTCGCTGCTCGGCCAGCAGGATGGCGTACTGGGTCAACTCGGCGGCCTCGCAGAGAGTTTCTTCGGCAAGAAGTAACTTGATCGGGAGCGTCATGCGGGTTCCACCTGCAGGACGCTCCCACTTGCGATCACGTCGGATGGACCGTGGTCGCAGTGCGCCCAGCGCCTTAACGCAGCGATGTTGCGACCATATTGTGACTTTATGAGCGCCAAAAATACCAAGGCGCACTGCGTTGCAAAGGCATCTGTCCCTCACTTTTCGCACTGCACAACGCGGGCCTGCCGCACCCCTAGCGCCAAACCGAGGCGGCGGTTACATGGACCGCCACGACTTGCTTCCCAGCAGGACACGGCACTCATGGACATTCGCCTCGGCCTCACTTTCGACGATGTTCTGCTGGTCCCGGCGGAAAGCGATATCGTGCCGAGCCAGACCAACACCGCGACGCGCGTGACGCGCGGGATCACGCTCGACATTCCGATCCTGTCCTCGGCGATGGATACCGTGACCGAGGCCGACATGGCGATCGTCATGGCGCAGTTGGGCGGCATCGGCGTGCTCCACCGCAATCTCGAGATCGACGAACAGGTTGCCGCCGTCCGTGCGGTGAAGCGCTTCGAAAGCGGCATGGTCGTAAACCCGATTACGATCACGCCCTCCGCCACGCTGGCGGAGGCGCAAGCGCTGATGTTGCGCAACCGGATCAGCGGAATCCCGGTGGTCGAGGCGGACGGCAAGCTCGTCGGCATCCTCACGAACCGCGACGTGCGCTTCGCCGAGAACCCCAATCAGCCGGTCTCCGAGCTGATGACGCATGAGAACCTCGCGACCGTCTCCGCAGGGGTCGGCAAGGAGGAAGCACGCCGCTTGCTGCACCAACGCCGGATCGAAAAGCTGATCGTCGTCGACGAGGCGTATCGCTGCGTCGGACTGATCACCGTGAAGGACATCGAAAAGGCGGTGACCTATCCCAACGCGACCAAGGACGGCGCGGGCCGTCTGCGCGTCGCGGCGGCGACCACCGTCGGCGACAAGGGCTTTGCGCGGACCGAGGCTTTGGTCGATGCCGAGCTCGATCTGGTCGTGATCGACACCGCGCACGGCCACAATCGCGACGTGGCGCGCGCGGTCGAGCGGGTGAAGAAGCTCAGCAATTCGGTGCAGGTCATCGCCGGCAACGTCGCCACTGCCGAGGCGACCCGCGCGCTGATCGATGCGGGGGCGGACGGGATCAAGGTCGGCATTGGGCCGGGCTCGATCTGCACGACGCGTGTTGTCGCGGGCGTCGGCGTACCGCAGCTCACCGCCGTGATGGACTGCGCAGAAATCGGTTTGAAGGCGGGCGTACCGGTCATCGCCGACGGCGGCCTGCGCACCTCGGGCGATCTCGCCAAGGCGCTCGCGGCGGGTGCGTCGGCGTGCATGATCGGTTCGTTGCTCGCGGGGACCGAGGAAGCGCCGGGCGAGACCTTCCTGTTCCAGGGCCGCGCTTACAAGTCTTATCGTGGCATGGGCTCAGTCGGGGCGATGGGTCGCGGGTCGGCGGACCGTTACTTCCAGGGCGATATCAAGGACCAGTTGAAGCTGGTGCCCGAAGGCATTGAGGGCCAGGTGGCGTTCAAGGGGCCGGCCAAGGACGTGATCCACCAACTGGTCGGCGGCATCCGCGCCGCGATGGGCTATACCGGATCGGCCACGATCGAGGCGCTTCAGGAACGCGCGCGGTTCGTGCAGATCACCGGTGCCGGGCTCAAGGAAAGCCATGTGCATGACGTGGACATCACCCGCGAGGCACCGAATTATCCCACGAGATAATTTCCCCATCGCGGGCTGAAACGGCTAGGGCAGCGCGCTATGACCCCTTCCGCCAGAACCCAGGCCGCGATCGAATTGCTCGATCAGATCATCGATGCCGCACGCGATTCCGGCGCAGCCGCCGATACGCTAATCGCCCGCTATTTCGCGACGCGCCGCTATGCCGGGTCGAAGGACCGCCGCGCGGTGCGCGACCTCGTCTACGCCGCGATTCGCGCGGTAGGCGAGCGTCCCGCGTCGGGCCGCGCCGCCATGCTCGCGGTTGCCGCCACCGATCCCGACCTCGCCGCAACCTTCGACGGCATCGGCCACGGCCCAGCGCCGATCGGCACGAAAGAAGCCGCAGCCGCAACCGGGATAGCGCCGCGCTGGATCCTCGATCGGCTGTACGGTTCCGATCTCGACGAGGCGGAGTGCGCCGCCTTGATCGGCCGCGCCCCGCTCGATGTGCGGATCAACCGGATGATCGACGAGCCGATCGAGATCGACGGGGCCGAGCCGATCCCCGGCCTGCCTGACGGGCTCCGCCTGCCGACCGGTACCAATGTCGAGAATCTGCCCGCTTACAATCACGGTGCGATCGAAGTGCAGGACGCCGGGAGCCAGATCGTGACGCTCGCCGCCAAAGCCCAGCGCGGCCAGCGGATCGTCGATCTGTGTGCGGGCGCGGGCGGCAAGACGCTCGCGCTGGCGGCGGTGATGGAGGGGCAGGGCGAGGTGCTGGCAACCGATACCGATCGCAACCGGCTCGCGCGGCTCGCGCCCCGCGCAGAACGGGCGCGGGCGGGTATCATTGAAAGCCGCCTCCTCAATCCGGGTCGCGAACTCGAAATGCTCGATGATTGGACCGGCAGTGCCGACACCGTGCTGATCGACGCGCCCTGTTCGGGCACTGGCACGTGGCGACGCAACCCGGAGGCGCGCTGGCGGCTCACGCCCGAGCGGATCGAGCGACTGGTCGAGACGCAGCGCAAGGTGCTCGAAGTCGGCGCGGCGCTGGTCAGACCTGGCGGGGCGCTGGTCTATATCGTCTGCTCGCTGCTGGATGAGGAAGGGGCGGGTCAGGTCGCCGCCTTCCTCGCCGCCAATCCCGGATGGCGGGCCCAGGCACTCGACCTGCCGGCGGGACGCGCCCACGGCCCCGGCATCCGCCTGACCCCGGCGCATGACGCGACCGACGGCTTTTTTGTCGCGCGACTGCACCACGCGTGATAGCCTGACGCCCGTGTCGAAACTGGAGTATCTCATGCGCTATACGTCCGTCGCCGTCGCCGCTGCGCTGACGCTGTTGACCGTCGGGACTGCGGTGCAGGGGCAACGCGGTGATCCGGCGGTCGATGCGCGCTCGCTCGCGTTGCTGGCGAAGGGCAAGGCGCTGCAGGCAACCGGCAATCTCGACGCGGCGACCGATGTTCTTGAGACGGCGGTTACAGTCGATCCGCGCAATCGCGAGGCCTTCGTCTCGCTGGCCGAGGTCGCGCAAACACGCGGGCTACCGGGCAAGGCGATCCGGCTGTACCGCGAAGCGCTGTCGCTCGATCCCAATGACGTGGCCGCACTTCGCGGACAGGGCGAGGCGCTGGTCGCCAAGGGTGCGGTGCAACGCGCGAAGGACAATCTCGCGCGGATCAAGACCGTGTGCGCCAAGCGCGCTTGTCCGGAGGTTGCCGCTCTGTCGGCGTCGATCGCCAAGGGCCCGCCGATCGTCACGGCAGCCGCGACGATCCCGACGACGACGGTGCCGAAGAAGGATTGAGGGGGCGGGGCTGAGACCGGCTCCGTCCTAACCCCGTTCGGGCTGAGCCTGTCGAAGCCCTGCGCGCCACCCAAGATGCGGGATGTGTGGCACGCAGCCCTTCGACAGGCTCAGGGCGAACGGAATATGGGATGCACGCTCTAACCCAACGCGCGGCCGAGGGCGACGAACTCGGCCACGCTGACGGTTTCGGCGCGGCGGGTCGGCTCGATGCCCACGCGCTCCAGCGCTTCCAACGCACCGTTCACGCCCTTCAAGCTTTGCCGCAGCATCTTGCGGCGCTGTCCGAACGCGGCGGCGGTGAGCCGTTCCAGCGTCGCGAACCGCACGCCTTCGGGTGCTTCCTCGGGCACGATGTGGACGACAGCTGACATCACCTTGGGCGGGGGCGTGAAGGCCGAACGATGCACCGGCATCGCCAGCGTCGCGCGCGATCGCCACTGCGCCAGCACCGCCAGCCGACCGTACGCTTCGCCATCGGTCGGCGCGACGATCCGCTCGGCGACCTCACGTTGAAACATAAGCGTCAGGCTTTGCCACCACGGCGTCCACTCCGCCGACAGCCAGCGAACCAGCAAGGCAGTGCCGATGTTGTAGGGCAGGTTGGAGGCGATATGCGGCTTGCTCTCAAACAAGGGCGCGGCGTCGATCTCCAGTGCATCGCCCTCGATCACCTTCAGCTTGCCGGGAAAGGCCTCGCCCAGTTCGGCCAGGGCGGGGATGCAGCGATGGTCGCGCTCGATCGCAGTGACACGCGCACCGGCGGCGAGCAGAGCGCGGGTCAGGCCGCCCGGCCCAGGGCCAATTTCGAGCACCTCGGCATCGGCCAGATTGCCGGGGATACGCGCAATCCGCGCGAGCAACTGCGCATCGAGCAGGAAATTCTGCCCCAGCGCCTTGCTTGCGTTCAAGCCGTGCCGCGCGATCACTTCGCGCAGCGGGGGCAAGTCAGGCGTGGCCGGTGCGGGTGCCGCGCTCACGAATTGCCTGCGGCGGCGCGGCGCTCGGCCGCTTCGCCCGCCATGCGGATCGCGGCGATCATAGCGCCGGGCTCGGCCACGTTCTTACCGGCGATGTCGAAGGCGGTGCCGTGATCGGGCGAGGTACGCACGATCGGCAGGCCGAGCGTGATGTTGACCCCGTCGTCGAAATACAGCGTCTTCAGCGGCACCAGCGCCTGATCGTGATAGCAGCACAGCGCCGCATCATAAGTCGCCCGTGCGCGCGGATGAAACATCGTGTCGGCAGCGAACGGACCGCTTGCCTCTATCCCCTCGGCGCGAAGCTGCGCGACGGCCGGTGCGATAACGTCGATCTCCTCGCGCCCGATCGCACCGCTTTCGCCGGCGTGCGGGTTGAACCCGGCAAAGGCAATGCGCGGCACAAGGACGCCGAAATTGCGGATCAGCCCGCGTGCCGTGGCGCGCCCCTTGGCGACCAACAGCTCGACCGACAATAGCGCGCTCACCGACGCGAGCGGCACATGGGTCGTGATCGGCACGACGCGCAGATCGGGGGCGGCCAGCATCATCACGGCATTCTCACCCGCAATGCCGCAGCGTTCGGCGACGAATTCGGTCTGGCCGGGGTAGCTGAAGCCGATCTGGTAGAGCTGCGCCTTCGACACCGGACCGGTCACCAGCGCACGGGCCGCGCCCGACCGAGCAAGCCCCGCCGCCAGCTCAAGTGCGCGGAGCGCGCAGCGTGCGCCCTCGACATCGGGCGCGCCGGGGACGATCTCACCGCCATCCTCCACCGTCAGCACCGGCAGCGCGGTCTCGAACACGCGTCTGGCGTCCTCGGGATGGCTGATCGCGCTGACCGGCCCGTCCCATACCGCCGCGATCGCGCGCGCGTCGCCGGTCGCGAAAAAGGGCAGTAAGCCCGCTTCCGTGCGCCGCGCCCAGGCCTTGGCGATGATCTCCGGCCCGATCCCAGCCGGATCGCCCATCGATATGGCGAGTGGCGCGGTCACGCTGCGATCATCGATATTCGACGATCGCGTCACGCCGCAAATCGCGCAGCAATTGGCTTGCGCGCAAATTGGTGCGCTGGCTCTCCATCTGATTGCGCATCTGCTCTAGGCCAGGAACGTTCCCACCGCGCGCCTCGTCGCGGCCGCACAGCACCAGCGTACGGATGCCGTCCTTGACCGATCCGAACGGCGGGCTGGCCTCGCCAACCTGCAGCTTCAGCATGATGTCGCGCAGCGCGCCTGGCAATTGGCGGACCTGCACCGAGGCATTGTCCACCACCTCCGCACCGAGCGTTGCAGCAACCTTGGCGACCTCGCCGCAGCCGCGGATCGCTTGCGTCGCCTTGGAAAAATCCGCGACGCGCACGTCGGCTTGCGCCTGGGTAATTCCCTCGGGGAAGCGCACGCTGACTTGCTTCAGCGTAAGCGTGGCGTCGAGCGGATCGGCGACCCCGACCTTGCGTGTTTCCACAAGGTAGATGATCGAGAAGCCGCCTGGGACTTCGATTGGCCCGGCAAGATGCTCCGGCGTCATCGACTTGATTGCCTCGACCAGTGACGGCGGCAATTGCGCGAGCTGAGACTCGTTCAGCCAGTCAAGATCGCCCTCGGTCGCGGCGGTCGTCGCATTGGAGAAGCCGCGCGCGTAATAACCGAACGTGTCGTCGCCCTTTTCGCGCTTTTGGATCGACTCCATCATCTGCTTGGCTTGGTTGAACACCTCCTGCGCGCGGTCGGCATCGGCCTTCAGATAGATTTCGCGCACATGATATTCGGTCGTGCCCTGCGCGTCGGTGAGCTTCTTGATGATCGCCTTCACCTCTTCGTCGCCGACGTTCACGTCGACCTTGCGGCGAAGGTATTTGTTCCAGGACAATTCGGCTTCGATCTGACGCTTCAGCGACCGCTCGGAGGAGCCAATCGTGCGCAGATAGGTACGCATCTCGGCCGGCGTCTTACCGAAATTGCGGGCGACGATCGAATTGTAGGTCTTGTTGATTTCCTCGGCCGGGATCTTCACCTCAGCCGTCTTCGCTTGCTGGATCTCCAGCGTTTCGTCGATCAGCTGGCGCGTGATGAGCAGCTTATATTGCGCCAATTCGGCCGGATTGAGCTTCAATTCGCGCGCCGCGATCAGCAGTGCGGCGCGCTGGTCGACGTCCGTTCCGGTAATGACGGCACCGTTTACGAGCGCGGTCGGCTTGCGCACGTTCGGATCGACCTTGCCGAACACCTGCGGGTTGTCGGGGAGATCAAGACTGCCCTTGGGAGCCGCAGTGTCGGGCACGCTCTGCGCGATCGAGGTGCCCGTCATCGACATCAGGGCAGCAGCCGCGACACTCAGGCCAAGCGTACGGCCGATGCGGGCCGCCTTTGCAAATTTAGTCTTCACGTAATTTGAGTCCCATTCCGCCAGCCACCACCGTAGCCATTCGGGCCCAGTGCGGCATTCCGCCTGAACCAGTGCTTAGCGGCCAAGATTTTTGAATGCCAGCGTCAACAGATAGCTATTGCCGCTGCGCGCGTCGCCGGTGTCCTGATAATCGCGGCGCCAGGTGACCCCAAGCCGCAGACAATCATCCTCATATTGCACGCCAAGGCGATGCCGCACAGGGTCGAAACCGTCGGCAAGCCCCAGCGGATCTTCCGCGCGATCGGTAAGATCGATCACGGTCGATCCGAACAGCGACCAGAATTTTGCAAATTGCACACGCGCGCCCACGCGCACTTCTTCCCGATCCTGGAGATCTTCCAAGGTGGGATCGATCTTGCGGTTAAGCCGGAGATACCCGACCACGACATAGGTCTGGCGTGACCCGATCGTGGCGTCCAGCTCGTTACGGCGCAGCACGAGGCTGTCCTTGTCGAGCCGATAGCGGTGCACCACCGACACGAAATCGTGGTAACGAAGCTCGGAACGACCGACGATGTCCGACATCCGCCGCGACAGGCCGGTTCCGTCGGGGAACAAGGTCGCACGGGTGTTCAGGCGATAGCTTTGCCCGACGTTCGTGGTGAAGGACAAGCCCGGCAAATCGACCGCCCAATCCAGTCCATAGGTGAAACGCGTCGAATCCTCGAACCGATCGTACCCGGGGAAGCGGTTCAGCGCGAACAGGTTCGAATCCTCGAGGTCGACCGCGCGTGCATCCTCATTCGGAACGGCAAGATTGGTCGTCTGCGGCGAGGCGACGATCTGGAAGCGCGGGGTCAGGCGCTGCGTGCCGCCCAGAAAGGATCCGATCAGGGGCCATTTCACATCGACCGCCAGCGCACCGATCGCCCGCGCGCTGATCCCCTCATTACCGCGATAGCTCGCGACCGTCGTGGCCAGCGTATCGTTGGCGTTGTAGACATCGCCGCGCGCAAAGGCGGTGAAGGTAATCTCCTGGCCCCACGGCGTCAGCTTGCGCACATCCCATTTCGCGCTCGCAAAGGCCCGCTGCGTATCTTGGCCGGCCGGCCGCGCGATGGCAAGGCTGTTGGCCTGGAACTCGAACGTCCCGCCGAGCCACGGGTCTTTCAGGCGCTTGCGGAAATCGATCTCGGGCAGTGCGATCGGCTGCAAGCCCTGACGGTCGCCAACGCGCAACGTCTGCACATACCAGCCGGTGATCGCGAAATAGCTGTCGCGATCGATCCGTTCGAGACTGGCGGTGGTGCGCAGCCGGTCGTCGGTCGAAATGTCGTACCGGCGAAGGAACGTGCGATCGGTGACCAGGCGTACCGATGCCGTCGCGCTCCAATTCGGGCTGAGCTGGAATTGGCCAACGCCGTCCAGATAGCCGCGGAAGAAATTGGGCGTGCCCGGCGGGGTAGGTGTCAGCAGGTCAGCGCTCCGTGGGCTGGCCGTGGCGTAACCGGCGATCTTGTAGGACCCGAGGGTGTTGAGCGCGCTATAGTCGGCCTGCAACATCGGCAGGACCGCACTATAGAAACGCGGCGTAATGGTCAGCCCGCGATTGGGCGCCAGCGCGAAATGGTAAGGCTGGGCGAATTCGAACCCGTTGACGCGACCGTAGCGAAAGTCGGGGCTAAGCAGGCCGCTATTATTGTCCCCGCCGACTGGATTGGACAGCGCCGGGAGCGGCAGCGTGGGCAATCCGAACAGATTGATCCGCGCGCCTTTATAGTCAGATTCGGCCGCGTTCGGGGCGATAGATCACGCGCACCGCCGTGATCTTCCACGACGGCTCCTTCGGGCATCCGTCCGATCCGGTCACCGCGCACGGCGTGTAGGCGGCATCCTCCAGGATGACCGTCTCATCGAGCGAGCGCGTGCCCTTGCGTGCCGCAAGCCGACCGCCGCGTTCAAGAACCAACAGCATGTTATCGACCACGCCGTCCTTCAGGGCATCGCTCAACTCGATCGAATTGCCATAGGCCGTGTCGCCGCCCGGATTGACGACGGCGATATTGCCGGTCGCGATTACCTTGCCGGTCTTGCGGTTCCACACGACCTTATCCGCGCGCAGCCGATCACCGCTGCGGTACATGCGGACGTCGCCGGTCGCCGTTACCACTTCGTCGTCGATATCGTATTGCAGGGCATTGGCCGTAAACTGCACCTGATCGTCGCCAGCGCTCGGCGTGGCGGACGGCGGCGGGGGCGGCGTCGTGCGCGTCTGCAGATCCTGCGCCGAAGCCTGGGCAGCAAGCAGCACCAGCGGCGACACGGCGGTAGCAAGGAGGAAAGCACGCATCACGTCGGAACAATACCCTGGCACAAAAAGGCCCGGAACACTGCCCGATGCCGCTGATCTAAGCCGCCCTATCGCATCGCCGTGGTGTTGCTGCAATCGTGCTGCGTCAAAATGCGTCGGCGGTCTTTGCACGCGCTGCACTTTGCAGGCACGGTCTCGCCGTCCTACATAGCTACGACTCATCCCTCTTCCGTCGTAACCGAGGCTTCTTCATGCAGATCGATCTTACCAGCGGCGCGCCCGCACCGAGCGCAGCCATTGCCCTTCTTGTTGAAAAGGATGGGCTGGCCCGGCTCGACACCGGGCTGATCGATGCTGCTGCTCTCGAGCTCGTCAAGGCGGCCGCCCGTGCCAGCCGGTTCGAAGGCGAGACGGCGAGCGTCGTCGAAACATTTGTCGGCGAAGCTGCAGGCGTGCGCCGGGTGCTGCTGATCGGTGTCGGTGCCGCCAGCGAGAGCGATTTCGAACGCGCCGGTGGAGCGCTCACCGCAAGACTGCTGACGTCGGGGGTCGAAAGCGCAAGCGTCGATTTCGCGCATGCCGACGCGACGCCGAAGGCCGCCGCGCGTTTCGCTGCCGCCGCCGCACAGCGTGGCTGGCGTCACGATATCTACCGCACGAAGCTTTCGGAAAAGGCCAAGCCCACGCTCAAGACCGTCGTCCTGCATGGCACGGCCGATGGCACCGACGCGGCGTGGAGCAAGCAAAAGGCGCTGACCGAGGGGATCGAGCTCACCCGCACGCTCGTGGCCGAGCCGCCAAACGTCATCTATCCTGAAACCTTCGTCGCCAAGGTGCTGGCGGAGGTTGAGGGACTCGGCCTCGAAGTCACCGTGCTCGGTGATGCCGAGATGCGTGAACTCGGCATGGGCGCGTTGCTCGGCGTGGCGCAGGGCTCGGCCAAGGAGGCGCGGCTGCTCGCGCTGAAGTGGAGCGGGGCAGGGGCTGGCGATCCCGACCTGGCGCTGGTCGGCAAGGGCGTCACCTTTGACACCGGCGGCATCTCACTGAAGCCTGGCCCCGGCATGGAAGACATGAAGTGGGACATGGGCGGCGCGGGCGCCGTGGTTGGCGCGATGAAGGCGCTCGCCGGGCGCAAGGCCAAGGCCAATGTCATCGGCGTGTGCGGGCTGGTCGAGAACATGCCCGATGGTGACGCGATCCGCCCCGGCGACATCCTGACCTCGATGTCGGGCCAGACGATCGAAGTGCTCAACACCGATGCCGAGGGGCGGCTGGTGCTGTGCGACGCGATCACCTGGGTACAGCGGACGCATCGTCCCAAAACGATCGTCGATCTGGCCACGCTGACCGGTGCGATCATCATCAGCCTGGGCAATGAACATGCCGGCTGCTTCTCGAACGACGACGCCCTTGCCGATCAGTTGATCGCGGCGGGCAAGGCGGTGGGGGATCCGCTGTGGCGCTTCCCGCTGTCGGACGCGTATAACAAGCTGATCGATAGCCCGATCGCCGATATGAAGAACGTCGGCCCGCGCGGCGGCGGTTCGATCACTGCGGCGCAGTTCATCCAGCGTTTCGTCGATACCGGCGTGAAGTGGGCGCATCTCGATATCGCTGGCATGGTGTGGGCCGACAAGCCCGGTGCCACGTTCGACAAGGGCGCGACCGGCTTCGGTGTGCGTTTGCTCGACCGCTTCGTAGCGGATCATTTCGAGGGGTAACGCGAACATCCGTCACCCCAGCGAAGGCCGGGGTGACGGGTTCCGTGCGGCGATAAGGAGCGGGGGCGAAGTGCAAGTCGATTTCTACCACCTTACACTGCAAC
Organism: Sphingomonas sp. MMS24-J45; assembly: GCF_044881195.1. GTDB lineage: Bacteria > Pseudomonadota > Alphaproteobacteria > Sphingomonadales > Sphingomonadaceae > Sphingomonas. The sequence continues at coordinate 3,533,814 of NZ_CP173255.1, read as the reverse complement.
CGCTCGACCGCGTGCTCCCGCGCATTGCCGAGCGGGTGGTAGAAGGCGGCGGGCGCTTGCTGGTCGTGTCGGAAGCCGAGGCGCAGCGCAGCGCTATCGACCGGTTGCTGTGGACCTACACGCCGGAGAGTTTCCTCCCCCACGCCGTCGCCGAAGGGGAGGGGGATGCCGCCCAGCCGATTCTGATCGCGGAGCACCCGAAGCCGACCAATGCCGCGCGCAACATCGCGCTTGCTGATGGCATCTGGCGCGATGAGGCGCTGACCTTCGATCGCGCCTTCCACTTTTTCGACGGCGAGCGCATCGCTGAAGCGCGCGTGGCGTGGAAAGCGCTGGCCGATCGCGACGGCGTCGAGCGGCGTTACTGGAAACAGAACGACGCCGGTCGCTGGGAACAGGCGGCCTGAGTACAGATCCCAAGGCTTGCATCGGCGCGGCCCGCCGATTAGGGAGCCGCGACTTCCCCCAATGTTTACACAGGAGCTTCACGGTCATGGCCGCGAACCGTACGTTTTCGATCATCAAGCCTGACGCGACGCGTCGCAACCTGACGGGTGCCGTCACCAAGATGCTCGAGGAAGCCGGCCTGCGCGTCGTCGCCTCGAAGCGCATCCACATGACGCGCGAGCAGGCCGAGGGCTTCTACGCGGTGCACAAGGAACGCCCGTTCTTCGGTGAGCTGGTCGAATTCATGATCTCCGGCCCGGTCGTCGTGCAGGTTCTCGAAGGCGAGAACGCGATGCAGCGCAACCGCGACATCATGGGCGCGACCAACCCGGCGAACGCCGAGCCCGGCACGATCCGCAAGGAACTGGCCGAATTGATCGAGGCGAACACCGTCCACGGTTCGGACAGCGACGAGAATGCCGCGATCGAAATAGCATATTTCTTCAAGCCCGAAGAAATCGTTGGCTGATCCGGCCTGGCGGCTGCGCAGCGCGGGGGCGGCGGATGCCGATGCCCTCGCGCTCGTTGCATCCGCCACGTTTCTGGAAACCTACGCCGGCGCGCTCGATGGCGCCGACATGGTGGCGCATTGCCTGGCTAACAACACGCGCGAGAAATTCGCCGCCTGGGCGAGCGATCCGCTGAGCGCCGTTACGCTGGCTGAGGCCCTACCCGGCTATGCGCCGCTTGGTTACACCCTTCTGACCTCCGTCGATCTGCCGGTCGAGGTGCGGGAGGGCGATATCGAGCTTCGCCGCATCTACGCGATGGGGCGTTTGCACGGCACCGGGGCGGGCCCCGCCCTGATGGCGCAGGCCCTCGCGGACGCCGCGCGGCTGGGCAAAAGCCGCGTGCTGCTCGGCGTGTGGGGCGAAAATCACCGCGCGCATCGCTTTTATGAACGCCAAGGTTTCGAACGGATTGGAACCAGGCAGTTCAAGGTCGGCAGCGTGATTCACGACGATTTCGTCTACGCCCGCAGCGTTTAGCCTTTCGGCCGCTCCGCCGCCCACACTGCATCAAGCCGTCTCTGGTCGCCGCCTAGCTCGTGAAGCCGCAAGCTTTCGAGCTTCAGAGTTCGCCCGAAGGGAAAACCGCCCTCGGTCCGCCACCCAATGTCGTAAATCCCACGCGTGGTGCGCGGCGTGTCGCCATCCCAATAGGTCAGCACGATCAGCACCGGGAGCCGCCCGCTGCGCGCGTCCGGCCCGCCATCGGTCGCTTTAAGCAGTGCGCGCTCGAACCAGCCACGGTCGATCTGATCGGCGACCGTATCTTTGCTGCCCACGCCCAGCGCTGTCGGGAAGCTGACCGTCGCATCGCGGATCGGGTGCCGTTCGTCATGCTGCAGGGTGAGGGCGGTCCCTTTCGCGCTTGGCACTGCGCGCAGTTCGAACCGCGCGCTCTCGCGCTCGGCCTTGGCGGCGGCAACCTGCTTTTCAGCCGTTTCCTCGCGGCGGTCGCTCCAGTTGAGATAGAGACCGAGCAAGGCGATGATCAGCCCCGCGACCGCGACGAACTCGCCAAGGTTGATCCAGCGGCGGCGCGTGGCGGCGGCCTCGGCCTTGGCGACCGCCTCGGTGGCGGCGACTTGCAGCGCGGGGTCGGATTTCTTGGGTTCGTGGGCAGGGGCCGCGACGGGCTCGACCGGCGCTTCGGGTTCGTCGCTCATCGACCGCCAGCCTCCAGCAAGCGCCGCGGCGCGACCAATTCCCAGCTGATCGCGATCCGATCGCCGACCCGATCCCAATCCAAATCCTCCCGGTCGAGCCGCATCGCGACCCAGCCCGACGTGCCGAGATAGGGCGGGGTGTAATAGCGATCGGGGTCCATCTCGATCAGCATCGCCTGCTCGTCGCGACCGGTCGTCTTGACGACCACCGCTGTTTCACCGTCGCCGTGGAGGTCATGCCAGAAATAGGCGAAAAACTTGCCCTTCTCGATGTGGAAGCCGGGCGCGCTGTGCGACAGGCGCTCAGCGGTTTCGGGCAACGCCAGCGCAAGTGCGCGGACCTTGGCGAGGACGGCTTCCGGATCGGGGCTCATCGTGCGCAAAACTCCGCCAGAATGCGGGGATAAAGTCGGTGCTCCGCCTCGAGCACGCGCGCGGCCAGCGTATCGGGCGTGTCGCCAGGGAGGATCGGCACCTCGGCCTGGCCGAGCACTTCGCCGCCGTCGAGTTCCTCGGTCACGACATGGACCGAGCAGCCCGCGACCGCCTCGCCAGCTTCCATCGCGCGAGCGTGGGTGTCGAGCCCCTTATACTTGGGCAGCAGCGATGGGTGAATGTTGATGATCTTGCCGCGCCAGCGCGCAACGAAATCGTCGGAGAGCAATCGCATATAACCGGCGAGGGCGATGATTTCGACGCTGGCATCACGAAGTGCAGCGTCGATCGCCGCTTCATACTCGGCTTTGGGGATGCCCTTGGGTGACTGCGTGAAGGTGGCGAGGCCGTGTTGTTGCGCCCACGCGATCCCGGCGGCGTCGGGCTTGTCGGACGCGATCAAAGCCACTTCATAGCCGCGCGCCTGCTCTACAAGCGCCATCATGTTCGAGCCGCGGCCGGAGATAAGGATGCCGACCTTGGTGACGGGTGCGGCCATCACCCACCCACCGCCCCAGCGAAGCGCTCGGCGGGAGACCTACCCATGAACATGCGTCGCCGACCACGCACCGCGCCCGCCCCAGATCTCGTCCGACCCGGACACCGTGCAGCCGCGCTCGCCCGCGTCGATCCGGCCGATTGTAAACACCGTCTCGCCCGCCGCCTCGAGCGCCGCAGCAACCGCCTCGGCCCGATCCGCCGTCACAACCGCGACCATGCCGATCCCGCAATTGAACGTCCGCGCCATTTCCTCGGGCTCGATATTGCCCTGCGCCTGCAAGAACGCCATCAGCCGCGGCTGTGGCCAGGAATTGGCATCGACCTTCGCGTGCGTACCCTCCGGCAAGACGCGCGGGATATTCTCCAGCAAGCCGCCACCGGTGATATGCGCAAGCCCCTTGATCGCGCCGTCGGCGAGCAGCGGCAGCAGTGATTTCACGTATATCCGCGTCGGCGCCATCAGCGCCTCGATTAGCAAGACGTCGGCATCGAACAGCGCGGGGCGATCGAGCTTCCATCCCTTGTCCGCGGCAAGACGCCGGACCAGCGAGAAGCCGTTCGAATGCACCCCAGACGATGCCAACCCAAGCACGACATCGCCCGGCGCAATCGCTTGCCCGGTCAGCACCCGGTCACGCTCGACCGCGCCGACGCAGAAACCCGCCAGATCGTAATCGTCCGCCGCGTACATGCCCGGCATCTCCGCCGTCTCGCCGCCTATCAGCGCGCAACCGGCCTGACGGCAGCCTTCGGCGATCGAGGCGATCACGCGCTCGGCAACGCCCGGATCGATCTTCGCCGTCGCATAATAGTCGAGGAAGAAGAGCGGTTCTGCACCCTGTACGATCAGGTCGTTGGCGCACATCGCGACCAGATCGATGCCGACCCCGTCATGCCGGTCATGCTCGATCGCGAGTTTCAGCTTGGTGCCGACGCCGTCATTCGCGGCGACCAGCAAGGGATCGACGAAGCCCGCCGCCTTCAGGTCGAAAAACCCGCCAAACCCGCCAATTCGGCATCCGCGCCCGAACGCCGCGTCGATTTCGCCAGCGGTCCAATCGCGCGCACCAGCGCGTTGCCGGCGGCAATCGAGACGCCCGCTTGGGCATAGGTGTAGGGCGTATTTGCGGGTGTCGTGTCGCTCATCGTGCGTGCCTAGCCATATCCTGCTTGGATTTCCACGCCTCCTTCGCCAAAAGGGCGCCACAATGCCATTCCGTCGCTTTTCCCGCCCGATCGAGTTCGCCGCCGCACTTGCGCTTGCTGCAACCGGGGGGCTGGTGATCGCGCAAGTCGACGATCCCGATCAGGGCCTCGCTCCGGCGGACAGTTCGGGGAGTTTCGAGATTGGCGGGGTCGAGGTCGATGTGACCGGCAAATCGGCCGAAGCGGCGCGGCTAGCGGGCTGGCGCATCGCGCAGCGCAAGGGCTGGGCGATGCTGGCGCAGCGAATGGGGGTGACCGGGCCGACGCTGTCCGATGGCGCGCTCGACGGCGTGGTGTCCGGCATCGTGGTCGAAAACGAGCAGATCGGTCCGAACCGCTATATCGCGAGGCTCGGTGTCTTGTTCAGTCGCGCGCGCGCGGGGGCGATCCTCGGCGTGCCGATCGGCGCGGCGCGTTCTGCCCCGATGCTGACGATCCCGATCGAGGTCAGCGGCGGTGCCGCAAGCGGCTTCGAGCGCAAGACCGCCTGGGCGGACGCCTGGACACGCTACCGCACCGTCAACAGCGCGATCGACTATGTCCGGCCGAGCGGCACGGGCGCGGACGGAATGTTGCTCAATTTCGGGCAGACCGGGCGGCCTGGCCGCGGCTGGTGGCGCGTCGTGCTTGATCAATATGGCGCCAATGACATTCTCGTACCCAAGGTTACGCTGCGCCGCGAATGGCCGGGCGGGCCGATCATTGGCTTGTTCGAGGCACGCCACGGCCCCGACAACCGGCTGCTGACGCAGTTTTCGCTTCGCGTCGATCGGGGCGATGCGCTGCCCGTGCTGCTCGATGCCGGGGTCAAGCGGCTCGACGATGCCTATCAGGTGGCGTTGCGCTCCGGAATGCTGACCGGCGATCCGGGCCTCGCTTTCGTCGCCCCGGTCGCGACGCCGACGCCGACCGACACGCCGACCGGGGTGGTCCCGATCGATCTCGGAATTGAAGGCGCGACACCCCCCACGGGTGCCGCCAGTTCGGTCGTGACGGTGCAAATCGATACGCCAACCTCTTCGTCGGTCACCTCCAGTGAAAATGCCCTGCAGGCGGTGCCCGGCGTGCGCTCGGCGATCACCACCAGTCTCGCGATCGGCGGCGTATCGGTAATTCGCGTGTCGTTCGATGGCGATGTCGCGGTGTTGCGGGCCGCGCTCGAAGCGCGTGGCTGGAGCGTGGCGGCAAGCGGATCGACCCTGCGCATCCGCCGTCCCGCCGCACCAAGCCAAGGTGGACCGGCCACACCGCCCACCGACACTTCGACCGGCTGACATGGTCCAGCCATCGCAAATGGCGCTCCCGTTCGATTGGCCAGCCGATCCGCGCGACGACGAATTTCTGATCGGTCCGTCGAACGAGCGTGCCGTGCAGCAGCTCGAACGCTGGAGCACCTGGCCGGTGATGGCCGTCGTCGTTACCGGTCCGCGTAAATCCGGGCGCAGCCTGCTCGCGCGGATCTTCGCGGCGAAGACCGGGGGTGGCCTGATCGACGATGCCGAGCGGCAGAACGAGACGACGATCTTTCACGCCTGGAACCGCGCGCAGGAGGAGCGTCGCCCGGTGGTGATCGTCGCCGATGCGCCGCCGCCGGAATGGGTCATCAAGCTGCCCGATCTGCGCTCGCGCCTCACCGCCAGCCCGACGGTGCGGATCGGCGATCCCGATGAAGCGTTGATGCGCAGCCTGTTCGAACGGCAGTTCCTGCGGCGCGGAATCGATGCGCGCGCCGATGTGATCCAGTGGCTCGTCGTGCGGGTGGAACGCACGCATATCGCCTTGCTGCGCGCGGTCGATCTGCTCGATCAGGCCGTGCTGGCGCGGCACAAACGCTTGTCGATACCGCTCGCGCGCGTCACATTGGAAGACGCGGGACTGATCCCCGGACGTGACCCCGAATCGACGGAAACCCCATGACCCGCCCCGCCCATATCGTAAGTATGGACCATGACGACGATCCGTTTGCGCGCGGCGAGGGGAGCGAGCGCTATTTCAATCGCGAGCTGTCCTGGCTCGCGTTCAATCGACGCGTGTTGGAGGAAGCCTGCAACCCGGCGCATCCGCTGCTGGAGCGCGTGCGCTTTCTGTCGATTTCGGGGTCGAACCTCGATGAATTCTTCATGGTCCGCGTCGCCGGGCTGAAGGGCCAGCAGCTTCAGGACATTGCCCGCCTGTCGAGTGACGGGCTGACCTCGGGCCAGCAACTCGCAGCAATCGTGGCGGAGGCAGACGCCCTCGTGACGAGCCAGCGCGACGTGTGGCGCGATCTCCGCCGCCAACTCGCCGAGACGGGCATCGCGGTCCTCAGCTCACGCACGATCGACGAGGCATTATCTCCGGAGGATCTGCACTGGCTCGAGACCCAGTTCCGGGAACAGATTTTCCCGATTCTGACGCCGCAAGCGCTCGATCCCGCGCACCCGTTTCCGTTCATGCCCAATAAGGGCCTCGCGGTGATGTTCGATCTGGTGCGCAAGTCGGACGATCAGCCGATCCGCGAACTCGTCATGCTGCCCGCGCAAATGCCGCGTTTCGTGCGCCTGCCGGGGGAGAAGGCGCGCTACGTCGCGGTCGAATCGCTGGTGAAGCGTTTCGCGTCGCTCGTTTTTCCGGGTTACCGCGTCGTCGGTGCCGCTGAGTTCCGCGTGCTGCGCGACAGCGATATCGAGATCGAGGAAGAAGCCGAGGATCTCGTCCGCTACTTCGCCAATGCGATCAAGCGCCGCCGCCGCGGCCGCGTGATCCGGCTCGAACTCGAAAGCGGGATGCCGCAGCGACTTGGCGCGGTGCTGCGCGACGAATTGGGCGGGGCGGACTGCTTCGTCACCGAAAGCGGCGCCTTTCTCGGCGTCGGCGATCTGGAGGCGATCGTCGATGAAGACCGCCCCGATCTGAAATTCACCCCCTTCTCACCACGTTTCCCCGAGCGCGTGCGCGAATTCGGTGGGGACTGCTTCGCGGCGATCAGCGCGAAGGACATCGTCGTCCACCACCCGTACGAGACGTTCGACGTGGTGCTCGCCTTCCTCAGGCAAGCGGCGGCCGACCCCGATGTCGTCGCGATCAAGCAGACGCTGTACCGCGCGGGCAAGCAGCCCGCCGTCATAAACGCGCTGATCGCCGCCGCCGAAGCGGGCAAGTCGGTCACCGCCGTGGTCGAACTGAAGGCGCGTTTCGACGAGGAGCAGAACCTCCTCTGGGCCGCGTCGCTCGAACGCGCGGGCGTTCAGGTGGTCTACGGTTTTATCGATTGGAAGACTCACGCCAAGGTCTCGATGGTCGTGCGGCGCGAGGCCGGGCAGTACCGCACCTACTGCCATTTCGGCACGGGCAATTACCACCCGATCACCGCCAAGGTGTATACCGACCTCAGCTTCTTCACCGCCGATCCGCGGCTGGGGCGCGATGCGGCGCAGATGTTCAATTACATCACCGGCTATGTCGAGCCGGAGAATATGGCGCTGATCAGCCTGTCCCCGCGCGATCTGCGCCCGCGCCTGATGCGGCTGATCGATGACGAGATCGCCAACGCGCACGCGGGCAAGCCTGGGTCGATCTGGGCCAAGATGAATTCGGTGGTCGACCCTGCCGTCATCGACAAGCTGTACGAAGCAAGCGCCGCCGGGGTGCAGATCGATCTGATCGTGCGCGGTATCTGCTGCCTGAAACCCGGCGTGCCGGGTCTTTCCGACAATATCCGGGTGAAATCGGTGATCGGGCGCTTCCTGGAGCACAGCCGGATCTGGTGCTTCGGCAATGGCAAGGCGCTGCCCAACGACAAGGCAAAGGTGTTCATCTCCTCGGCCGACTGGATGCAGCGCAATTTCGACCGGCGAATCGAATATATGCTGCCGATCGAGAACAAGACCGTGCATCAGCAGATCCTCGATCAGGTTATGGTCGCCAATCTGATCGACAATGAACAAAGCTGGGATTTGCAGGCCGATGGGTCGTACGTCCGCGTCGAACCCGGCGACCGGCCGTTCAACCTGCATCGTTATTTCATGACCAACCCGTCGCTGTCGGGCCGCGGTGCATCGCTCGCGGCGAGCGGGTCGGTGCCGAAACTTTCGCTGCGCAACTGGCGTTGACTGGCTGATGGCGACGCTCTTGTTCCGTAAGCCCCGACAGGACACGCTCGGGGAGCCGCGTACCGGCATCATCGATATCGGCTCGAACTCGATTCGTCTGGTCGTCTATCAGGGGCCGGAACGGCTGCCCGCGATCCTGTTCAATGAGAAGGTGATGGCCGGCCTGGGGCGTGGGCTCGCCGAGACGGGCAAGATCGCAGAACCGGCGCTCGCGGTCGCGTTCGATGCGCTCGCGCGCTTTGCTGCGGTCGCGCGCGAGATGGAGGTGACCCGGCTGCGCACCGTCGCTACCGCCGCCGTGCGCGACGCCGCCAATGGCAAGGTGCTGCTCGATCACGCGCGCCAGCTCTCGCTTGAGGTCGAATTGCTGTCGGGCGAGCAGGAGGCAACCGCCGCCGGGCATGGCGTGCTCTCCGCCATCCCGCAGGCCGATGGCATCGTCGGCGATCTGGGCGGCGGCAGTCTCGAACTGATCCGCGTGCGCGCTGGCGAAGTGCATGAGCGCGTGTCCTTTCCCCTGGGCGTACTGCGCATCGCGGCGTTGCGGGCGAAGGGGCAGGGAGCATTGCAACGCTTTGTCAGCAAGACGCTGCAGGAGGCGGGGTGGCTCGGAAAGGGGAAGGGCCTGCCGCTGTATCTTGTCGGCGGATCGTGGCGCACGCTGGCGCGGCTCGACATGCACCTGACCCAATATCCGCTGCCGGTGATCCACCAATACACGATGTCGGCCGACGCGATCTCGCGGATGGGGCGCACGATCAGCCATGTTAATAAGGGGTGGCTGCGCGCAATTCCGGGCCTTTCGGCGGCGCGATCGGCCAATCTGGGGGATGCCACCGCGCTGCTGACGGTGCTGCTCAAGCATCTCGGTAGCGAGACGACGATCGTCTCCGCCTTCGGACTGCGCGAGGGGTTGTTGTACGGCGCGCTCGACCCCGCGGTGCGCGTACAGGATCCGCTGATCGTCGCGGTGCGCGATGAAGGCCGCCGTCATGGCCGCTTCCCCGAACATGGCGATTTGCTCGATCGCTGGGTCGCCCCGCTGTTCAAGCGCGACGATAGCGACATGGCTCGGCTGCGATTGGCGTCTTGCCTGCTTGCCGATGTCGGCTGGCGCGCCAACCCGGAATTCCGCGCCGAACGCGGGGTCGAGGTCGCGCTACACGGCAATTGGGTGGCGATCGATGCGCGGGGGCGGGCGCTGGTCGCGCAGGCGCTCTACACCAGCCTCGGCGGCGGAACCGAGACGCCCGAGCCGATCGGCGTGCTTGCCAGCGCTGCCGACTTGAAGCGCGCAGTGCAGTGGGGCCTGGCGATGCGGCTGGGCCAGCGGATGAGCGGCGGCTTGGCCGGGCCGTTGCAACGCACGTCGATTGGCGATGACGGTACCTTGCTGTCGTTATGCGTAACCGAGGGAGACCGCGCGCTCTACAGCGAGACAGTCGAGCGCCGGCACCTGGCACTTGCCAATGCTTTGGGGCGCAAGGCTGCGATCACCGGCTAGGATGGCGCGCAAAGTCTATCTCACCGCCACTCTGCCCGACGGCTATGTCAAGACAATCGGGCCGACCGCGACGGCGTTCACGCATTACTGGCGGATCGTCGCGACGCTTGAAAATGGCAAGGCCGAGGTCTTCTGGGGCCACACCAAATCGCTCGCCGAAGCGAAGCGGAAACGTGCGGCAACGGCGGAGGCCGCCGCCATGCGCGGGTGGAAGACCCATGTCTTTGAGATCGTGGAACTCACCCGTAGCGACGCCTAGGCGTCAGGTCACATCCTCGGTCCGCGTCATCTTGAGCTTGCCATTCACTACGGCGAAGGCGAGCCGCCCCTCGACCAGATCGAGCGCATCGCGGCCGAATTGTTCGAAGCGCCACCCTTCCAGAATTGACAGCCCGGCGCGCTGACCGGCGGCGAGCGCGTCGATATCGTCACCCCGCGCCAGCAGGCGCGCGGCAACGTCGATTTCCTTCGATCGAATCTTGAGCAGTAACTTGAGCAAATCGGCGACCAGCGCGCCGTCCTTGCCCATGCCGGGTTTGCGATCATCGCGCGACGGCATTTCCTCCGCCGTCATCGGCGTGGCGGATTCGAGCGCCTGCATCAGTCGTGCACCGATATCGTTCTGCGCCCAGGTCGCCGAAAGCCCGCGGACCTTCGCGAGATCGGCCTGCCGCTTCGGCGCATGGCCCGCCAGATCGGCGATCGTCTCATCCTTGACGATCCGCCCGCGCGGGAGATCCTTGCCGCGTGCCTCGATCTCACGCCAGCGGGCGAGCGCCTTCAGGCGGCCAAGCACTTCCGGCTTGCGACTCGGTACCTTGATCCGCCGCCAGGCTTCCTCGGGGTCGTTGGCGTAGTTCTTGGGATCGCCGAGCCGCTCCATTTCCTGATCGAGCCACGCACCGCGCCCGGTGCGGCGCAATTTGTCCAGCATCCGCGGGAAAATCTTGGCGAGATGCGTCACGTCGCCGATCGCATATTCGATCTGCCGCGCGTCGAGCGGACGCCTGGACCAATCGGTGAAGCGCGCGCCCTTGTCGATCGTGAAGCCGAGATAGGCATCGACCAAATTGGAATAGCCGACCTGCTCGCCTTGCCCCAGCGCCATCGCCGCGATCTGCGTGTCGAACAGCGGGTGCGGGGTCGTGCCGGTGAGGTTGTACACGATTTCCAGGTCCTGCCCGCCGGCGTGGAAGACCTTCAGCACATCCTCATTGTTGACCAGCAATTGCAGCAGCGGGCTCATGTCGAGCCCCGGTGCGAGCGGATCGATCGCCGCGGCTTCATTCTCGTCCGCAATCTGGATCAGGCAGAGTTCCGGCCAGAACGTATTCTCGCGCATGAATTCGGTATCGACGCAGACGAAATCGGCCTGCGACAGTCGCGTACACAGATTCGCTAGCGTGGCGCTGTCGGTGATGAGGGGGTGGATATGCATCTCGACCCCATAGCGAGGGTCACGCGCCTTGACAAAGGCGGATGAGGAAGGGCAGCGCGACCACTCCAATTCACCGTCGTCCCAGCGAAGGCTGGGACCTTGTTGGGGTAAGCGCGTCGCCCGCCCCGGAAGACCCCAGCCTACGCTGGAGTGACGCCAAGAGAAGAAGCATGATGCACGCCTATCGCACCCATACTTGCGCCCAGCTCCGCGCCGCGGATGTCGGCACCTCGGTCAAGCTCAGCGGCTGGATCCACCGCAAGCGCGACCACGGCAATCTGCTGTTCGTCGATTTGCGCGACCATTACGGCATCACCCAGATCGTCACCGACAGCGACAGCCCGACGCACGCGGTGCTCGATAAACTGCGCGCCGAATTGGTCGTCACGATCACCGGTGACGTCGTAGCGCGCTCACCCGAGACGGTGAACGCGAACCTGCCCTCGGGCGAAATCGAAATCCGCGCGCGCGACGTGGTGGTGCAATCCGCCGCCAACGAACTGCCCATGCCGGTGTTCGGGGAGCAGGAGTATCCAGAGGATATCCGCCTGCGCTATCGCTTCCTCGATTTGCGGCGCGAGCGGCTGCACGCCAATGTGCTGCTGCGTTCGAACGTCATCTCGTCGCTGCGTCGGCGCATGATCGGGCAGGGCTTTACCGAATTCCAGACGCCGATCCTGACCGCATCCTCGCCCGAGGGCGCGCGCGACTATCTGGTGCCGAGCCGCGTTCATCCCGGCAAATTCTACGCGCTTCCGCAGGCGCCGCAGATGTTCAAGCAGTTGCTGATGGTCGCGGGCTTCGATCGATATTTTCAGATCGCACCGTGCTTCCGCGACGAAGACGCGCGCGCAGACCGCTCGCCCGGCGAATTCTACCAGCTCGATTTCGAAATGAGCTTCGTTACGCAGGACGATGTTTTTGCCGCGATCGAACCGGTGCTGCACGGTGTGTTCGAGGAATTCGCCGACTGGCAGGGCAAGGGCCGCACCGTCAGCGCGCTGCCGTTCAAGCGCATTCCCTACCGCGAATTGATGTTGAAATACGGCAATGACAAGCCCGATCTGCGCAACCCGATCCTGATCACCGACGTTTCGGAGCAGTTCAAAGGCTCGGGCTTCGGTCGTTTCGCGTCGATGGTCGAGGGCGGCGACGTCGTCCGCGCGATCCCGGCCCCCGGCACTGCCGAGAAGAGCCGCAAATTCTTCGACGAAATGAACAGCTGGGCACAGAGCGAGGGCTTCCCTGGGCTGGGCTATGCGACGCAGAAGGACGGCGTGTTCGGCGGCCCGATCGCCAACAATCACGGGCAGGAGGGGATGCAGGCAATCGCCGCCGCGCTCGGTATCGGCCCGAACGACGGCATCTTCTTCTCGGCCGGCAAGGAAGCACAGGCCGCCAAGCTCGCAGGCCTCGCGCGCACGCGGGTCGCTGATCAGCTCGGCCTGATCGACGAAAAGCGTTTCGAATTCTGCTGGATCGTCGATTTCCCGATGTTTGAATATGACGAGGACGCGAAGAAGGTCGATTTCAGCCACAACCCCTTCTCGATGCCGCAGGGCGAGATGGAAGCGCTGGAAACCAGGGATCCGCTCGATATCCTCGCGTACCAGTACGACATCGTCTGCAACGGTATCGAGCTGTCGAGCGGCGCCATCCGCAACCACAAGCCCGAGATCATGTACAAGGCGTTCGAGATCGCCGGGTACACCCAGGCCGATGTCGATCGCGATTTCGCCGGCATGATCAACGCCTTCAAATGCGGTGCCCCGCCGCACGGTGGCTCCGCGCCGGGCGTCGACCGCATCGTCATGCTGCTGGCGGACGAACCCAACATCCGCGAGGTCATCACTTTCCCGATGACCCAGAAGGCCGAAGACCTGATGATGGGCGCCCCGAACTTCGCGACGCCGAAGCAGTTGAAGGAACTCAACATCAAGGTGGTCAGCTGAATTTACTCCCCTCCCACTTGTGGGAGGGGCTGGGGGAGGGCATGTCTGGATTATGCCGGACATTGCGTTTACAGCCCCTCCCCTAGCCCCTCCCGCAAGCGGGAGGGGAATATGACCATCCAACTCTCCGACTACGAATCCGGCGACAAATACCCCGGCGATTACGACGCCGACCTTGCCGCGTTGCAAGAGCGGCTCTCCCACATCCAGGTCGCGCACATCGTGCACAAGAAGCGTGCGCTCGTGCTGTTCGAAGGCTGGGACGCGGCGGGGAAGGGCGGCATCATTCAGCGGCTCTGCGCCGAATGGGATCCGCGCAATTTCGAAGTGTGGCCGATCAAGGTCCCGACGCAGGACGAACTGGATCGGCACTTCCTCTGGCGCTTCTGGCAGAAATTGCCCGCCAACGGCGATATCGCGGTGTTCGATCGCAGCTGGTACGGACGCGTGCTGGTCGAGCGAGTCGAGGGCTATGCCAAGGAAGCCGAGTGGAAGCGCGGCTATGACGAGATCAACGAATTCGAGGCGCAACAGGCCGATGCCGGGACGACGATCGTCAAGCTGTTCGTCCATGTGACGCAAAAGCAGCAGGACAAACGTCTGGCAGCGCGGCTAGAACATCCGTGGAAGCGCTGGAAAACCGGCGCGGAGGATTATCGCAACCGTGCGAAGCGCGAGCAGTATCTCGACGCGATGCACGAGATGTTCAAACGCACCGACACGCGTTGGGCCCCTTGGGTAGTGATCGACGGCAATGACAAGAAGGCCGCTCGGATCGCCGCACTGACCGCGATCGCGGAGCGGCTGGAGGCGCATATCGATATGACGCCGCCAGAACTCGATCCCGAAGTCGATAAGATCGCGCGGGACGCTTTGGGGCTGTAACAGCCACCTTCCGTTCGCCCTGAGCCTGTCGAAGGGCTGCTTGCCGCAGCCACCGCGCTTTGTGAGGCACGCAAGGCTTAGACAAGCTCAGCCCGATCGGGGGGTGGTGTCTCCAGATACCCTTCTTAAACCCAGAGTAAAACGACCGGCACCACGGTCCCCAGCACCAGCAACACGATCGACACGCGCCGCATCGATCGGTTGGCGAGCGCGATCACGATGCCCATCACCGTCGAAACCGCCAGTGCGATCGACAGCAGCACCACGAAAATCTTGAGCGGCAGCGGGGAAGGGCGCTTCGGCCCGGTTCGGGGCGCCTCTGCGCGCGGCTTCACCGCCTCGCCCGGCGCCCTGGGCTTTTCCGCACGCTTTTCGCGCGGCGGACCTTGATCCTTGTGGACGCTGGCCAGCCAGACGATCCAATTGGGCGGCGTGCCCCCGTAGCCCCGCGCTTCCTGCAGGCGGAAGGTCTGCAACGCGCCGCTGATCGCAAACAAGAGGATCATCGGCGCGAAGAACAGGCCAAGGTAATGGTGATACCGCCGCAGCAGCCGGAGCGTGTTTGGTCTCATGCCGTCACGCTACGCCATCGCCCGCTATGCGGCAATCACCGGATCAGGCCGGTGCGAACGCGCCGCTATCGTCCATCAGGTGCAGCACGCCGTCGGCAATCGCGAAGTACGCGCCGCGCAGGCGCAACGTGCCCGCCGCCTCGCGTTCGACGATGCCGGGGAAGGTGCGCAGATTGGCGATGCTGACGCGCACCGTTTCCAGTTCCATCGCACGCACGGCTTCCGGCCCGGTGCCATGTTCGGCGATCACGCGGTCGCGCGCCTCGTCCAGAATATCGACCCAATGCGCGATGAAGCCGCCTTCGCCCGGTGCCTTGCCGTCGAAGGCATGGGTGAGCGCGGCATGCACGCCGCCGCACGAGCCATGGCCCATCACGACGATTTCGGACACCTTGAGCTGCGTCACCGCGAATTCGAGCGCAGCCGACACGCCGTGCCGCGTCCCGTCATTCTCGAATGGCGGCACCAGATTGGCGACGTTGCGCACGACGAAAATCTCGCCGGGCGAGGTATCGAACACCTGCGCCGGATCGACGCGGCTGTCGGAGCAGCCGATGATCATGATCTTCGGGCTCTGCCCTTCGGACAGTTCGGCCCAGCGCGCGCGCTGACGCGTCCAGTCGGTATCACGAAAGCGGCCATAGCCAGCGAGCAGTTCGGTAAAATCAGCCATCCCCGCGCTCTACGGGCGAGAGGGAGGGGCTGGCAAGCGCGCGCTTCAATCGCTATCTGCGCTGTCATGAACGAGATGTCCCCGCTCGCCCGTCCGCCCCGAGAGCGCAAGCCAGACTGGATCCGGGTCAAGGCACCGGGCGGCTCCGCCTTTGCCGAGACCAAGGCAATGATGCGCCGCCTCAACCTCAACACCGTGTGCGAAGAGGCGGCGTGCCCCAATATCGGCGAGTGCTGGACCAAGAAGCACGCGACGGTGATGATCCTGGGCGACACCTGCACCCGAGCCTGCGCGTTCTGCAACGTGAAGACCGGGATGCCGCGCGCAGTCGATGCACTGGAGCCGCAGCATACCGCCGATGCCGCTGCCGAACTCGGCCTCGAACATATCGTCATCACCTCGGTTGATCGTGACGATCTGCCCGATGGCGGGGCGTCGCAATTCGTGAAGGTGATCCAGGCGCTCCGCCGCACCACGCCCAACACGACGATCGAAATCCTGACCCCCGATTTCCGCAACAAGGCACAGGCCGCGATCGAATCGATCGTCGAGGCGGGGCCGGACGTTTACAACCACAACCTCGAAACCGTACCGCGGCTGTACCCGACGATCCGGCCCGGTGCCCGCTATTACGCGTCGCTGCGCCTGCTGGAGAGCGTGAAGCGCCACGACCCGCGTATCTTTACCAAGTCGGGCGTGATGCTCGGGCTGGGCGAGGAACGGCTCGAAGTGCATCAGGTGATGGACGACATGCGCTCCGCCGAGATCGATTTCCTGACGATGGGGCAATATCTGCAGCCGACGCCGCGCCATGCGAAGGTGATCGATTTCGTCACGCCCGCGACCTTCGACGCGTATGCGGCGATTGCCCGCGCAAAGGGCTTCCTGCTCGTCGCGGCGTCGCCGCTGACGCGGTCGAGCTACCACGCGGGCGACGACTTTGCCCGGATGCGGGCGGCACGCGAGGCGAAACTTGCCAAGGCATAACGAAACGCGCCGATTGCCGTACACGCCCGAGCAGATGTTCGACCTGGTCGCAGATGTCGGTCGTTACCCGGAGTTTCTGCCCTGGGTCTCGGCAATCCGCGTGCGCTCGAACAGCGACACGCAATTGGTCGCCGACATGATCGTCGGGTTCAAGGGCTTGCGCGAGACGTTCACCTCGAAGGTCGACAAGGAAAGGCCCAACCGCATCCATGTCGAATATCTCGACGGGCCGCTCAAATATCTGCGCAACGATTGGGTTTTTCGCCCCGATCCCACGGGTTGCGCGGTCGATTTCACGGTCGATTTCGCCTTCAAGAACCGCGTGTTCGAAATGCTGGCGGGCCAGGTGTTCGGCACGGCCCTGCGCAAGATGATCGGCGCGTTCGAGGATCGCGCCGCCGTGCTTTACGGTGCCTCGTCGTCTGCCTCGGGTTCGGGCGGCATCAGCAGTTCGAGCGCGCACAGCGCCGCCTGAAGCCGCACCCCGCCGCGACCGAGATCGCCGAAATCCTTGCGATCGGCGACGACATTGCCCGGGTCGGCCCCACGCTCGGCGCGTGCGAACACAACCGTCCCGACTGGTTTTTTCTCGCTGCCGCCACCCGGCCCGGCCACGCCGGTGATGGCGACAGCCACGTCGGCCCCGCTCGCCTCCAACGCGCCCTGGGCCATGCTCCACGCGGTTGCGACCGACACCGCGCCGAACGTCTCCAGCACGTCCGCGCTGACGCGCAGCATCTCCATCTTGGCGTCGTTGGAATAGGTCACGAAGCCGCATTCGAACATCTCGGAGGAACCCGGAATCTCGGTGATCGCCGCCGCGACCAACCCGCCGGTGCAGCTTTCCGCCAGCGACACCCGCCGTCCGGCAGCGAGATTCGCGGCGACTACGCCGCGCGCGGCCTCGACCAGTTCTGCAGGCAGGATCGTGTCCATCATCGCGTCTCCGGCACGCGCACCGTCGCGGCAGCTTGCGCGGCGATACCCTCGCCACGCCCGGTGAAGCCGAGCCGCTCGGTCGTCGTCGCCTTGATGCTGACCTGATCCGGATCAAGCTGCAAGAGCGCGGCGATGCGATCGCGCATGGCGATGCGGTGCGGGCCGATCTTTGGCGCTTCGCAGATGATCGTGAGGTCGATGAAGTCGATGATCCCGCCGCGCGCCGTGATCAGCGATGCGGCGTGCTGCAGGAACTTGGCCGAATCGGCCCCGCGCCACTGCGGATCGCTCGGCGGGAAGTGCGTGCCGATATCGCCCGCCGCGATCGTGCCGAGCAGCGCGTCGGTAATCGCGTGGAGCGCCACGTCAGCATCGCTATGCCCCGACAAGCCCTTGTCGTGCGGGATCAGGACGCCGCCGAGCCATAACTCCTCGCCAGCCTCCAACCGGTGCACGTCGAAGCCGGTCGCCGTACGGACGCGCATCGTTGCGGTCATACGCGCGTCGGCTGCGGCGAAATCGGCGGGGTGGGTAATCTTTTCGAGCATCGGATCTCCTTCGACCAAGGCCACGCTACCGCCGCCTGCGCGGACCATCTGCGCATCGTCGGTCGGCTCTTCGCCGGACCAGTTGCGGTGCGCCTTAAGCGCGGCTTCGTAGCGAAACGCTTGGGGCGTCTGAATGCGGTAAAGGCTGTCGCGCGAGACGGTCTCGCCGAGCGCTGCGTCGCCGCGCGCGAGGGTGTCGGCGACGGGCAGGGCGGGGACTGCGCCATCATGATCGTCCAGTGCTGCGATGAGCCGGTCGATGACGTCCGCTGACAAGAACGGGCGGGCCGCGTCATGAATCAGCACGCGCTCGATATGTCTCCCCTCCGTCACCCCGGCCTGGTGCCGGGGTCCACCGTGGTTCACGACCTCCGCTTGCACGTCTTGCGGCAAGGCGGAGCCCGGCACAGGGCCGGGGCGACGGGTGGGGGCGGCGAGCGCCTCCAATCCCGCGAGCACCGACATCCGCCGCGTCGCGCCGCCGGTCACATGTTCGGCCTCGCCGACCGCATCCTGCAACGCCGCTTCCTGCCCGGCACCAATCACAACGACCACCCGGTCGATCGCCGGATGCGCCGTCAGCGCGGCATAGCTGTGCGCCAGCACCGCCTTGCCGCCGATCGGCACATATTGCTTGGGCACCGCGCTGCCCGAGCGCGTTCCGGTGCCAGCGGCAACGATGATGGCGGCAGTCTTTCCCCTGTTCATGGGCGTGCGCCTAGCCCAAGCCGCGCGGCACCGCCAGAGTGTCTCCGCCGCAACCTTGCCGCGATCGGCCGGTTCCCCTATAGGCTGCCTGTTTTTCAGGCAGACTAATCCCGTGACCCCTCGCACCCTTGCCCCGCTTCAGATCGGCCCGGTGACGATCGCCTCGCCGGTGATCCTCGCGCCGATGACCGGCGTCACCGACATGCCCTTCCGCACGCTCGTGCGGCGCTATGGCTCGGGTCTTAACGTGACCGAGATGGTCGCCAGCCAGGCCGCGATTCGCGAAACGCGCCAGTCGCTGCAAAAGGCGGCGTGGCACCCGATCGAAGACCCCGTCTCGATGCAGCTGGTCGGCTGCACGCCGTATGAGATGGGCGAGGCGGCAAAGCTGAGCGAGGATCGTGGTGCTGCGATCATCGACATCAACATGGGCTGCCCGGTCCGAAAGGTGACCAATGGCGATGCGGGCTCCGCGCTGATGCGCGACCTCGATATGGCGGCTGCGATTATCAAGGGCGTGGTCGATGCGGTCAGCGTGCCGGTCACGTTGAAGATGCGGATGGGCTGGGACCATTCCAGCCTCAACGCGCCGCAGCTCGCGCAAATCGCACAGGACCTCGGCGTCAAGCTCGTAACCGTCCACGGCCGCACCCGTAATCAGATGTATAAGGGCAATGCCGACTGGGCGTTCATCCGCACCGTCAAGGACGCGGTGTCCATCCCGGTCATCGCCAACGGCGACATCTGCTCGATCGAGGATGCGGAACGTGCGCTCGAACTGTCGGGTGCCGATGGCGTAATGATCGGGCGCGGATCATACGGCCGCCCGTGGTTGCTTGGTCAGGTGGTGGAGTGGTTTGCCCATGGCCGCCGCGTTGCAGATCCATCGATCGAAGAACAATATTCCGTAATCGCAGAGCATTACGATGCGATGCTCAGCCATTATGGCATCGAAACCGGCGTCAACATGGCGCGCAAGCATATCGGCTGGTACACGCGCGGTCTCCACGGCTCGGCCGAATTCCGCAATCGCGTCAATCAGATCGCCGATCACAAGGTCGTGCAGGCGATGCTCGCCGAATTCTACGCCCCCTGGTGCAGCCGCGCTGCGGCGTGAGCGAGGCCGGGGTGGATCGGAGCGGCGCGCCTGATTTCAACGATCTTTTCGCCGCACTGCCCGTTGCGGTGTTGGTGATCGATCCGCAGACCCGCGTTGCGCACGCTAATGCTGAAGCCGAGGCGCTGCTCAACCTCTCCGAACGCGCGATGGTGGGGCAAACACTCGCCTCCGTTCTGCAGGTGCCCGAAGAGCAGAACCCGCGCGACAATCACGGCCTGTCCGCCTTCGATACCGAGATCGCGTTGCGCCGCGGCGGTAAGATACGCGTGGATTATATCGAGACGTTGATCGCGGACCATCCCGGCTGGCGGGCGATCACGCTGCACCATGCCGCCACCTCGCGGCGGATGGGCCATAGCGCCGATCGCGCCGCCGCCGCCCGCGCCGCGATCGGCGCTGCGGCGATGCTGGCGCATGAGATCAAGAACCCGCTTTCGGGCATTCGCGGTGCGGCGCAATTGCTGTCCGGCGGGAAGGGGGCGGAGGAGCTGACGACGCTCATCACGACCGAGGTCGACCGCATCGCCGCGCTGATCGACCGGATGCAGGATTTCACCGACACGCGCCCGCTGAAACTGGCGCCGGAGAATATCTATCCCTTGCTCGACCACGCTCGCCGCGTCGCGTTGGCCGGGTTCGGACGGCATGTCACGATCGAGGAACGCTTCGATCCCTCGCTGCCGCCGGTGCTGCTCGATCGCGATGCCACGCTGCAGGTCGTGCTCAACCTGCTCAAGAATGCGAGCGAGGCGGTGCGCGATCAGGCCGATGGACGCATTACGCTGGCGACGGCATATCGCCACGGCATGGCAATTTCACCGGGGCCGGGCAAGCCGCGCACCCCGCTGCCGATCGAGATTTGCGTGATCGACAACGGCCCCGGCCCGCCCGCCGACATCGCCGAGCATCTGTTCGACCCGTTCATTTCAGGCAAGCCCGAGGGGCAGGGGCTTGGCCTCGCGCTCGTCGACAAATTGGTGCGCGACATGGGCGGCATCATCCAGTTCGCCCGCGAAGGAAATCCGCCGATGACGGTCTTTCGAATCATGCTGCCTCGCGGCCTTCAAAAGGGCGGAACCGCGTGACCCGCACCGGACGTATCCTGGTCATCGACGATGACGCCGCGATCCGCACCGTGGTCGGGCAAGCGCTGAAGCGCGACGGGCACCGGGTTACCACGGCTGCCACGATCGCCGAGGCGGAGGTGCAACTGGCCGCCACGCCGCCGGATGTCCTGATCAGCGATGTCGTGCTCCCCGACGGCAACGGCCTCGATCTGGTCGATCGCGTCGTGCGCGCGCAGCCCGGCCTGCCGGTCATCATCCTGTCGGCGCAGAACACCCTGACCACCGCCGTGCGCGCGACGGAGGTCGGCGCGTTCGACTATCTGCCAAAGCCATTCGATCTCGATGTCCTGTCGCGCACCGTACAGAGCGCGCTCGCGCGTGGATCGGGCGGAGTGATCGAGCCGATCGACGCCGACGACACCGCGCTCCCGCTGATCGGCCGCAGCCCCGCGATGCAGGACGTGTACCGCATCATCGCCCGCGTCGTGTCGAACGACCTGACCGTGCTGGTGTCGGGCGAATCGGGCACGGGCAAGGAATTGGTCGCGCGCGCGATCCACGACCTCGGGCCGCGCCGCCGCTCACCTTTCATCGCGCTCAATATGGCGGCAATCCCGCGCGAACTGATCGAGGCGGAGCTATTCGGCCACGAACGCGGTGCCTTTACCGGCGCGCAGGCGCGCTCGGCCGGGCGGTTCGAACAAGCCGCGGGTGGCACGCTGTTCCTCGACGAAATCGGCGATATGCCGATGGAGGCGCAAACCCGGCTGCTGCGCGTGCTGCAATCGGGTGAATTTACCACGGTCGGTGGCGCACGCACGATCCGCGCGGATGTGCGCATCGTCGCCGCGACCAATCGCGACCTTTCCGCCCTCGTCGCAGGCGGCCAGTTTCGCGAGGATCTGTTCTATCGCCTCAATGTCGTGCCGGTCACGCTGCCCGCCTTGCGCGGCCGGCGGCAGGACATCCCGCTCCTTGCACGGCACTTCCTCGATCGTGCAGCCGAGGACGGCTTGCCGCGCAAGCAGCTCGGTCCCGATGCGATCGCGGTGCTGGAGGCCTATGATTGGCCGGGCAACGTCCGCGAGCTTGAGAATATGATGCGGCGCGTCGCCGTCCTGGCGCGCGATGACCGGATCGATGCGGACGAGATCCGCGCCATGCTGGGCGGTGCGGCAAGTGGCGTCATGCCGTCGCGGTCGGCAGCGGGCGACGCAGGCATCGAGGCGGCAATCCGCGCACGGATCGAGCGGCTGGCGATCGAGGAACCCGCCGCTCTCGACGACGGAACGCTGTACGACCGCATCATCGCAGAGGTGGAACGGCCCTTGATCGAGGCGCTGCTTGCGCGCCACGGCCAGAACCAGTTGCGTGCGGCGCGGGCGCTTGGTATAAATAGAAACACTTTAAGAAAGCGATTGACGAACTTAGATATCATACAGTGAAGGAGTGCGAATGATGTTCGTTAGTCTATTGGCCATTTTATTGCTTGGGTCGCCTCAGCAAAACACAACACATCATCCCGACGCCACCCCCTTCACGTTATCAAATGGTGTCACAATTTGGTATACTTCTTATACTGCTAACTCGAACGGAACTATCACATTTATTCTAGAGGACGGCTCCAGATTTACCTATGTTCCGCAAAGAATTACGCCTAATCCTCGATTAAATCCGGGACAAAATTAGTATCAGCTTTTGCCTGTGTTTCTCGAGGTGGTTCATCGGTTCATATTTTGCTCTAAATTTCTGCTAGATGAATCTGCCAGGTGGCGATGTTTAAGCATTCACCAAAAAAAGGTGGGGTCGAACGGACTTCCCGCCTATCGTGACGCGAACGCGTCTTTTGTGTGTTTTCTGGGCAACGGTTGTGTTGTACGAATGCCACGATGGACGATTCGTCGGCTTTGAGTTTGTTGCAGAGTCGCGAGAGGGGCCGCTTCACCCTTGCATCGTTCGCTGAGTTGGGCGTCCTTTTGATCGCCGTCGGCATTGCGGTCGGCAGCTATTTTGTTATTTCGGCGGGCACCGGCCCTCAAAAGATACTGACCCCGCCGGTCGTCGCGCTGCTACTCGTCGCTAATCTGCTGCCCGGGATAGCCTTGCTGGTGTTGATCGGGCGACGGGTGGCAATGCGCCGCGCCGCTCGCTCGCCAATTGGGGGACGAGCCCGATTGCACGTCCGGCTGGTCGCGCTGTTCTCGGTAATCGCCGCGGTGCCGACCCTGTTTGTTGTCGTTTTCGCCTCGCTGCTGTTTCAATATGGCGTGCAATTCTGGTATTCCGATCAGGCGCGGAGCATGATCGAGAATGCGACCGGCATCGCGACGACATCCTACGAACAGATGCTTCACCGGTGGCAGGATGCAACGGTGACATCCGCCAACGCGATTTCGCAGGATTTCGTCGGTCCAGATTTCGTCGAACAGACCAAATCCCCGCAGTTCGTCGCCTATTTCAATCGGGAGATTTTCTTCCGTAGCCTGTCTGACGGGTTCCTCTTCGTCTATTCGTCCGGCGGAAAGTTTCAGGAAATTGCCAGCCTGAATCCCGATGGGCTCGATCTCGCGCAAGAAGTGTCGCCGGGGGATATCGCGCGGGTCGAGCGTGAGGTGCCGAGCATAACGACAGTAAAGGGCAATCGAATCAAGACGCTGACGATGCTGCCGGGCACCACCAATGTCTTTTATCTCACCGTAGCAATATCGGACGTGCGCGTGATGGAAGCGCAATCGCGGCGCAGCGTGGCGCTGCTGTCGAGCTACCGCGATCTGCTCGTGCGCTCGCAATCGCTACAACTCAAATTCAATGCCGCCTTGCTGGCAATCTCGCTTTTGATCGTCGCGATCGCGGTGTGGATCGCACTTGAAGCAGCCGACCGGCTGGTGCGCCCGGTCGGCGAACTGGTCGGCGCAGCGCAGCGCGTGGCGGGCGGTGACCTGACCGCGCGCGTTCCAGAGCCCGAGGTGAAGGACGAAATCGGCACGCTCGGCAACGCCTTCAACCAGATGACCGAGCGGCTCCAGGCGCAGACGAGTGCGCTGGAAAGCCGCCGTGCGCTGATCGAGGCGGTGATGTCGGGGGTTTCGGCCGGGATCATCTCGGTCGGGCCGGACGGCGTCATCCGCCTGATCAACAGCTCCGCCATCGCCTTGCTCGACGGCGCGAACGATCTGCCCGTGGGGAAGCCTCTCGCCGCGATTTCGCCCGAACTTGCGGCTATGCTCGGCACTGGCGATCGCGAGGCGATCGTCGAGCTGGGCGCGGGCAATGAAGCCCGCACGCTGGCGGTTAAGGCGACGCGCGCCGCCGAAGGCCCGATCCTGACCTTCGACGACATAACCGGCCAGTTGCTCGATCAACGCCGCGCCGCCTGGTCCGACGTCGCCCGCCGCATCGCGCATGAGATCAAGAACCCGCTGACCCCGATCCAGCTCGCCGCCGAACGCCTGCAGCGTCGCTATGGCAAGCAGATCGACGCCGACGACACGACCTTCGCCCGCCTGACCGACACGATCATCCGCCAGGTCGGCGATCTGCGCCGCATGGTCGATGAATTCTCCTCCTTCGCGCGGATGCCCAAGCCGGTGTTCCGCAGCGAGTTGCTGGTCGATATCGCGCGCCAAACGCTGTTCCTGCACGAAGTGGCGCATCCCAGCATCGCGTTCAGCCTGGCCTTCGACGATCCCGGCCCGGCGCTGGTGTGCGATCGCCGCCAGATCGGCCAGGCGCTGACCAACATCGTCAAGAACGCGGTCGAAGCGGTCGAGGCCAATCTCGACGGGCGCGAGGCGAGCATCGCCATGACGCTGAGCGAGGATGGCGGCCGCACGATCGTGACCGTCGCCGATAGCGGAATTGGCCTGCCCGCCGCGCGCGACCGCATTGTCGAGCCCTATGTCACCACCCGCGCCCGCGGGACCGGGTTGGGCCTGGCGATCGTCAAGAAGATCGTCGAGGAGCATTTTGGCACGATGACCTTTGGCGATCGCCCCGGTGGCGGCACGATCGTGACGATTTGCTTCGATGCCACGATGCTGGCCAATCTCGACAGTGGCAGCGACGACCAGACAACGGGCCAAGGCGGAGGCGATGGGGGCAGCGCTTCCGCCCTGACCGCCCCGCGTACCCCTGAACTTCAACAGAACCGGACCTGAAGCCATGCCCCTCGACATCCTCGTCGTCGATGACGAACGCGATATTCGCGATCTGGTCGCCGGTGTCCTCGAAGATGAGGGCTATGGCGCCCGTACCGCTGCCGACAGCGACTCGGCGCTGGAGGCGATTTCGGTCCGCCGCCCGTCGCTGGTGCTGCTCGATGTGTGGCTGCAGGGGTCGCGGCTGGATGGGCTGGAACTGCTCGATGAGATCAAGCGCCGCGATTCCTCGATCCCGGTGCTGATGATCTCTGGGCACGGCAATCTCGATACTGCGGTCGCCGCGATCCGGCGCGGTGCGGCCGATTTCATCGAAAAACCGTTCGAGGCGGAACGCTTGCTGCTGATGGTCGCCCGCGCGACCGAGACCGAACGGCTGCGCCGCGAAGTTGCCTCCCTACGCGCCGTGGTGGGACGCGATACCGATTTGACCGGCAATTCCGGCGCGATCAACGGCGTCCGCGCGACGTTGAAGCGGGTCGCCTCGACCGGCAGCCGCGTGCTCATCATGGGCTCGGCCGGTGTCGGCAAGGAGGTTGCGGCGCGCCTGCTGCACGGCTGGAGCCAGCGCGCCGAGGCACCGTTCGTCGTCGTCAACGCCGCCCGCATGACCCCCGAACGCGTCGAGGAGGAACTGTTCGGGGCAGAGGAGGGGGGCAGCTCGTCCGCTCCGGCCTGCTCGAACAGGCGCATGGCGGCACGCTGTTCCTTGACGAGATCGCGGACATGCCGCTGGCCACGCAGGGCCGCATCCTGCGCGTGCTGACGGAACAGAGCTTCAGCCGCGTCGGCGGGCAGCGCGTGGTAAAGGTGGATGTGCGCGTCGTCTCCGCCACGGCGCGCGATCTGACGCACGAGATTGCCGAAGGGCGGTTCCGCGAGGACCTCTATTACCGGCTCAACGTGGTGCCGGTGGCGATCCCCGGCCTCGCCGAACGGCGCGAGGATATCCCGGCGCTGGTCGATCATTTCATGGCGCATTACGCCAACGAACGCCGCGTGCCGACGCCCGCGATCACGCCCGAGGCGATGGTCGCGCTGCAGAATTACGAATGGCCCGGCAACGTGCGGCAGCTCCGCAACGTGGTCGAACGCACGATCATCATGGCACCGGGGGACCGGATCGGCCGGATCGAGCTCGATATGCTGCCGGCCGAAATTCTCGGCGATCCGGGCGAAATCGGTGGTGGCGCAACCGCGATCATGGGCGCTCCCTTGCGTGAGGCGCGCGAGACCTTCGAACGCGAATATCTGCGCGTCCAGATCCGGCGTTTCTCGGGCAATATCTCGCGCACCGCCAACTTCATCGGGATGGAGCGATCGGCGCTGCACCGGAAATTGAAGCTGTTAGGGATCACTGAAGGGCGCGACGAGTAGCGGGGAAGGAGCGCTGGCGGGGCGATCATTTCCGCTGTCCTACAACCCCGCCCCCATGCCACACTCCCAAAGTTCTTTGATATTGCCGCCGTCCAACACGTGCCGCAAAGTCCAGCTTCGCGCGACGTAGCCGCGCTCGCCCCAAAGCCCTCCCAGCGCGCGGACACCCCCGCGTTGGTGTGACTCAAGTGGGACTTTAAGCCCGCGCCGCCACTCCGCTCGGACCTCTTGCGAGTGGCATTTTCGGCACTTTCGGCAGCGCCTGCGCGTCTCACAGTGGACGAATCCCGCCCGCATCCCTAGATTAGTATTGCGCATGATGCGCAAACCGACGCCGGAACCGGCGCACCGCAGGAATCACCTGCCAAAAACATAGGATCGACCGATGGCCGACAAGCAAACCTCGCTGCAAGATCTTTTCCTGAACGCGCTGCGCCGTTCGAAAACCCCGATCACGATGTTCCTCGTCAAGGGCGTGAAGCTCCAGGGCATCGTCACCTGGTTCGACAATTTCTCGGTCCTGCTGCGCCGCGATGGCCAGTCGCAACTGATCTACAAGCACGCGATCTCAACGATCATGCCGTCGAACACGGTCGATATCGACGCGATCGTCAATGCCGTGGGTGAGGCGCAGAAGAAGGCCCCGCTGTTGCAGGAAATCTTCCTCAATGCCGTGCGCAAGTCGGAAGACAATGTGACGATGTTCCTGGTCAACGGCGTTATGCTGCAGGGGCAGATCGCCGCGTTCGACCTGTTCTGCATGTTGCTGCAGCGCGATGGCATGGCGCAATTGGTCTACAAGCACGCGGTCTCGACGATCCAGCCCGCGCACCCCCTCAATTTGGCTGATGAAACAGCAGGTTCGGACGACGATTGACCACTGGATTTGAACGTGACCGCGACGATGTAGCGCGCGGTGCAAAGGCTGTCGTCGTGTATCCCGATACGGCCGCTTCCTCCCGCGATGCCGATGCGCGGTTGGCCGAAACCGCTGGCCTCGCGATGGCGATCCATGTCGAGGTCGTCGACCGCGTCGCGATCAAGGTCCGCGCCGTTCAGCCTTCGACGTTGATCGGCAAGGGCCAGCTCGAGGCGCTCGCGGCCACGGTACGCATGGCCGAGGCGGAACTCGTCGTGTTCGATGCCAGCCTGACGCCGGTGCAGCAGCGCAACCTCGAAAAGGCGCTGTCGGCCAAGGTAATCGACCGCACCGGCCTGATCCTCGAAATCTTCGGGGAGCGCGCCGCAACCGCCGAGGGGCGGTTGCAGGTGGAACTCGCGCATCTCGATTATCAAGCCGGGCGGCTGGTGCGTAGCTGGACCCACTTGGAACGCCAGCGCGGCGGCTTCGGCTTCCTTGGCGGTCCGGGTGAAACGCAGATCGAGGCCGATCGGCGCCTGATCCGCGACCGTATGGCGCGCCTGAAGAAGGAGCTCGATCAGGTTGCCCGTACCCGCGGCCTGCACCGCGATCGACGCCAGCGCGCGCCATGGCCGGTCATCGCACTGGTCGGCTATACCAATGCCGGAAAGTCAACGCTTTTCAACAGGATGACGGGTGCTGACGTCATGGCGGAAGACCTGCTGTTCGCGACGCTGGACCCAACGCTGCGCCAAATCGCGCTGCCGGGCATCGACAAAGCAATCCTGTCGGACACGGTAGGCTTCGTCTCGGAACTGCCGACGCAATTGGTCGCGGCATTCAAGGCGACGCTGGAGGAGGTGGTCTCGGCCGATCTCCTGATCCACGTCCGCGACATCGCGCATCCCGACACGATCGCGCAGAAGGACGATGTAGAGGCGGTGCTCCGCGACATCGGCGTCGATCTTTCGGTCCCGCGGATCGAGGCGTGGAACAAGCTCGACTTGCTCGACGCGGACGAGCGCGAGGAACTGCTCGGCGAGGCGACGCGGCGCGAGGATGTCGTTGCGCTCTCGGCGCTGAGCGGGGAAGGGGTGTCGGCCTTGCTCGATACCGTCGCCGCGCTGCTGACCGCGAGCCACCGGCGCTACACGATCACGCTCGACGCCGGCGATGGCGCCGGCGCGGCATGGCTGCATTCACATGGCGAAGTGCTGTCGCAGTCGGTCGAGGGTGAGCAGGCGATCTATCACGTGCGCATGGATGAGCGCGAATATGCCCGGTTCAGCCAGCGCTGAGGGCACCGCGACGGATCTGGTCGCGGGCTGGGTGTATGGGCGCTCGGTCGCGCGGCGGGTTGCGCTTCCGGTGTCGGATCATGGCGGCTGGCGCGTCGATACCGCTTCGCCGACAGAGGTCTGTCGCTACATCTTCGCCGATCCCACACCGGACGTGGCGGCCCTGGCACGCGAGATCAACCAGCCGCAGATCTGGATAAAGGTTTGCTGCGAAGACAGCGCTTTGGCAGCATGTCTTCCTTCCGAATGGACGCTGGCTGCCACGTCGTGGATGATGGTGGGAGAGGGCTCCTTTGGCGCGTTGACGCTGCCAGCGGGATATCGCGCAAACGTCGTCCGCGATGGAGTCTGTGTTGAGGTGTCAATCCTTGCACCCGACGGGGCGCTCGCGGCGAGCGGTCATGCCGCCGAAGCGGGCGGGGTGTTCGTGTACGATCGGATCGTCACCGATGCCGCGCATCGCCGTCGCGGGCTCGGTCGCGCCTTGATGCACTTCCTCTCCGCCCAGCGCCAAAGCGCCGACGCGCAGCAGGTGCTCGTCGCGACCGAGGCGGGGCGGGCGTTGTACGAGAGCCTTGGGTGGCGGGTATACCGGCCCTACGCCAGCGCAGTCATTCCCGACCCGGCAGCTTAATCTCCTGCCAGACCTGTTCCTTCTGTTCGAGTGAAAGGTCCTTAAAGCCGTCGCCAGCGTGTGCCTCCATTGCGGCGAAACGGCGCTCGAACTTGGCGTTGGCGCTGCGGAGCGCCGCCTCGGCATCGACACCGAGCTTTCGTGCCCAATTGACGACCGAGAACAGCAAATCGCCAATCTCCTCCTCAACCTCGGCGGGGGTTGCGGCGTCTTCGACTTCGATTAGTTCCTCATCGACCTTGGCCCGGGCACCTGCGGCATCCGGCCAGTCAAAGCCGACACGCGCCGCGCGTTTCTGGAGCTTTTCGGCGCGCAGCAGCGCGGGCAGGCCGAGCGCCACGCCATCGAGCGCGCCCGTTGGCGTGTCCGCTTCGCGTTTGGCGGCGCGCTCTTCGGCCTTGATTTGTTCCCAAAGGTGACGACCGCCTTCGGCCTGATCGCCGAAAATATGCGGATGGCGGCGTTCCATCTTATCGCTGATCGCCGCGACCACGTCGGGGAGAGCAAACGTTCCGGCTTCTTCGGCGATGCGCGCGTGGAACACGACCTGCAAGAGGAGGTCGCCGAGTTCATCCTTAAGATCCGCCATGTCATCGCGCGCGATCGCGTCGGCGACTTCATAGGCTTCCTCGATTGTGTACGGCGCGACGCTCGCGAAATCCTGCGCGACGTCCCATTCGCAACCCGACACCGGGTCGCGCAACCGCGCCATGATGTCCACGAGCCGTTCGATCATTGCGAAGGGGCCTTCCACATCTCGATGGTTTCAAGTCCGATAATATGTATTATGTAAAACGAAGATGAAGTCATCAGGAACCGCTCGCGATCGGGGCCCCTGCGGCGAAGACATCCTGCCATAGCGTGACCAGCAGGAACATCAGCGCAAAGATCGCGATCCAAGCCAGCGCCATCTTCACCGTCTGGCCGAGCGGTAACCGCCGTGCGGCCAGCGCGCTAACCGGCAAGATCAACATCAGCGCCAGATACAGGGCGTCAAAGCTATTGTCGTTCACGCGAACAACTCCAAGCCATCATAGCCCGGCTCGACCCCCGGTGGCAGTTGTTCGCGCAGCGTCGCGTAGTCCATCGTCTGGTCCATATGTGCCAACACCGCGCGGCCGGGCTTGAACTGGGCGATCCAGTCGAGCGTCATTCCAAGGTGCGGATGCGACGGGTGCGGTTTGCGACGGAGCGCATCGACGATCCAGATGTCGAGCCCCTGATAGAGTTTGGCCATATCCGGCGTCATCGCACTGAGATCCGTGGCATATCCGATCGACCTGCCCGCGCTTTCGAAGCGGAGACCGGCGGATTGGAACGGCCCGTGCGGCTGATCTGCGACGCGCACGGTGATATCCCCAACGGTAATCGCATCGGGCAAGTCCTCGATCGCCACGGTCGGCGGATAACCGTCCCATCCGTGAAAGACGTAGCGAAAGCGCTGCGTCAATGTCGCCTTCAGGTCCGGTCGCGCAATACCACGGACGGGGCGGCCCATCGCGTGAAAAACCTGCCGCAGATCATCGATGCCATGCGTGTGATCGGCATGGTCGTGCGTCCAGATCACGGCGTCGAGTGTCTCCACACGCGCGGCGAGCAATTGCTCGCGCATGTCCGGGCCGGTGTCGACCAGGATGCGCGTGGTTTCGGTCTCCACCAGGATCGCGGCGCGCATGCGACGGTTACGCGGCTCGTTCGGGTCGCACGATCCCCAATCGTTGCCGATCCGTGGCACCCCCGACGAGGTGCCCGACCCGAGTATCCGAACCTTCATGCCAGCGTTTTGGTAAACAAGGCGTGAAAGTTGGCAGCCGTCGCGCTGGCCAGCGTTTCGAGCGGTTCGCCGCGCAATTGCGCCAGGAACGCTGCGGTATCTGCAACGAAGGCTGGCTCTCCCGTTTTCCCGCGATGCGGCACGGGTGCGAGGAACGGCGCATCGGTCTCGATCAGCAGCCGGTCGAGCGGCAGGCGCGCGGCGGTTTCCTGCAAATCCTTGGCATTCTTGAACGTTACGATGCCCGAAATGGAGATATAGAAACCCAAATCCAGCGCGATATCGGCGAACGCGCCGCTCGCGGTGAAGCAGTGGATGACGCCGGGATAGGCCCCCTTCCCCATTTCCTCGCGCAGGATTTCGGCAGTGTCATCTTCGGCATCGCGGGTGTGGACGACGATCGGCAATTGCGTCTCGCGCGCTGCAGCGATGTGCGCACGGAAGCTGGCCCGCTGACGGTCGCGGTCGCTGTGATCGTAAAAATAGTCGAGCCCGCTTTCGCCGATGCCGACGACGCGGCGGTGTTGCGCGCGTTCCACCAGCCGCGCGGTGCCGACATCGGGATGCTGGTCGGCCTCATGCGGGTGAATGCCGACGGTCG
Source organism: Sphingomonas sp. MMS24-J45 (assembly GCF_044881195.1). Lineage (GTDB taxonomy): Bacteria > Pseudomonadota > Alphaproteobacteria > Sphingomonadales > Sphingomonadaceae > Sphingomonas. The sequence goes on along the minus strand of NZ_CP173255.1, from coordinate 3,502,366 downwards.
CCCACACATCGGGCTCGCGCTCAGCGGTCGCGAGCACCGCGTCCCATTCGCTCTCGCGCGTCGCGATGTTGAGCATGGCGTGGACGCCGCGCGCACGGGCACGGGCGAGCACATCCTGCTGCCCCTCGACCAGCCCTTTATAGTTGAGGTGGCAATGGCTGTCGGCGAACATCAGGCTTCGGCCGGGGCTTCGAGCCGTGGGAAGACGCCCGCCGGGGCCGGCAAGGCTAGCCCGGCGGCAAGCGGGTGACCGAGCGACTCGAAGCTGCGCGCGCCCGGCGCCTGCCCCAGCAGATCGAGCAGCTTGTCCGCACCGCCCGGGATCGCCCAGCGCGCGAGGATCGCGATGCGGCGGATCGCATCGGCGGCATGATACAGGATCGTGTCGGCACGCGCCGGGTCGGTCTTGCGCACGCTCCACGGCGCCTGATCCGCGAAATACTGATTGGCGTCGCGCGCCGCAGACCAGATCGCGTCGAGCGCATTGTGCAGCGCCAGATCGCGCATCGCGTCGTGCATCCCCGCTTCCGCGGCTGTGACGCTGGCGGTCAGCGCCGCTTCGGCTTCGGTCGACGGCCCAGCCACGGGCACTAAGCCGTTGCACGCTTTGGCGATGATCGACAGGCAACGCTGCGCCAAATTGCCGAGATTATTGGCGAGATCGGCATTGCAGCGCGTGACGATCGCCTCTTCCGAATAACTCCCATCCTGCCCGAAGCTGACCTCGCGCAGAAGGAAATAGCGCAGGGCATCGACCCCGAAGCGATCCGCTAATTCCATCGGGTCGGTGACGTTGCCGACCGACTTGGACATCTTTTCTCCACGGTTGAGCAGAAAGCCATGACCGAACACGGTGCGCGGGAGCGGAATGTTCGCACTCATCAGGAAGGCCGGCCAGTAGACCGCATGAAAACGAACGATATCCTTGCCAATCACGTGAAGATGCGCGGGCCAGAACGTCTCATACAGCTCGACATCGTCGGGATAGCCGACGCCGGTCAGATAATTAGTGAGCGCATCGACCCACACGTACATCACATGCCCCGGGCTGTCGGGCACGGGCACGCCCCAATCGAAGCTGGTGCGCGAAACCGATAGGTCGGACAGCCCGCCCTCAACGAAGCGCATCACTTCGTTGCGACGGCTCTCCGGTTGGATGAAATCGGGCTGTGCCGCGTAAAGATCGAGCAGTGGCTGCTGATATTTCGATAGGCGGAAAAACCAGGTTTCCTCCGCCGTCCATTCGACCGGGGTTCCTTGTGGGGAGCGGCGATCGTCGCCCTCCCCGATCAGTTCCTTCTCGTCATAAAAGGCTTCGTCGCGAACCGAATACCAGCCTTCGTAGCGATCGAGATACAGATCGCCCGCGGCCTCCATCGCCTGCCAGATTGCCTGGCTCGCGCGATAGTGATCTTCGTCGCTGGTGCGAATGAAGCGATCATAGGAAATGTCGAGTGTGTCGGCCATCGTCTTGAAATAGCCGCTCATTTCATCGGCGAGCGCACGCGGTGTCAGGTCGCGCTTGCGGGCTTCCTGGACCATCTTCAGGCCGTGTTCGTCGGTGCCGGTCTGGAAGCGCACTTCCCGGCCCAATTGCCGCTGATACCGCGCGATCGCGTCGGCGGCGATCGCCTCATAAGCGTGGCCGATATGCGGGCGGCCGTTGGGATAGCTGATCGCGGTGGTGATATAAAAGGGGTCGGTCATGGCGCGGCTCTAGAGCATCGCACGCGCCAATTGAAGCCTCACGACCGGCGATTTAGCGGGCGAGCCGCGCGACGATCCCCGCCATCTCATACACCGTCGCCTGCGCATCGAGCGTCAGCGCGCGTGCCGTCGCCGCCAGCATCCGCGCGGCGTCATAACCGTCGAGTGCCGTGCGTAGCCGTTCGCCGTGCAGCGTCGGCGCGGCGGCTGCAATAAAGGCAGGCGCGCGCTCCAGAAACGCCTCGTAGCGCGGCTGTGCTGCCTTGAGCGCGAGGCTCTTGGCGAGTTTCACCCTCCGTCGATTGTCGGGGTCGCCGCTTTGCGCGATTGCGGTGAGGGCGCTGTCGAGCGCGGCGAGATCGAGTCCCGCAAAGCCGAGCGCGCGGCCAGGGGAGCCGTTTGCGATGCGGATCAACGCGGCGATTTCCGCCGCATCGGCTGTCGGCAGCCGTTCGCGCAGCACCGACGTCATCGCATCCTCGCTCAGCGGATCGAAGCGCAATTGCCGACAGCGCGAGCGGATCGTCGGCAGCAAGCGCCCCGGCGCGTGGCTGATCAACAGAAAGATCGTCCCCTGCGGCGGCTCTTCGAGATTCTTGAGCAGGGCGTTGGAGGCACCCGGGCGCTCCAAGTCATCGACCGCATCGATGATCACGACGCGGCGCTCCGACATCGACGGGCGCGTTGCGAACATCGATCCCAGCGCACGCACCTGCGCGATCGGGATCGACCGCGCCAGATCGAGGCCGGTTTTGTCGCCTTCCTTGGGTTGCCGCGTCAGCTCGCGGTAATCGGGGTGCGATCCGGCGGCGACGAGCTTGCGTTGGGCATTGTCCTCGGGAACGTCGAAGCCAGGCGGCAGCACCGCCCCTGCCCCATCCGCCAGCAAGCGCAGCGCCGCAGCCCGCGCGAAACTTGCCTTGCCGATCCCCTCCGGCCCGGCGAACAGCCAGGCATGATGCAGCGATCCGCTCGCCATTGCGGCGGCAAAGGCGGCGTGCGCGGCGTCGTTTCCGATCGGCAGCGTCATGGCAGCAGATCGGCCACCGCTGACAATACCGCAGCGGCAACCACATCCACGTCGCCGCCCGCATCGATCAGCCGGAAGCGATCGGGCTCGTGCGTGGCAAAGCGGCGAAAGGCGGCGGCGACATCGGCGTGGAACCCCTCGCCCCGTGCCGCGAAGCGATCGGCCGCTTCACCGTCCCGGCCCGCCGCGCGCAGCCGACCTTGCTCGGGCGCGAGTTCGAGCACCAGCGTACGATCGGGCAACAGACCGCGCGCCCCGAAGGCATGGAGCGCCAGCACGGCTGCATCATCGATTCCGCCAGCGACGCCCTGATAGGCACGGCTGCTGTCGAGAAAGCGGTCGCAAATCACCCAGCGACCAGCTCCAATCGCTGGCCGGATGGTCTTTTCGACATGGTCGGCGCGCGCGGCGGCGAACAGCAGCGCCTCGCTATGCGCGCTCCACCGCGTGACGTCGCCTTGCATCAGGAGCGTGCGGATTGCCTCCGCGCCCTCGCTGCCGCCGGGTTCGCGCGTCACCAGCGCATCGATCCCGCGCTCGGCCAGTCCCGCGACGAGCAACCGCGCCTGCGTCGATTTGCCAGCCCCCTCCCCGCCCTCGAGCGAGATGAAGCGCCCGGTGCTCATCTGATCAAGCGCCAAACAGGCTCATCAGCCCAGCCCAGGCACGACCGAAGAAACCAGCCTCGTCCACGTCATTGGCGGCGACCAGCGGCAGGCGCTGCGGCGGCAGATCAGCAGTCGTGACGATCAGGTCGGCGATATGCTGCCCGGCCTTGATCGGTGCCTTGATCGGGCCGTCATAGCTGACCGTCAGCTTCATGTCGGGCACCGCACCCGCAGGCAGCGTCGCGGTCAGATTGGTCGGCGCGACCAGGCCGACCTTGCTCGCGCTGCCGAGCTGGACTTCGGCCGTCTCGATCTGCTTGCCCTTGGCCAGGATCGGCTTGGCCTGCCACGCACGGAAGCCCCATTCCATGAACTTCACCAATTCCTCGGCGCGCTGTCCCGAGGTACCTAGCCCGGCCATCACCATCACCAGGCGACGGCCGCTTTGCTCGGCCGATCCGGTGAAACCGTAGCCGGCCTCCTCGGTATGACCGGTCTTCAAGCCATCGGCCCCCGCGACGCGCCCAAGCAACGGGTCGCGGTTGGCCTGATCGATCGGCTTGGCATCGCCGAGCGTCTTACCCCAGGTGAAGCTGCGCAGCGAATAGAAGCGCTTGTAGAGATCGGGATGATCCTTGATCGTCGCACCAGCAAGCTTGGCGAGGTCGCGCGCGGTGACATAGGTCCGCCCTTCGTCGGGCCAGCCGTTCGACGTACCGAAATGGCTGTTGGTGAGACCAAGCTTTACCGCCGCGCGGTTCATCCGGTCGGTAAAGGCGCTCTCCGTGCCCGAAATGCCCTCGGCCAGCACGACGCACGCGTCGTTGCCCGAGAGCGTGACGATCCCTTTCAGCAGATCGGCAACGGTAGGCTCCTCCCCCACGCCCAGAAACATCGTCGAGCCCTGGCTATGCCAAGCGCGCCACGTCTCGGGCCGAACCGGGAATTTCTGGTCGAGCTTCAATTCGCCCGACTTGATCATGTCGAACGCGACATAGACCGTCATCATCTTCGCCATCGACGCGGGCGGCATCCGGCGATCCGCATCCTTCGCATAGAGGATAGCGCCCGACGACAGATCCTGCAGATACGCGACCGGCGCGGGTGTCTGATAGTCCGGCGCAGCGATGGCCGGGCAGGTGGCGGCAATCGCGATGGTGGCGGCGGCGAAGACTTTGTTGCGCAGGGACATTGGGTTCGGTCTCGTTTCAGTCATTCGGAGTGAAGGATTCGTGCGTCGCCATAGCCACGTCGGGCCGCGCCGTCACGCGCGCGCGTAGCCTCGGCGGAAGTGGTGAACGGGCCGAGCTGGACGCGGTAGAGCCCGCCCGATGCAGCGACACGACCGCCGAGGTCGCGTGCCAACGCGGTCGCGCGCGCCGAGGAAGACAGTGCGGCGACCTGAACATAGTAGCCGCCGGTGAGGCGCTGCGCTGGTGCGGCGGCTGGCGCGGGTGCCGATGCGCGGGTGGTCGAGCGGGTCGGCGCGCGCGGCGGGGTCGTGGCTCGCTGCGGGGCGATCCGTCCGGGCAGCTTGCGGCGCAGGGCGGTGAGCAGCGCCGGTGGCGCGTCCAAGCGGGGCGAGGCGGCCTGTCCCGACCGCAACGCCATTTCGTCCTGCGGGCTGGTTATCACGCTCCTCACACGGACCGGGGCGCGCTCAGCGACGCCGAGCGCCTGTGCGGCGCCGGGCGTCAGCGCGACCAGGCCACCGCTCGTCTCGCGCCCGACCACCAGCGCCACGATCGTCCGCCCGGTGTCGAGCGCGGTCAGCTCGACCAGAGCGCCAGGGGCCAAACCCGCATAGCCGACACCAACCGCAACATTGCTCCACCGCGCTTCGGGCGGTTCCGCCATCATCATCGCATAGCCGACGCCATCGTCATGCGCTTCGCCGGAGGTGCCGCGCGGACCGCGCGTGTCGGCAAGCTCGGGCGGCAGATCGGAGGGCCGCTGGATCTGGGCGGTTGCAGGACCGGACCAAAGCTCGGGCTTCATCGCCGCGCGGTCGCCAGCGGTGCCGCGCTGCGTCGCGGCTGCCGCTTCAACGCCAACGCCGCCGCTGGCGAGTAACAAGCCGATCAGGATCGCCATGCTATTGCTCGACCGCATCGGCGAGCAACCCCACCGACAGCGCGTAAAAATTGGAGCAATTGTAATCCAGGATCACCCGGTAATTCCCCGTCAACAGATAGGCGGTCTTGCCCGGCCCGTCGGGCTCGATCAACGTCGCCAGCACGGTGTCGCCAGGCCAGGTGCGCGTCAGCGGCGCAATCCCGAGCGAACGCCATTCGGCCATCGTTTTCCACCCGCTATGCCGCGCGAACACCTTGACGCAGCGCGGCGACAGCAAACGGTTGGAGATCTGGCTGCGGTCGAAGGTCGGAGGTACCGACACGGCCATGCCCCAGGGCTGCCCAGGCCGCCATCCGGCATTGGCGAAATAATTTCCGATCGACGCGAGCGTATCGGCCTGGCTGCTCCAGATATCGGCGCGCCCGTCGCCGTCACCGTCCCGTGCCAGCCGCAGATAGACCGAGGGCAGGAATTGCGGCCCGCCGGTCGCGCCCGCCCAGCTGCCGATCAATTGCGACCGTGCGACACCGCGGTCCATCATCTGCAAGGACGCGATGAATTCGTCGGCAAACAAACCGCGCCGCCGCCCCTCATACGCCAGAGTCGCCAGCGCACGGGGCAGATCAAACCCGCCCATCACCCGACCGTAGCTCGTCTCATGGCCCCAGATGGCGACCATGATCGACTCGGGAACGCCGGTCTCCGCCTCAATCCGCTGCAAGCGCGGTCGCGCGGATAGATAGGCGTTCCGTCCGCTGGCGATCAGCGCCGGGCTGAGATGCTGCGCTTTATACGGCGCGAAATCCGGGATTGGTGCATTCGGGTTCGCCCCTGGCTGCTGCCGGTCGAGCTCGACCACGCGCTGGTTGAGCGTCAAGGTCGGCATCACCGCATCCAAGGTCGCGCGGCTGACACCCTTGGCTTCGGCCTGGGCGCGCAACGTCAGCAAATAGCTCTGGAATCCAGCCTCATCCTGTGCCGCCGCCGGTGCCGCGCCCGCCACCGATGCCAGCACGGCGAGCGCCGCCATCCGGAGCCGTCGTACGAAATTTTCTGTGCCCGCCATGCTGCATTAGTGGCACAGCCGCCCGCCGACATGAACCCCCAAAGCCCTGCCACGCACCACAAACCTTGCACAAGTCGTCCGTCCCTGGCTAAGCGAACGCAGCGCGGAGAGATGGCCGAGTGGTTTAAGGCAGCGGTCTTGAAAACCGCCGTGGGTGCAAGCTCACCGTGGGTTCGAATCCCACTCTCTCCGCCACCTTACGCATCGGATCACTGATATCGTGGAAAGATATCGGGCGTCCTGTTTCGGTCCCACTGCCCGCCCTCACTCACACGCACCATCGCCAGGCGAAGGTCGCGATCACATCTTGGGTGATGCAGGCCGTGCCGGTGAACCGCGTACCGCGCGACAAAGGGCCTGGCGCGACGCAGAGTTCGGCAAGGAATTCTTTGCCCGTTCCGTCGAACGTAATCGCAATTTCGTGGAACTCGGGCAAACCACCGCTCAGCCGGTGTTGTGCTTTGAAGACGGCTTCTTTGGCACTGAAAACGAGCCGGTCGAACCAGGCTGGACACTCTTGCAGCGCTACCCGTTCCGATGGCCGCAGCACGTGGTTTGCGACCGCAGCAGGCAAGGGCTCGCGTGGTTCGATGTCGCAACCGATCGACAGCAGATCGCACTCGCGCGCCATCACGGCGAGCGCGTGGCCGGCGCCATGACTGAGGCTGCCGACAAAACCGGGCGGGAAGAGCGGTGCGTGGCTCGGAAGGCTGGGGATGGCTTGGGGCGGCTCCTCGAAGTCGGCCAGCAACGCGCGCGCGACTTCGCGAACCGCCGCAAATTCGCGCCGCCGCGGCTCGGTGGCGGCGGCGATCTGCGCCTGCTCGATCGGGAAAAGGCTGGCTGGATCGGCTTCCGCCACGGGCATCATCCGCCAGCGCGCGCCGGCAGGAAGATCAATCTCCATGGCAAGCGGGCCGCGAATGCAACACGTCTCCCGCCGATCTCATCGCGCGCGTTCCGTCGAACGTGAGCCCGAGGCTGCCGCCGGAGTCACCAGATGCCCGATCAGCGCGGCAGCATTGGCTGGATGCATGAACTCGCTGTGGGGAACGTCCATGGTGACGATATCGATCTCGCCGAACAGCCGGTCCCAGCCGAGATAGGGGTAGAGAGCGGGATCGAAGCGGATCTCGTTGGAGAGAAAGAGGCTGAGCCGTCCGGACACCGGTCCCGCGGGTACGTCACGGAACTGGGCGACGCGCACGTGCCACGTGATCTCGCGCCGCAGCGATGCTTCCAGCCCGGTGCGGCCAATCAGCCGCAAAAGGCCAAGCAGGTGGCGCGCCAAGCGATGCTGTTCGCCTTTTGCGAGCCACGCGGCGAGCTTCCGGGCGCTCTCGTCCAACCGCGGACGAGCGGAGCGGGCGGCTTGCCCGACGATCCTGCGCCGCTCGTGCTCGGTAAGCGGATCGCCCGGTGCGCCATCGAGCACTCCGATGAAATCCACCTTTACGCCTGCCGCGATCAGGCGACGCGCGGTCTCGACTGCCACCTTGCCGCCCAGCGAATTGCCCAGCAGCCATACGCCGGGCGCACCATCCGGTCCGAGCTGCGCAACGACCGCCGCAACGATCCGATCAAACAGCCGCTCGCGGTCGAAATCGCCTTTGAACCAGTCGCCTCCCCACCGATAGTCGGCGATTATCGGCGTGAAATCCGGGCTCACTCGGCGGGCGAAATCGGCGATCACGATATCGCCGCCGAAAATGCCAGGACACAGGACCAGGAGCGGGCCACCGCCTGCCGGTTTCGCATCGCCGGCCCTCAACCGTGCCGTCAGCATCGCCGGCGTCGTTTGAAAATCAAGCAGTTCCCAATCGATCTGTCGGTCCAGCCGCCGCTCAAGCTCGACGACGAGGTTCAGCCCTTTGAGCGAATCACCGCCGGCCGCCTCGAAGCTGGCATCTGCATCGAAACTTCCGGGTCCGAGAATCTGCTCCCAGCTCTCGCGCACCACTTGCTCCATCCCGGAGCCGAGAGAGCGTGCAAGGTCAGGCTGCGCCGCAGCGCGCGCACGCTCTTCATCGTGGCGGCCGAGGGATACCAGATCCGGCTTGCCGCTGGGCAGGCGTGGCAGGGCGTCGCGGGCGATCAGTTCGCTCGGCCGCATGGGCCCCGGCAATCGCTCCGCGCACCAGCGCGCCACCGCTGCAGGATCGGCTGAATCGTCCGTCCGCTCGACATAATAGGCAACGATGGCGTTCTCGGCGCCCGGACGCGCAAGGACAGCGGCTTCTGACACCCCGGGACAGGCGGCAAGTACCGCCTCGATTTCGGCAAGATGGACGGTATTGCCCCGAATCTTGATCTGCCGATCCTTGCGCCCGATGAATTCGAGCAGGCCGCCGGGCAGAATTCGCCCCATGTCGCCGGTGCGAAACTCCCGCGCGCCGGGCAGGCTTGCCGATGGCTTGAAGCGCTCGGCCGTCATCACCGGATCACGCCAATAGCCGAGCGACAGCGCATGGCTCGACACCACGATCTCGCCGAGTTCGCCCGGCGTGACCTCCGCACCGGTCTCATCGATCAGCCGCAGCGGGGCATCGTCGCGCGGATAGCCGACCGGCACGAGCGGCCGCCCGATCGCGACATCGTGATCGGGATACCAGGACGCGTAGCTATAGGTTTCGGTCGTGGCGAGATCGATGCAAAGTCGGCACGCGCGCGGGAAACATCGCCGGAACAGCTCGACGTCGCTACGCTGCACCCGGTCCGAGATCAGATGGACCAGGCGCAATCCGCGCAGCAGCCGACCGGCGGCGCTGCCGATCGGCTCGCTGAACATCGCGCGGAACAGGCCGGGCATGATATGAAGCACAGCGACGTTTGCATCCGCAAAAATGCTAGCGGCCTTGGTCAGGCCCTGTGATCGCACATCGGCAATGACGAGCCGCGCCCCGGCGGCAAGGCTGCCATAGAGATCGCGCGTAGCCCCGCTGACGCTTGGCGAATAGATGAGCGCGACGCCCTCGTCGTGCCGCAGCCCGGCTCGCCAGGAATGCCGCAGGACTTCGTAGAGGATCGACCGCTGGCTTTGAAATACCCCCTTGGGAACACCGGTGCTGCCGGACGTGTAGAAGATCGCCGCCACGTCGTCCGGAGTCGCGGTGAAGTGGAACGGTGCCTCCCTGCCCTCGTCCAGCGTCGGCATCGGCATCTGAGGGATCTCGGGCGCGGCATCACGCATCAGGGCGGCGGTCGCCGCATCGACGATGACCGCGCTCATCCCGGCACGCAACGCGATTTCCGCGTTGCGTGCCGCCGGGAAACTGGCGTCGAGCGGGACGTAGCAAATGCCGCGGGCGAGCAGACCGAGGATCGCCGCGACATAATCGGTGGATGGCGCGAGCAGGATACCGATCGGGCGGCCGGGCACCACAAACGCCTCAACGCTTTCGCCGACGCGGGCCGCAAGCTGCGTCAACTCGGCATAGGTCAGCGCGGTGGCCGCATCCTGGACGGCGATCGCCGTGCCCCGCGCCTGCGCATGGCCGGCGACGATCTCCGCGAGCGTGGTCGTAATCTCCGCCGGTGTTGCCACTGGCGCAGGGGCCGAGGAATCCATATCGGCTTCCGAAGCTCGAGCGATCATCGCGCGATCTTTCCCCGCATCCGGATCGCGGCGCCGCCTGGCGCGGTTCGGCCTTGCGCCGCGCGTCGAAACTCCGTTCCCATCAAAGGCAATTTTACGCTCACGTGCTAAGAGGTTTTGACGCCAGTCGAGCGTCACCCCTCTTCTATTGCTGCAAATGCACGGAATGCCTAGACGTACGAGCCTGCTGGAAAGGATTGCGCGCGTCGTGACGGTACGAAATACCCCGGTCAGTGTGACGGTCGGGTTCGGAGAGGCAATCCGCACAACCGAACAGCTCCACGCCGTGCAGCGCCCGGTGCTCGGATCATGACGCTGGACTACCTTATCAGCATTGGCGCGGACGATATGCCGGCGCTGCTCGACCCTGCTCGTCAGCCCCTCTCTTATCGTACGCTGCGGGCGCATGTCGCAGACAATGCTTCCGCCCTGGCCCACGGAGGGATCGGTCGCGCCGATCGCGTGGCGATCGTGCTCCGGAACGGCCCGGAAGCGGCAACAGCCTTTCTCGCCGTAGCGACGGCAGCAGTCGCTGCGCCGCTCAACCCCGGCTACACTGCCGCCGAGTTCCTTTTCTACCTCTCCGACCTGAACGCGCGCGCGTTGATCGTGGAGGCGGGTTCGACGTCGCCCGCGATTGCCGTGGCACGCGAGCTGGCGATCCCGATCTTGGAGACCGAGCCGCTGGACCCCGTTGGACGTTTTGCATTGCGCGGCACCGCAGGCCCGAGCGTTGCAGAGACGGTGCCCCAGCCATCCGATCTCGCGCTGCTGCTGCACACCTCGGGAACGACAGGACGACCGAAGCTCGTCCCGATCACGCATCGCCAGCTTCATGCCTCGGCCCGCAACATTGCCGCGACGCTGCAACTCGGTCCGCACGACCGGGGGCTGGAGATGATGCCGCTGTTCCACGTGCACGGCCTCGTCGCCGGGCTGCTCGCACCGCTGGTTGCGGGGGGCAGCGTCCATTGCACGCGTGGGTTCGATGCGGCCGCCTTTCCCGGCTGGATCGATACGGTGGGCCCGACCTGGCTGACCGCAGTGCCGACGATGCTCCAGGCGATCCTGCGCTGGGCGGAGGCGGCGCCAGACGGGGCGGCGCACAGCGGCCTGCGATTTATCCGCTCCTGCTCCGCCGCACTGCCCCCGCACGTCGGGGAGCGATTGGAAGCGCTGTTCGGCATTCCCGTCGTCGAGGCCTATGCGATGACTGAGGCCGCGCATCAGATGACCAGCAATCCGCTGTCCGATGCCCGTCGCTTCGGGAGCGTCGGGCGGGCTGCCGGCCCCGAAGTTGCGATTCTCGGCGCGACGGGGCGGCTGCTGGGCTCCGGCGAAGAAGGAGAGATCGGCGTGCGTGGCGAGAACGTCATGCAGGGATATCTCGACAATCCCGAAGCGAACCGGACGGCCTTTGCCGGGGATTGGTTTAGGACTGGCGATATCGGTCGTCTCGATGACGACGGTTTCCTTTGGCTGACCGGACGAGCGAAGGAAATGATCAACCGCGGCGGCGAAAAGATCGCGCCTGTGGAGATCGAGAACGTCCTGCTGACCCACGAGGCGGTCGCCGAAGCGGTCGCCTTCGCGATCCCGCATGCCACGCTGGGCGAGGATGCTGTCGCCGCCGTGGTGCTGCGCCCGGGTGCCGACGCCGATCCGTCGGCCCTGCTATCCTTCCTGCTCGGACGCCTCTCGGATCACCGCATGCCGCGCGAGATCCTGTTGCTCGACGCGATCCCTAAAGGCCCCACGGGCAAGCTGCGCCGTATCGAAATGGCGGCGCAACTGGGCCTGGATCGACCGCCCGCACGACCGGCCTATGCAGCACCCGTGACCCCGTCCGAACATTTGCTTTCGGCGCTATGGATCGAGCTTCTGGGGGTGCCGGATATCGGCATCGACGACAATTTCTTCGATCTGGGCGGAAATTCGATCGCCGCCGTCCAGATCGTCGCGCGCCTTCGCGCCGAGACCGGCGTGGAACTGCCGATCTCGCGCTTCCTGATCGACCCGACCATTCGCAGTCTGGCGCTGACCCTGACCGCGCTTCAGGCCGAGGCGCTATCGCCCGAAGCGCTTGACCGGATCCTGACGGAACTGGAGGGCGCAGCGGGATTGGCGCAATGATCTCGCAACGAACCGAGGACGACGCGCTCCGTCGTCGTATCGCCGCTCTGCCCGCGGAAATGCGCGCGGCGTTCGAGCAGCGGCTGGGCCAAGCCTTGCCGCCGCGCGGCGATCCCGCTCCCGCGCCGCCCACGGATGCGTTCCTGCCCTTCCCGCTGACCGATGTGCAGCAGGCCTATTGGGCCGGACGCACGGGGGATTTCGACCTCGGCTCGGTGTCGACGCACGCTTATGTCGAGATCGAGGGATGCGATCTCGACATCGACCGGCTGGAGCGCGCCTGGCAAGCGCTGATCGACCGTCATCCGATGCTTCGCGCGATGATCTCGGGGGATGGCACGCAGCGCGTTCTTGCGGAAGTGCCGCCCTATTGCATCGCGCGAGACGATCTGCGCGCGCTCCCTCTGGATGTCGCGGATGCGATCCTGAGTTCGACGCGGGATCGCATGTCGCATCAGGTGTTGCCGCTCGATCGATGGCCGCTGTTCGAGATCCACGCCAGCCTGATCGATCAGCATCGAATGCGCCTTCACCTCAGCTTCGATTCGATGACGGTCGACCTCGACAGCCGGGCCCGACTGCTGCGCGAATGGGGCACGGTGTATCGCGATCCGGACGCGCTGCTGCCCGCGCTGTCCGGCTCCTTTCGCGACGCGATCGTTAAGACGCCAATCGATGAGCCGGCCCGGGTGCGTGCACGCGATTATTGGCTGGCCCGGCTTGACACCCTGCCGACAGCACCCAACCTGCCGCAGCGGGAGACGCAACCGAAGCCCGTGCGATTCAGCCGCCGCACCGGGCGCCTCGACCCAGTCGCCTGGGACCGGCTGTCCCAGATCGCGCGCGACGGCGGCCTGTCGATCAACGCGCTGTTGCTCGCCGCCTATGCCGACGTGCTCGCGCTCTGGCACGATGGGGGAGCCTTCACGCTAAACCTCACGCTGTTCAACCGGCCGCCCGGCACGGAAGGCATCGTGGGGAACTTCACCGGCCTGTCGTTGCTGGAGGTTGGCGCGCGCGGTGCACAGCGTTTTGGCGATCGGGCGCGGCAAATCCAGGAACAGCTGTGGCGCGATATCGACCACCGCCAGTTCGGCGGCGTCGCCGTCATTCGGGAAATGCTCCGCGGCGGGATGGATCCCGCCGGCGCCATGATGCCGGTGGTATTCACCAGCGCGGTGACAGCCGATGCAACCGCGCAAAACGAGCTGGACTGGATCGGGGAAGAGGTTTTCTCCGTCAGCCAAACACCGCAAGTCTGGATCGATTTGATGGTCCGGAACACCGCAGCGGGCTTGCGATATGACTGGAACTCGGTCGATGCGGTGTTCCCCGATGGCATGATGGACGACATGTTCGCCGCCTTCGGTAAACTGATCGAGGCACTTGCGAGCGGCGCCCTGCCCCTGTCCGCCTCGTGGAATGGCATAGCGAAGCATCTTCTTCCGCCCGAAGCTGCGCGTGTCGCGACGGACGCCAACGCGACGCAGGGGCCGTTTTCCGAGCGTCTGTTGCAGGAGCTTTGGCGCGATCATGTTGTGCGCGCGCCTGATCACCCGGCGCTGATCGACGCGACTGGGACGACGACCTACCGGGAGCTCGCCCGCCACGCCGCGGCGGTTGCACGCCACATTGTCGAAGCTGGTTCCCCGCCGCTGGTTGCGGTCGTCATGCCCAAGGGTCGGGAGCAGGTCGCGGCGGTGATCGGCGTATTGGAGACCGGCGCCGCCTATCTCCCGATCGATCCCGGCTGGCCGACGGCGCGGATCGCGCAGATCCTCACGCGATCGAACGCAACGCTCGCACTGACCCAGCGCGGGCTGCCGGTTTCGTCCTGGGCCGACGCCGTGCGCGTGATCGAAGTAGGCGACGATCTCGATACAGATCTTCCGACGACGCGCGTGCCGCAAGGATCGCCCGACGATCTTGCCTACGTGATCTATACCTCCGGTTCATCGGGGGAGCCGAAGGGCGTGGCGATTGATCATCGCGGCGCGGTCAACACCATCCTGGACATCAACCACCGCTTCGGCGTTGGGCCGAGCGATCGAGTGCTCGCCCAATCGGCACTGAGCTTCGATCTGTCGGTCTACGATATCTTCGGCACGCTTGCCGCAGGGGCCACGATCGTGGTGCCGGACGCAGACCAGTCGGCTGACCCCGCGGCGTTGGCGCGGCTCATCGACCTGCACGGCGTCACGCTGTGGAACAGCGTACCGGCGATGATGGAAATGCTCGTCGATCATGCTGCCGGAAGCTCTGGCCCGCGGTTCGACTCGCTTCGACACGTGTTGCTGAGCGGCGACCGGATTTCCCCAGCCCTGCCAGCGCAGATCCGCCGAATTGCTCCTGCCGCTCGGATCACCAGCCTCGGCGGAGCGACCGAGGCGTCGATCTGGTCGATCTTCCATCCGATCGACCCAGGAGCAGTGGGCACGAACATCCCCTACGGACGCCCGCTCGCCAATCAGCAGTTTCGTGTGGTCGATTCGCAGATGGCAGACCGCCCGATCTGGGTAGCGGGCGAACTCTGGATCGGCGGCGCGGGGCTGGCACGCGGGTATCTCGGTGACCCCGAACAGACCGCAGCGCGGTTTGTCGTGGGCTCCGATGGTGCACGCTGGTACCGCACCGGCGACCGCGGCCGTTATCTACCGGACGGCACGATCGAGTTCCTTGGCCGCAGCGACGATCAGGTCAAGGTCAACGGCTTCCGTATCGAACTCGGCGAAATCGAGCGCGTGGCGAGCCAGCATCCGGCCGTCCGGGCGGTTGCGGTGGTCGCGCATGGCGCCGGCCCGCTCGATCGCAAGCTCGTCTGTTACGTCGTGCCCGCAGGCGCGTCGTCGGGCGCGGCATCGCTCCGCGATCACCTGCGCGAGCTGCTGCCGGCCTATATGGTCCCCGCGCTCTTCTCGCCGCTCGCCGCGCTGCCGCTGACCCCGAACGGGAAGGTCGATCGCAAGCGTCTCGCCGCGATGAACCCGACCGATTCCAGCCCTCAGCCTGATCCGCAGGAAGAGACCCAACCCGACGGCGACCGGATTATGACGGTGATCGCCGGGGTGGTGGCGGAGATCGCGGGAGGGGCGCGGCCCGTCCCGGATGCCAATCTGCTGGATTTCGGCATCACCTCGCTCCAGGCGATTCGTGTCGTCAACGCGATCGAGGAACGGTTCGGCAGCAGGCCGAACGTTCGCGCCTTCTATACGACACCGACTGTTCGCTGGCTCGCCGCGCAAGTTGGCGCGACCGGTCTTTCCCCCAATCTCTCGGGGGTGATCCGCGATCCGGCGGCACGCAATGCGTTCAAGAATGCGCGTCATGGCCGCCGCCAAACCGCGGGCGATAGCGCTGTCGTGCCGCTTGTCGGCACACTGCCCGAGCCGCTACGCGACCTGTTCGACGCACGGCGCTCGGTGCGGCAGTTCGCGCTGCGCCCGCTGCCGTTGGCCAGTCTCGCGGCGCTGCTGGATGCGCTCGCGCAGCGCGGTGCATGGCGCCGCTATGGCTCGGCGGGGGATGCCTATGCCGTTCAGACGTACCTGTTCGCCAAGCCGGGCCGCATCGTCGGCCTGCCAGGCGGAGCCTATTACCACGACGCTGAAGCGTTGGCGCTGCGTCCGCTCAACACCGATGCCCCGCTTACCACCGCCGCGGTTGATCCGCTCACCGGCGCGCCGGTTTTGGCGGAAGCCGCTTTCGCCATTGCACTGGTCGTCGAACTTCGGGCGATTAAGCCGCTGTACGGCGACCGCAGCCTAGCGTTCGCCGGCATCGAAGCGGGACTCATGACGAGCTTGCTGGAAATTGCGGCGCCAAGCTGCGGGCTGGCCCTGTGCCAGATCGGCAGTGCGGACGAAGCGACCCTCGCCAAGGTCTTTGCGCTGGGGCCGTCGCACCGCCTGCTTCATATGGTGGTGGGGGGTATCCCCGACGCGAGCGCGGATGCGCCCGCGGGCCTGGACGAAAATCTGCGTGTGAAGCGTTTGATAGACCGGGTCGCTGCGTTGACCGATGTTGAGGCCGTCGCGCTCCGCGCCGCAAGCGAACCAGCGACGGAGGGTGGCAAATGACGACCGATCCACTCATCGCGACGTTCACTCGCGCCCAGGCGGAACTGCTCGAATGTCTGCTCGGCGAAGCGGCCGGCCCAGCGCCGGGCGGGCCCTGCCGACCCGAACGCGTCGACATTCGCCGGGCTGCAGCCGGCGGTTGCACACTCGCCTTCATCCACGGCGCTGGCGGTGGCACGCTTTTCCTGCATCAGCTCGCTCGGCACCTGCCGCCGAACCTGGGTCTCGTGGGGATCAACGCAGGCTTCGCTGAGGACGGCACCCGCTCCGTCCTGCAGGACGCCGAAGCGCTGATCGACCGTTACGTCGACGCAGTGTGCGCGGGCGGGCAGCCGGGTGCGCCGCTCCATATCGGCGGCTACAGTTCCGGGGGCGTCATCGCGCTGGAAGTGGCGCGCCGGATCGAAGCGCGCGGCGATAGAGTCGCCTCCCTGACGCTGATCGATCCGGCGCGGCTCCCGGTCCCGGAAATCCGTCAGGATACGCGTCTCCCCAAGGAAAGTCTTGCACGGCGCTTCGAAATTGCGCGGCTGGCGGGGATTACTCCGCTCAGCAGCCTGTATCCGACGGTGGCGCGGGTTCAGCAAGCGATCGCCACGATCGCCGCTATCGTGCGCGCCGACGCGGTCATGGCACCCATACACCTGTTGCGCGCGACGCAGGGCCCGGAGGCTCTTCCGGCATCCGAAATCGCGCGATGGGCAGCGCGAACATCCAGCGGCATGCGTGTTAGCGAAGTGGCGGCAGATCATGCGTCGATCATCGCGGAACCAGCGATCGCCAACGTCGGCGCCGCCATCGTCAATTGGTTGGTTAACTCGCTTCCGCTTGAGACAGTGTAGCGGCTGCGCTACGAACAGCAGTAACAATCCGTAATATCAAGGAAAAATAGGCACTTGGGCACGCCGATCAAGAACATTGTGATCGTCGGGGGCGGCACCGCCGGCTGGCTTACCGCAGCGTATCTCAATCATCGCCTGCAATGGGCCTACGGCCATCCCGAAGGCGTGCGCGTCACACTGATCGAAGCACCGGATGTGCCTACGATCGGCGTCGGTGAAGCGACCGTTCCGACAATGGTGCGGACGCTCCGCCATCTCGAGATCAGCGAGCGCGAGTTCATCGCGCGGACCGAGGCGACGTTCAAGCTGGGGGTCGACTTTCGGAACTGGAACGTCGACGAATCCGGCGCCTTCACGCGGTTCTTTCACGGTTTCGAAGGCGGGGTACAGATCCGCGGACGCAATCCCGGAGCGGCGCTGCTGGCTTACGGGGCCGACGCCGCGGTACTAGGCTGTGATCCCAGCTTTACGTCGGTCATCGGCCATTCTGAGGAGCGCGCGACGCTCTACAAGGGCCCCAAAATGTTCGACAGCGCGCCGTTCACCGGCCCGCAGGGCTATGCCTATCATCTCGATGCAGGCAAGTTCGCAGCCTTGTTGGCCGAGATCGCGGTCGGGCGCGGTGTCGAGCATGTCCGCGATACGGTCGTCGGCGCGACCCGCGATGAACGCGGCAACATCGCCGAGCTGGTGATGGCCGACGGAACGCGGCGCCCGGTCGAACTGGTGATCGATTGCACCGGCTTCCAGGGTCTTCTGATCAACAAGGCGATGGATGAGCCGTTCCTTTCCTATGCCGATTACCTGTTCAACGATCGCGCGATACCGGTTCAGATCGCGCACGCGTCCACGCCCGATCTTTATCCGGCAACCATCAGCACGGCGCGCCGCTCCGGCTGGTCGTGGAAGATCCCGCTCCAATCGCGGATCGGCACCGGCTACGTCTTCTCCTCGGCGTTCGCCAGCGACGAACAGGCGCTGGACGAGGTGCGCGGCTATCTCGACGGCGAGACGCTGCTGACCGAGCCGCGTACGCTGAACATGCGCGTGGGGCACTGCCGCCGCTCCTGGGTCGGCAATTGCGTTGCGATCGGCCTTTCCGGCGGGTTCATCGAGCCGCTCGAATCGACCGCAATTCAGCTGATCGAAACCGCGTGCCGACGGCTGCTGCAATTCTTCCCCAGCGTCGATTTCGAGCCCGCGCTAGCGGAGAAGTTCAACGAAGCAATGACGGGTCAATATGAGGAAATACGCGATTTCCTGGGCCTCCATTTCTCCCTCAGCAACCGCGACGACACGCCCTATTGGCGTGCGGTTCGGCATGAGGCGAAGCGCTCGGATCGATTGAACGAGAGCCTCGCAGTGTGGCGGCATTCGCTCCCGGACGCGTTAGACCATCGCGCTTCCAACGTGTTCAGTTATTGGAGCCTTTGCACCCTGTTGTTCGGCAAAGGGTTTTATACCGCCCCGCCGGGCGGGGGGACCGATATGCTCCCCCGCGAAGTCTGGGAGCGGTTTCAGCGCGAATGGGGGGCGATCAAG
Source organism: Sphingomonas sp. MMS24-J45 (assembly GCF_044881195.1). Lineage (GTDB taxonomy): Bacteria > Pseudomonadota > Alphaproteobacteria > Sphingomonadales > Sphingomonadaceae > Sphingomonas. The sequence goes on along the minus strand of NZ_CP173255.1, from coordinate 3,483,691 downwards.
AAGACCTCTGTCGACATGCTGCCCGACCATAGCGACCTGCTACGCCATATCGTGGCGGGGGCGAAGCCGGGAAGCAGCGCCGCGCGTGCGCCCCATGTGCCGCCGGTGACGATCGGAGGCGATGCGCTGTCGGACAATCTGACCGTCATGCGTCCGCCAGTGGCGCCGGTGGCACGGTGATTCCGACAGTCGCGCACGTCGCCGCCTTAGAGATTGGGGCAAATGCCGTGCGCTTCGAGGAAGAGGCCGAGGCCTCCGTTGCCGCCGCTCTGGCCGAACGGCCGGCGATCCTGCTCACCGGACTGCTCGCGCCGGATTTTCGGCGAATGCTCGACGCTCCGCTGCGCTTGCCGTTCGTAGAACAGCGGGTCGCTGGAGCCCCTGGAATGCGCCAGGTCGAACCGGGCATCCAGCCCGCCAGTGGCGCGCTGGTGCTGGCACTGCGGCGGGCGCCGTTGCTGCGCTGGCTGGAACGGGTCGCGGGCTGCGGCACCCTCGTCCATGTCGAGGGGGAGGTCGCCGAACATCGCGCGGGCGGCCAAGACTTTCTGTCGTGGCATCAGGACACGCACAAGCCCGGACGCAGACTGGCGCTGGTGATCGATCTGTCGGACGACCGCTATGAAGGCGGCATGTTCGAGTTACGCGACAGGCAGACCAAGCAAATGCTGATTCGGCATCACCACAACCAATCGGGTTCGGCGCTGCTCTTCCGAATCTCCGATGCCCTCGAGCATCGCGTCCTGCCGGTGACAAGCGGTGGCCCGCGCCGGGTGTTCGCATGTGGCTTTCACGAAGCGAAATGATCGCGCCGGGACTCTACGCGCTTGGCTCGTTCGCCGGAGAACCGATCGAGCCAGCTGATTGCCAGATCCTCGGACTCGATCCCGCGAACGAAAGCTTTGCTGGCACGGCGCGCGATTTCCCGGGGACGCACTGGACGATCGACCGTTTCGAGGACGCGGCGAATGTCCTGATCTTTCTCGGCGTCCTGCACGACGCAGCGAAATTGGCGGTCGAATTGGGCCGGGCCGAAGCCGGTCCGGCGGAACTGGCTCTTGCTGCACTGTTGCGCTGGGGCGTGGATGGGCGCGCGAAAATGCCCGGCGAATGGTCGCTGTTGCACTGGGACAAGCGCGACAAGCGCCTGCACGTCGCGACCTCCTATCGCCTGCGCGACCGGGTGCTGATCGCACAAGCCGGTTCGCGCTTCGCAGTCGCGCCCAACCTTACAGCGCTGTCGCGGCTGTCGTGGATCGACGATGCGATCGACCCCACGGGCCTGGCGTTCGAGCTATCGCCGCAGCGTTTCCGGCTGGGGCACGAGGGATATACCGTGCTGCGCCAGGTCCGCCAGGTGGAGGCCGGACAATGCATCACGCTCGATGCGGCGGGGAAGCACATCGCGCGCCGCGCGCCGCTTCAGGCGATCCCGTGGCAGGGCAGTTTCGAGGAGGGCGTCGCCGCGGCGACCGATGCTTTGCGCGGTATCATCCGCCGCGCGATGGCGCCCTATCATCGCATCGGCGTGACGCTGAGCGGCGGGCTTGATTCGGCGCTGGTGGCCGCGATTGCCGTCGAGGAGCTACGCTCGGACCAGACGCTAACCGCTTTCACGTCGGTTGCACCGCCAGGCACCGGGCTGATCGACGAACGGGCCTGGACCCAGCAGACGGCCAATCATCTCGGCATCGAACTGGTGCCGGTCTGGCCTTCCGACACATGTGCGATCTATCGCCCGGCCCGGCATCACCTGGAGAACGGCCCGACCAAGTCGGTGCGGCACTATCTCTACGATGCGATATACGGTGCGGCGCAGGAACGCGGCGTGCAAATGATGCTGGACGGCGAATATGGCGAGTCCGCGCTGTCGCGATCACCCTATTTCGACACGCCGCTGAACCGGGCGCGTCGCGCGGTGCGGGGCTTTCGCGACTCCCTTCGCCCGGGAAGTGCGGAGCCCGCACGGCGCTTCATGGTGCAGTTTGCGCCAGAGTTCGTCGCCAGTCTACCAGCGCCCCTGCGGGCACCGGTTCCACCGATGCCGACCGACTGGGTGTCGCGATCGCGCCCGATGCGGTTCAGCCGAGGGCAGGCTGGCTTCGGCGTCTTCCCGACCGCAGATACCGGCGTCTCGATCCGGCGGGCTACCCCCTGTCTGGGTGATGTCGAACTGTTGCGCCTGGTTGCAGGGATGCCCGCATCTTTCCTACGGCGCGACGGCTATAACCGAGCGCTGATCCGCGGGATGCTAAACGGTAAAGTGCCGGAAGAAACGCGATTGCGTACCGAGAAGCGCGCCTTCTCGCCCGATTACGACCAGCGCTTAACCCGGGAAGCCCCTTCGCTTACATCGAGTATCGACGCGTGGCGCGCAGCAAACGTGCAGGACTTTCTCGATGCGCGCTGGATCGCGCGGAATGTGGATGCGATGGCCGCAGGTAATCTGCGGCCCGCACACATTCGCGGGGCGTTCCACATGACCGCGATGGCGGCCGAATTTCTATTGTGGTGGTCCCGACAACGGTGATTTCCGGTGCCCGGACCAATCCGCAATCAAAGACCCTTTTTATCGATCAGGACCCGCTATCCTGCGCACTAAAACCGTCGTTACCTTGAGTGCCCCAGTTGGACTCGGTTGCGCGGATGTCGAGCGACTCCACGACCGGTTCAACCCAAACCAGGCGCTCCGTGCCATTTGCATAGTCGATATTCATAATATCACCCCGTTCTAACGCACTGCTTCAACAGCACTTCAGCCTAAAAATCAATCGGCAAATCAGATGAGAGTCGCCCTCGGCATCGCGTGCTCGTCAGCGATGCTGACCCAGTAAGTGTTTGGCGCGGCTCACGAAAGCGTCGACATTGCGGTCCGCCAATCCGACGATGCGCTGCAGCGGGACCTGTGTGCAGAGCGCGTCGATCATCCCGAAGCGCGCTGCGCTCCCCGGCAGCCGCATCATCGCCGGACGCCGATAAACCTGTTGAACCAGCAGGTTCGTCGCCAACGTGCGCGGAATTGGGGTATCCGACGCGTCCAAATGGACGAGAGCGTTAACCGGGATCGGGGCCATCCCCCCGACATGCGGGGGGCGAAAGCGCAACTTCCCGCCGTCGCTGAGTACGGAAGGGCCGGGGTTATCCCCCAACAACCGCGCCAGTTCGGGAAAAAGACGGATCGTCGTCCGCCCGGGCAGCACACAGGCGTGCCCGCTGTCATCGAACATGAGGACGCTGAGATCGTCCGAGATAAGCCTACCCCCCTGCCCGATCAGCGCAGCCGCGAAACTCGATTTACCCGCACCGCTCGTACCGCAGACGAGGGTCGCGCGCCCATCGATCGCCACTGCCGAGGCGTGTAAGGGTGCCATGCCGCGCAGCGCCATGACCACGGCGACCGCGACGCCGAAGAACTGCGCGCACAGAGGTACCTCTTCGGGTTGCGAGACGATCATGCGATCGGACGCGACGATATCGATAACCGTCCGTCCGTCGGTCAGCACGCGAACGCGATCCTCCCCGACCACGACCTTGCGCCCATCGCTTGGCATTGGCGCGACCGGCCAAGGGCCGCGTTCCACGCTAACGTCCGATGCCCCAGGACCGGTGGACGCAAAAACCGGCAAGGGGAACGCGCTCCGCCAGCGCAACCCGAAGGCAATCCCGTAATGCTCGGCGCACGCCACCGGCTCAGCCACGGGTAACGAGGTCAGATCGAAGGCTGAATCAGATGCAGGTCGGCGAGACTACGCAGCGTGCGCGAGACCGCAGCAGCCGCAGTCTCGCGATCGACTGCATAGCGGGCAGTGAGCGTTTCGATAAGCGATTCCTCGCTCACCGGGTCCGCGAGCGCTTCCCAGATCGTGTTGGCGCTTGCGTTGAGCGCGATATAATTCCCGCTTTGCACGCTAAAGAGAACGTGTGATCCCTCCGCCTCGGTCGATACGAAATCCGGAAGTCGTTGCCATCTTTTGTCGGTCATGAATCAGTCCTAGCCGCCTTTTCCAGAAATGTCAGTTCCGCTTCGCTCAGGATCGGCGGACCCGGCGGGCGGAACCAGAGATGCAGGTCGAGCGTGGCAAACCGCGCGAAGTGCGGCAGAAGGTGTCCCTCAATGCCCAGCGCTTCGGGCATGGCTGGCCGATGCCGTTGTGAGAGAAGCGCCGGGAGCTTGGCCACCCCCTCCAGCCGTTCGAAGCGCGGCGCGTCGTCCGGGGCTGCGCGGCGCGGCAGGAAGATGGCTTGCAATGGCGCGCGCGCGGCCTGTTGATACGGTTCGATCGGCAACGTCTCTCGTTCCTCATCGTTCGCGGTGCGTCGGCGTCGGTAGGCCGCAGGCAATCCGCTTGCGATAATGGCGTCGCCCGCCGAGACGATCCGGACGGTATCATCCCCCACCGCCTTCGCGCCTCGTGCGAGCATGAGTTCGAGCGCCGTCGACTTCCCGCTTCCGGAGCCGCCACAAATCGCGATCGCGCGCGATGCGCCCGCCGGAACCAGCACGCTGGCATGTAGAACCGGGTCGCCCTGCAACCACAGACATGCCGGTAGGGCCGACGCGATCAACAGCGCCGAAACCCGAGCAGGATCGGCACCGGGGAAAGGCTCGACGACAACGGAATCGACCGTGCAGCGAAAGCGCGCGGTAGGCGCAAGATCGAGCAGGAGCGAACCGTGCGGCCCGGCGGAAATCGCCCCCGCGCCAATCGAAGGCACCGCCCCCCGCGCAATCCGGATGTCGGCGCGCGGCTGCGGCGGGCACGGCGTGGCGCCGGGCACAGGAATGTCGGTCTGCAGGATTAGGTCGTATCCCCGCGCCCAATAGCCCTCACCCATCGTCCCGGTGCTCCAGATCGAACGCAACGACGATGCGGGGCGCAGTGTCGCCCAGGGCCGGCGTATAGGGAAAGGTGCGGTGATGCGCATGCGAAGGAAAGGTCACGAACAGACCCGACTGCGGTCGGATCGTCGGACCTTCAATCGCCCGCCCGGGCGCCGACACGCGTTCGGGCAAAACGAACTGGAGGCACCCCTCCGACCCGCTGCCGCCCGCAATCACCTCCGGCACGGAGAGATAATAGACGCCGCTCAGCCAGCCAGCGGGATGCGCGTGAGGTATCTGATGCCCTTCACCGTGCGACAGCAGCACCCAATACCGGACTCGAGCAGCCGCCGGGCGCGCGCGGAGAAACGGATGATTGCCGTCAAGCGAATCCAGATGCGCGACGATCAGGGTTTCCAGATGCGATTCGAGCGCAGCCATATGCCGCGAACCGGTTAAATGCGGCTCGTCGATCCGCACGCTATGTACTGAGGCCGAACCGAGACGCTCGGGACGGCGCGCGGGGTGATCGGCGAGTTCCTCGGCAAGCGCCGCGTGGAAGGCATCTAGCGATGACCATCCGGGCGGCGCCACTGCCCTCGATTGCCGCAGGAATTGATCAAGCCCGGTCGCCGCCTCGGCTTGCTGCCGCCTTCCCGCAGCCGCGAGCGCGCCTGCCCAGCTTTCCAGCACGGCGGCGCACCGATTGCCGGCTGCAATCTGCTGGCTCAACCAATCGACCGCGCGATCGGGATCCGATCGCGCAACGGTTCGTCCGTAGCGGCCCGCCGCCTCGCCGTGCATCGGGGCGAGCGCGACCGCCGCGGCAAGCGGCCGCTCCGCCTCCGCGATCTTGTCCTGCCGCATGAGCGCGCGCGCCGAACCAAGCAGCGAGCGGAGGCGAACAGTATCGTCGCCCTCGCTCGCTAACGCCCGAGCAAAGGCGGCCAGCGCCCGACCATCATAAGCGGGCTCGCGGACCTCCAGGCATGCCGACCCCAGCATCATCCATTCGCGCGCATCCTGCGGCTGGCACTGCTCGATCAGGGCCACACTGCCCCGCGCGTCCGCAGCCTCCCGGCGCAACGCCGCCAAGGCGAATTTTCCTGCGCGATCGAGTAACCCTTGCTCCAGCTGCGCTTCGGCAAGGCGGTGGCGGCTTGCCACGGTAAAGCGCTGCGCGGGCGGGAAGAACAATCGCATCGCTGGCGGGTGCCATGATCCAGGGTGAAACAGCATCCTGCCATGGCGCGGAACCCGACTGCGTGCAAGCAAGGCTAGGATTCGCCCCCCGGCATGATATCTGCTGCTGATGCGCAAGCGAAACCGGGGATAGACGCCGCCGCATGTTCGATGAAGCGGCACAGGAGCGGATTTCGCTGGCGCTCGCGCGGCAAGCCTATGCACGGCGCGAGGTTCGGCTGGTTGATGCCGATATTGGCGCGATGCCGCTTCTCGTCGCATCGCGCCAAGGCCTCTTTGCGGCGGACCGCAGCCAGGCAAAGCTGATCGTGCATGGCTTGTTTTTCGGCCTCACGTTGCGGGATGACCTGATCTACGCGTTCGAGGCGTGCGACCTGCCCCACGCGCGGACCAACCTCGGCAGGATCATTAGGCTCCGGCACCGCGGCGGGCAAATCGTGGGGCGCGACGTTTTCGCCGAGGGTCTCGACAATGGCTGTCATCAGATCGATTTCGTGGGCGATCGATTGTGCGTCCTCGATACCTATAACCAGCGCATCCTCGCCTTCGCCGAGGATGGTACGCCGGTCGATATCCCCCAACCGCTAGCGCCCGCCGAGCTGAACGCCTGGGATCGCGGCTACGCCCATATGAATGCGATCCTGGCGATCGGTCACTATATTCTGCTGATGCTCCACAATGGCGATCCGCGGGGCGGCCGGACGAGCCAGATCCTGGTGCTGGACTCAAACTGGCGCCGGATCGACTGCTGGGATCTGCCGCTAAGCGGGTGCCACGATCTTGCCCAACTACCGGACGGAAGCGTGCTGGCCTGCGGATCGCCAGCGGGGGAGCTGATCGCGCTCGATGGCCGCGCAAAGCGGATCAGTCCGATGATGACGCGCGGGCTCGCGGTGAGCGACCGGGAAATCGTGGTCGGTGCATCGCAATTCTCGGTGCGCCGCGCGCGCGCTCGGGCGAAAGGCGCGCTCTATTTCCTGGATGCCGCATGGCATGTGACACACGATTTTGAGCTGAGCGCAGCGCCGACCTGCGTCCGGTGGCTCGACCGAGTGGACTATGGATGTTCGCACCCCTCAGGCCGACCAATCTAATCAAACGATTGAGCGATCAGAATTTTTTTGGGACCCAAAAGCGACACGCGATGCGTCCGGAATGGCACTTGAACGTAGTGCCGATCTTGCAGACGGAACGGTGGATCGCCGACCGCCGCAAACGCAGTACCGAAACCTGGATATATGGCACAGCGCGGCCCAAGCTGTTTGTCCGTTCAAATAGTGCACCCCATTTTTCGCATCTGGCGGTCGCGAGGCGTCGGATGCTACTCCTGCCTGCCGCTTCTACCGCAAAGGTTCTCAACGTCACCTTGGCACGGTTTTCAGCCCCTTTACGTAGCATCGCGCCGGGATTGCGCCGCGTGTCGGCCATCGGACGCCTCCGTAGGGCGCTGCGCTATCTGTCAGATGCAAGCTATCGCGAGATGCTTTACCTGCAACGGTATCGGCCCGAGGCTGTCTTTCAGCTCAGCACATGGACGAGAGAAGATCGCTATCCGCATCTGTTTGCGGACATCGCGGCGCGACTGGGCGATCGCGCCGACCTGAACGTGCTGTCTTTCGGTTGCTCGACCGGGGCCGAAGTCCGTGCGCTGCGCAAAGCGCTTCCACAGGCTCACATTACGGGCGTCGACATCAGCGAACGGGCGCTGCGCACGGCGCGACGAAGGATTCGCGATCCGCGCGTCCGCTTCGTTCAGGGGAGTGTTCCAGGCGCTGCGGGAGACGTCGAATATGATCTGATCTTGTGTCTGGCCGTCCTGCAACGCGGCGAGTTGTCCCGATTGCGCCCCGACGATTGTTCGCAGTTCATTTCGTTTGAAAGGTTTGAGCGCGCCGTCCTCGACCTTGATCGATATCTCAAACCTAACGGCCTGCTGGCCCTGTATCACAGCAATTTTCGGCTTGCCGATACGCGCCTTGCTGCCAATTACGTGCCGATCCTCTTTGCTCCACCGCATCGTGAGCAGCGCGCGCTCTACGGTCCCGACAATCGGTTGATACCGGACGCGCAGGATCTGTCGATCCTCTTTGTAAAGCAGGCTGCCGCCCACGCTGACTCCTCGGTGGGATGACCGGCGGCGACCCCGCTCACCATCTTTTCCCCTCTTTCGCTGAACGACCAACCGTCAAAAAGCCTTTCGCAGGGTGAACGTCAGCATTCGTCCGATTGGATCGAGATAAGCAGGCTGGTAGCTTAGCGGCGTCTGCCCCACGGAATCGCGAACCCGCGGGCGCGTATTGAAGAGATTGGTCACCCCCAACGTCGCGCGCATACCCTTCACCCAGCCCGGTGCCCGCCCCTTGGCATAACGCTCGGCCAGATTGGCGAAGAGGTTCAGGTTCACCGTAGCAAAATCGTTGAAATTCAGTACGTCACCTGGTCCGCCAAAGCCCCTGGTATGGGTGCCACTCAGCCAGGTGGTGGTGACTCGGGCCCCCAACCCGCGCTTGAAGGCACCGCCCTGGAACTCGATTTGGTGGCGCCGTCTGCCACCCAGATAGTCAACGGCCCCGCCCCTCAACAGATCGAGCGTTGGCAGCCCGTTCCGCAACGCGATCGAATCCTCCAGATACCAATTGTGATAAAGGCTGAGAAACAACCGGCTGGTCAGATTTGCAGCCCCCTGCGCCAATGCACTGCTCGGGTCACTTCGCGAAAAAACCGCGTTCGGATTGGCACGGCGGGCATCCGCCTCGCTGTTATAGACTTTGACGCGTGCATTCCGCAGGAGCTCGGGCACCGCACCGAGTGGCCGCGTGAAGTTGATACCCCAGCGAATCTGCTGCTGCTTCGATTGCGCGAAGCTGATAGGGCGACCGTCGATCCCCTCGAGCCTGCCCTGCGCGTTGCGCGCAAACCGTTCGGGAAAGGCGGCCTCGATCTGCGACGTCAGAACCGGGAAGGCCGCGACCGGATTGTCGATCCGGGTGCTGACATAATCAGCACTGAGCGACAGGTCGGTTTTGCGCAGCGGGTGGATGTCCAGCCCGAGCCGTACCAAATGCCGGCGATCGTTAGGCAAATCGGGGTTTCCACCAGAAATTCGCGCGATATCGACGACCTCTTGCCGGACAAAATCGAAAGTACGGAAATTGGGCGTCACCAGCGTCGGCCCGCCGAGCTGCTCCAGCGATGGCGCACCCTCCTCGTACGTTGCCGATGCAACGATGTTCACTGCCGGGACCGGTGACCATGTCAGGCCGTAACCATAGCTAACAAGCGTCCCGGCGTCCGACAGCCGCTCGACCGAGCCATTGGCGTTCAAGGAGAGGTTGCCGAGTGGCGAACCCTTTCCCTCCCTCCGGCTCAGGATCGGCAGATCGACGTCGACCTGCGCCGCGCCACGCTGACGCGACAGATCGGCGCGGCCGATGCTCGTGCCGAACGATGCGCGACTGTCAAAATCGCGAAAATCAGCGCCGAGGCGGATGCTCGTCGACAGCGGACCGACGGGTAGCGAGGCGATTGGGCCTGAAAGCACGAAATCCGCCTTGGCGAGTCGATCGGTCGATTGGGCCAGCGCGCGGCGATCGCTCCCGTCGCCGGCGTCCGTCCGCACGGTGGATGCGGTGTGATCGTACGTGGCGGTGCCGGTCCACTGCCAGCGCCCGATGCGGCCATTGATCGTGCTACCGAGATGCCCGACCGTGCGATCGCTGTTCCGGCGCAACGGTCCGTTGATGCCCAGCCCGAGCAGGCTTTCGCTGTGGTTGACGTCGACCCGGCCGTTGAGCGACGCCGAAACCTCGTTCAGCACAGGACCACTGATGACGCCATTGAGGCCGAACTGCTCTGTCTCCGGCAGCAAAGTGCGGAACTGGCCGAGCCCGGCGACGTCGTCAACCTGACGCACATCGCGCTCGCTCTCCAGCAGCGCATCGGACCGGCTGTAGGTCGCCCCCAGGCTCAGGCGCGTATCGCCATTGATGGTCAGGAGATCGGCATTGGCGACACCACTTGCCCGCCCGCCTTCAGCCGGAATGAGAGAGGCGATCTGCCCGATCTTTGATCGATACCGTTGAAAAGTAACGACGTTCACCACCTTCTGATCGGGTCGATAACCGTATTTCAGCGCGAGTTCCTCGGGGAAGATTTCCATGCGCTCGATCGCCTCCGACGGGATGCGAGCAATTTCGGAAAAGTCCGATATCCGCCGACCGTTTAATAGCGTGACTGGCGGGCTGTCGCCGCGCCCACGATTGCTGGAGGTCTGGGCACTGACTGCATCGAGCAGCGCGCCGATATTGTCTGCGCCGAAAGCCCGGATATCGAGCTGGCTGAAACTGCGTTCGGGCGGGATGTTGGCAAGCACCGATCCGCGCGGCTTTTCGGCCGCGACCACGATGTCATCGCTGCTGGCGTCCCCTGCCGACGCGGTCGTCGGCCCATTCTTGAACTGTTCTTCCAGCTTGCGGAGGATCTCGGGCGGCAGCGGCTTACCATCAGCGCTGCGGAATTGTGGCTTTTTGCTCGGCCCGCTCGGACCAGGCGACACGGGGGCATCGCTGACCGGTGCCTGATCACCAGAGGTGGGTGGCGGAGTCGGGCCGGAGGGTTTGGCGTCCTTCTCCGCAGGAAACCGCATCACAGTGCCCGCAGGGGGCGCCCCATCCTTGAAGCGCTCCTGCAGCATTCGCAGGATTTCGGGCGGCAGCGGCTTACCATCAGCGCTGCGGAATTGTGGCGGCTTGGGCGCCCCCTGCCCGGCAGAGGGCGCGTCCTGCGGTGAGGGTCTGGGTGCTTCTGCACGCACTTGGGGCGGCTGCCCTTGTTGTGCGTGCAGCGCGAGGGGCACCGCCGGTGCTGTGAGGCTCGCCAGAAGCCGCAACCTTGCATTCATGCCTGTTCTCCCAGACTGGTCATCTGAGGCTTGTAAAAGCAGGGTCGGGTAGCGCGGTGATGACGCGTGCGTAGCAGCCGCTGATACGCAAATGCTACAATCAGCCGTTAAGAAGAATTGTCATGGAGCCCGAGTTCGTCGCCATCATTACGGTCCTCGTCGTGGACGATGACGCCAGCATCCGCGATGCGATTGCCGAATTTCTGGGCGCGCAAGGCTATGCGGTTCGTACCGCCAGCAACGCCGCGAACTGCGAACGCGCGCTTGCAGCCGCGCCAGCCGATCTGATCGTGCTCGATGTGATGATGCCGGGGGAGGACGGCTTGTCGCTGTGCCGGCGCCTGGCACCGGCGGGGACGCCGATCCTGATGCTCAGCGCGCTTGATGACGTGACCGATCGGATCGTCGGGCTCGAGGTCGGGGCCTGGGACTATCTGACCAAGCCGTTCGAGCCGCGCGAATTGCTGGCGCGGATCCGCGCCTTGTTGCGCCGCCCCGTTGCGGATCGGGCAGACCCGCGCCGCGAGGGCGCTGGTGTGACGTTTGCGGGTTGGCGACTGGATGTCGAAGATCGGCGTCTGCGCGATCCTTCAGGACGTATCCTGGTCCTGACGGAGGGAGAACATGCGCTGCTTGCTGCCTTTGTCAGCCGCCCAGGGCGGATTCTGACGCGGGACATGCTGCTCGATCTGGCGCGCGGGCTCGATGCTGCAAGCTATGACCGCGCGATCGACATCGCCATCAGCCGCCTGCGCCGGAAGCTTGCCGAGGCGGATCCGGTGCCCCTCATCGAAACGGTGCGCGGTGTCGGGTACCGGTTCCTGCCATCGGTGCGTCCGGCATGAAGCGGCCGCCCAGCGCGCTCGTCTATATCGGCGGCTTTGGCATTGCCGTTGCCACCTTGAGCGTGGCGACAACCGCGGCGATCGTGATCCTCGCACCGCCACCCCCCGTGCCCCGGACCAGCGCCGCAGAGGTCATCGGCGCGCTGCAACGACCGATACCGGGTTTCGAACGGCGCCTGCTGCCGACAAGGCCCAAGGGCGAGCGCGTATCGATGCTGGAAACGCTGATCGCCGATGAACTGAACAAACCGTTGCGGGATGTGCAGGTGTCCTGGCTGGACAATGGCTTGGCGATCACGGGCACCAACAGTCGTTCGTCGCGGACGACGGTGATCAGGACCGACGCCACCAAGCTGCCACCGTCCTTCGTTCTGCTGCAAAGCAAGAATAACACCTTCAAACTTGTCACACCCAGCGCAATGCCAGGCGTGCTGGGCAATCCACTGCTCGCCCTGCCGCTTCCGGCCTTTACCGTCAGCGTCCGCCAAGCAGACAATCGCTGGCTGAGCGTTTCGCCGGCCCAACCCTTCCTTGCCGGATGGCAGCGTAGCATCCTGATCGCGTTGGCAGTCAGTTTGTTGCTGATTGCCCCGGTTGCGTGGATTTTCGCACGGCGCTTGACGCGTCCGTTCCGCGCGCTTGCCGGGGCGCTCGACCATCAAACCGATATCGGGCCGACCGATGGCCCACGCGAGCTGCGCGAGGCCGCCGCCGCGATTGCCGCCATGCGCAGTCGGGTTGCAATCGAGGCGGCCGAGCGCGCGCGGATGCTAACCGCGATCGCGCATGATCTGAGGACCCCGCTAACCGGGCTGAGACTGCGGATCGAAGCCGCACCGGAGCCCCAGCGCAGCCGCATGGTGGCCGATGTAGAACGGATGCAGTCCATGATCGACGAAGTCCTTGCCTATGCCCGTGATGCAGCCGCGCCTGTGGAGATCCTCGATACGAGGCCCCTGCTCGCCACGATTGTCGAGGAGATGAAGGAGGCGGGCGCACCGATCAGCCTGTTGCCCGGCGGCGACGCCTGCGTAGCTGTGCCGACCTTGGCCTTCCGGCGGGCCGTAGAGAATTTGCTCCGCAACGCCGTCACCTATGCCGGTGGCGGCACCGTTGCCCTTCGTCGCACGGACGGGCAGGTGTTCGTATCGGTTGCAGATAGCGGCCCCGGCATTCCCGCCACTGACCGCGAACGACTCCTGCGGCCCTTCGAACGCGGCGATAGTTCGCGCAACCGCGACACGGGCGGTGCCGGCCTCGGCCTTAGCATCGTCAGCGATCTTGCAGCGAGATATGGTGGGGAGTTTGGTTTGGCCGAAGCACCAGATGGTAGAACCATCGCTACGCTTCGCCTGCCCGAATTTCTGATCCCGGAGACGGAAGCCTAACCTCAGGCCGATCGACCCGACGTTTGCGTTTTCTGGTCCAAGTTCAACGCATCGGCCTGCGCGCGAGCGTCGACGGGACGACCAGAGAGAATGGTTTAGCCGAATTCGGCGTTCGCGCCGACCAATTTGGCAAAGGCGGCATCGTCCAGCGGCTCTTCGAACTGACAACCGGCTTCGAAATCGTCCGCCCATACGATCGTCGCGGTCACTTGGCCGATCCGCGGCAACGTCAGCCAAATCGACGCGCCTTTATCCATCGGCGAATAGGTGTGAAGACGCGCGCCGTGGAGCGATATGTTCGTCACTTTGCAGAGCGCGCGATCGAGCCCATCGCGGCCCAGCCCGGCATTGATCGAAGTCGCGGCGCGTCGGCTCCGGCGACGGTCTGGTTTTGGTGCGGGTTCGAACTCGGCGGCAATCATCGGATATCCCTTCCCGCGAAGGTCGCGAGAAGGAAATCCTAGACCGCTATCGCTAATGCGTCGTTAACGACGCGGCAGCGCTTACTTCTTGCCGATCGACGACATCGCGCCGAAACGCTTGTTGAAGCGCGCGACCTGGCCACCCGAATCGAGCATCTGGCCACGCCCACCGGTCCAGGCAGGATGCGCCAGCGGATCGATGTCGAGCGTCATGAGATCGCCTTCCTTGCCCCAGGTCGTGCGGGTCTGGAACTGCGTACCGTCGGTCATCTGCACCGTGATGGTGTGATAATCGGGGTGAATACCTTTTTTCACGTCAATTCTCCGAAACGCCGCTGGTTACCGACCAGCAGCAAGGCGCGGCCCCTATCAGAGGGCCGCGCATCAAGCAACTCTTGAGCGATCAGCCTGCCTTGGGCGGATCGGCGATCATCGCGGTGAAGTTCGCTTCGGCGGCCAATTGCCCGTCGATCATCGCACGCCCGGCAAATTTGCAGACGCTGGAACGCTTTTGAACGAATTCCACCTCGAGCTTGAGCAGCACGCCGGGTTCGACCGGCTTGCGGAACTTCGCGCCGTCGATCGCCATGAAATAAACGAGCTTACCCGAACCGGCGAGGCCGAGCGATTCGACGGCGAGAATCCCCGCCGCCTGCGCCATTGCCTCGACGATCAGCACGCCGGGCATGATCGGACGACCAGGGAAATGCCCCTGGAAGAACTGCTCGTTGATCGTCACCGCCTTGATCGCGGTGATCGACCGGTCGAGGTGAAGTTCCTCGACGCGGTCGACCAACAACATCGGATAGCGATGCGGCAGCGCCGCCATGACCCGCCCGATATCGAGCGGACCACGCGTGCCGCGGTCTTCAGTGTCGCTCACCTTTGATGGCTCAGCGGCCGACCGGCGGCTTCGCCGGGGCAGGCTTCGCGCCCGGTGCGGCTGGCGCGCCACCGGCTGCCTGCTGCTGGGCACGGCGTACAGCTGCCAGATAGACGAGCTGCTGGAACTGCTGCTGCAACTGCACGGTCTGCTGGCTCGGCTGATAATTGGCCGGCGGCGTGATCGACACGGTCGGCGCAGCGGCATCGAGGGCGGCCTTGATGTCATCGGTCACGTCAACCGCCGGAGCATTGTACTGCACCGTGCCGGCCGAGAGCAGCAGGCTGATCTTCTTGGCATCGATGACGGTCTTGACCGCTGCCGAATACCGCTGCGAGATCTGCTCAATTGCATAGGCCTGCGCCAGCGTAGCGGGTGCGCTCAGGCGAGCGGCGTCGGCCTGGCCGGCCTTCTGCGCGGCTTCAAGCTTGGCAAGGATCGGATTGTTCGCGCGCTGTGCGGCGGCAATCTCGTCGTCCGACAGACGCTTGTCCTTGTTCAGATCGAGCGGCGCCCCGATCGTTGCCAGCTCCGCCTGCAGCGCCGTCTGGCGCGCATTCGCCTGATCGAGCTGCGTCTTATAGGTCGTGCCGATCGACTGATTGGCAGCATCGAGTGCCTTGGCAGTCAGAATAACGGTCTCCGGATCGGAAATCGCGATGCCGCCAACCTGCGCCTGGGCGGTGCCGGCAACCAGAAGGGCCGGAGCAAGCGCCGCGCAGCCGAGCAAAATGGTCTGAAACGTCTTCATTAGAACTGTGTCCCTACGTTGAATGTCAGAAGTTTATTGTCGTCGCCTGGGTCCTTGAGCAGGGCATAGGCCAAATCGATGCGGAGCGGCCCGAAGGGCGAGTTCCAGTTTACACCACCACCGACCGAGATACGCGGCCGCGGGGAATCACCGACGAAACGCTCCAGGAATGGCGCGGTCGAGCTTGTATAGGCTGTGTTGACCGACGTGCCGGTGCACGCCCCCCCGACCGTCGACGAATAGCCGATCGGGCAGGTCGTGATCAGGCCTGGGTTCGTCGCGTCGATATTGGGAACGGTGTAAAACGGTTGCCCGTTGCTTGCCAGCACTTGGGTAACCAGCGGCTGGACGACGCCGTTGACGGTCGGGAAGCAGTTGGTCGTGGTGCTGCCGCCACAGATGCCGATCGTCGGCAGCGGACGGGTGATGCCGAACAGCGCACCGGCCTGCACATAGATCGACGGGCGCAGACCCAATTCGCGCGCGCCCGAGGGCAGCGGAATCTCGAGCTCGAGCTTGCCGAGATAATAAGCCCGACCGCCGAGCGCGTCATCGACGAACTGATTGCGATCCGTGATCAGCGTCTGATTGCCCGCCGCATCCGTGGTGTAGCTGATGCGCTGCACGCGCGGACCGACACCGCGAATGTCGAAGCCCCGGAAATCGGGTTCACCGAGATAGAAGCGATCGATGATGCGGACCTTGTCGATCCCCGGACCGCGACTCTTCTCCAGCGATCGGATGTAGCCGCCCTCGACGTTGAGGGAGGCAATGAAGCCGCTGCCGATATTGACGAACTTCGAGCCTTCGAACTTCGTGCGGATATATTTCACGTCACCGCCAAGCCCGGCGAAATCCTAACTCACGATCGCGCGTTGCCCGGCGGTCGGGCGCAGGCGGCTGTTGAGGCTGTCATAGATCAGCGAATAGCCGACCGATGAGGTGATGCGGTTGCCGATCGCGTCGCACAGATAGCGACCCGCCTTGATCGGATCACAGGTCAGCACACCGGTAACCGGATTGGGCGAGAAATAGGAATTCTGATCGAGCCCGACCTGATCGTACGTCAGCCCGTAGCGGGCGGCGAGTTGCACATATTCGGTGAGCGGCACGCCCGAGCGGATCTGGAACCCGGTCGACACCTGCGAATAGGTCGTCTGGCGCTGATCCCCGACGAAGTTGAAAGCGTTGTAATCGCGGCGGAAAATGTCGCCGCCAATCGCGATGTTCTTATCGAACAGGTATGGCTCGGTGAAGCCCAGTTCGACCGACTTGGAATAGGTCGAATAGTTGACGCTGGCGCGCAATTCCTGGCCCTTGCCGCGGAAGTTGCGCTGGCGGATCGAGGCCTGAATGATGAAACGCTCGAGGCTGGAGAAACCAGCCGACAGTGACAATTCGCCAGTCGATTTCTCTTCCACATCGGCGGTCAGCACGACGCGGTCAGGTGCCGAGCCCTGCGTCTGTTTGATCTCGAACTTGTCCTGGAAAAAACCGAGCGAGTTGATGCGGTCCTGCGAACGCTTGACTTGGAAGCTGTTGAACGCATCGCCCTCCGCCAGGCGGATTTCGCGACGGATCACCTTGTCCTGCGTCTGCGTGTTGCCGTTGACGTCGATCCGCTCGACATACGACCGCTTCGCCTCGGCGATGTGGAAGTTCAGCCCCATCGTCAGCGTGTCTTTGTCGCGCGCGTAATCGGGGTTCACTTCGGTGAACGCATAGCCGAACAGACCGGCGGCCTCGCTCAGCGAATCGATCGAGGTCTCGACCTTCTTTGCGTCGTACCAATCGCCCTTCTTGATGCCGAGATTGGCGGCGAGCTTCTTATTGTCGAAATCGCGAATGTCGCTGTCGACGGTGATGTCGCCGAATTTGTAGCGATCCCCCTCCTCAACCACGTACGTGATGATGAAGTCCTTCTTGTCGGGCGTCAGTTCCGCAACCGCCGAGGTTACGCGGAAATCCGCATACCCCTCGGTCAGATAAAATTGCCGCAGCTTCTGCTGGTCGTAAGCCAGGCGATCCTGATCGTAGCTGGTGTTCGAGCTGAGCAAGGTAGTCAGGCGCGCCTGCTTGGTCGCCATCTGCTCGCGCAGCTTGTTGTCGGAAAAGACGGTGTTGCCGAGGATATTGATCTGGCGAACCTTGGATTTCGGCCCCTCGCTCACCTCGAAGATCACGTCGACGCGATTCTGGTCGAGATTGACCATCTTCGGTTCGACCACGGCGGCAAAGCGCCCTTGGCGGCGGTACAGCTCCACGATCCGCGCAACATCCTGGCGGACGGCGGTGCGCGTGAAGATCTGTCGGGGGGCGAGCTTCACCTCCTTCTTGATCTTGTCTTCCTTCAGGCGCTTGTTGCCCTCGAAGATCACGCGGTTGATGATCGGATTCTCACGCACGCGCAGCACGATGTCGCCGCTTTCCGCGCCGCTGATGATCACGTCGGCGAACAGGTCGCTCGCGTACAGATCCTTGATCGCCTGATCGAGCGTCTCATTGGTGTAGACCTGGCCGCTGCGCAGCTTGGTGTAGGACAGCACCGTCTCGGGCTCGAGCCGCTGCGATCCCTCGACACGGAGCGTCTTGATCGTACGGGTAACGGGGGCGGCGACCGGAGCCGGTGCAGGCTCCGCCGCCCGGGTCGCCGGAGCGGTCGGTTGGCCGGTGGTCTGCGCGGACGCGACCATCGGCAAGCCTGCCAGCATCGTGCCGGTCAGCAGCACGGCGGTGGCCCGTGCTCCGAAATTTGAAACCTTGATCGCTGTCACATTCCACCCCAAGTCGGAGAAAATTCCGCGCGGCCGAAAAACTGTCGGCCCGCCCTGCCTTACCTGCGTCAACCGATCAACCCGCGCAGGCTCGCCCATAAGCCAAATGCGCCGAGATCATTGAACGTTACTGTCACCATCAGCGCCACGATCGCCGCCAAACCGCCGCGAAATGCCCATTCCTGCACCTGCGGCGGCACGGGCCTGCGTCGGACCGCTTCGATTGCATAAAAGAAGAGGTGGCCGCCATCCAGCAACGGGACTGGCAACAGGTTGATGAATCCCAGATTAATCGAGATCATCGCGATGAACCAAATGAGATAGGGCGTGCCCAGACTCAGCGTCTCGCCCGACATTTTTGCAATGCGCAGCGGCCCGCCCAGTTCGTCGACCGAGCGCCTGCCAGAAATGATCTGGCCAAGGCCATCGACCGTGCCCTGTAACGCGGCAATCGTACCGCGCACGCCCGCTGCGGGCGCCTCGAGCAAGCTGACCTTGCGTAACGCAGGGGCGCCTGGGCCGATACCGAGGCGACCGATCTTGGATACATTGCCGAAGCGGTCACGCTGCTTGAGCGCTCCGATCGTGACGGCGAGCTGAAGCGGCTGTCCGCCTCGCACGATCGACACCGGCACGCGCTCATCTGGACGCAACACCGTGAAGGCCGCGAGATCGGAAAAAGTGGTCACTTTCCGACCGCCAAGCGTCGTGATCCGGTCGCCTGCTTGCAGGCCGGCGTTCGCCGCCGCGCTGCCAGGCAGGACCGTCCCGACGGTCGGGGGGTGGCGTCGACGCCATACGCCATCGCCATCCCGCCCAGCACGGCGATCGCGACGATGAAATTCATGATCGGGCCAGCCGCGACGACGATCGCACGCTGCCACACTGGACGCGCCTGGAGACTGCGCGCGCGTTCTTCCGGCGGCAGTTCCAGCCAGGCCGGGTCGGGCTGGCTCGCGGGGTTCAGGTCACCGGCAAACTTGACGTATCCGCCAAGCGGCAGCGCACTGACCTTCCAGCGCGTGCCATGCCGATCGGTCCAACCGAACATCTCGCGACCAAAGCCGATCGAGAACGCATCGATCCTCACGCCGAACCAGCGGCCAGCGAGATAATGGCCAAGCTCGTGCAGAAACACGAGCGGCCCGATCACCAGCGCGAAAGCCAGGATGGTAAGCAACAGGCCGGGTGATTGGCTCAAGCGACGCTATCCTTCACAAACGCCCCGTTGCGAACCGCGACCTGCCGCTGCGCATGCTCCCGCGCCTCGGCATCGACCGCGAGGACATCGCCCAATGTCCCCGGCGCGGCCGGATCGTATGCCGACAGCGTATCTTCGACGATTGCGGCAATTTCGAGGAAGCCGATCTGCCCGCCCAGAAAAGCGGCCACGGCAATCTCGTTCGCAGCGTTCAGGATCGCGGGTCGCGCACCGCCTGCGTCGAGCGCGTCGCGCGTCAGGCGCAGCGCCGGGAAGCGCACCGGATCGGGTGCCTGGAAATCGAGTCGCCCCACCGCGACCAGATCGAGCGGGGCTATCGGCGTCGCCATCCGGTCCGGCCAGGCAAGGCACGAGGCGATCGGCACGCGCATGTCGGGCGGCCCCAATTGTGCGAGCGTCGAGCCGTCGACATATTCGACCAGCGAGTGGATCACCGATTGCGGATGGATCACGATCTCGATCGCGTCATGCGGTACCGGGAACAACCGCGCCGCTTCGATTAGTTCGAGCCCCTTGTTGAACAGCGTCGCCGAATTGACCGAGATTTTCGCGCCCATCGACCAATTGGGGTGTGCAACCGCGCGATCGGCCTTCATGCCGCGCATCTCTTCGGTCGAGAAAGTCCGGAACGGCCCGCCGCTGCACGTCAGGATGATGCGACGGACGCGTTCGGGCCGGCTCGCGTCGAAGCATTGGAAGATCGCATTATGCTCCGAATCGGCCGGCAGCAGCGTCGCGCCGGATGCCTTCGCGGCAGCGAGCACGACTTCGCCGGCCGAAACCAGCGGCTCCTTGTTCGCGATGATAACGGTCTTGCCGCCCGCAATCGCCGCCATCGTCGGTTCAAGCCCGGTGCAGCCGACGATCGCTGCCATCGTGATGTCCGCGCCGAGTGTTGCCGCCTCGATCACCGCCGCGCGCCCGCCGGCGCACACGACATCGGTCCCGGCAAGCGCAGCGCGCAGCTCGGGAAGGCAGCTTTCGTCGGCCACCACGGCACGCTTCGCCCGCGTGCGGATCGCTGCTGCCGCAAGGCGTGCGACATCGCAATTGGCGGTCAGCGCCAGCACTTCGAACCGGTCCGGCTCGCGCTCGACCAGATCGAGCGTCGACGTGCCGATCGAACCGGTCGCCCCCAAAATTGTAATCGACTTCATTGGAACTGTCTTCACCACCAGTAGAATTTTGGCAACAGCACCAGCAGGGCCGCGACGGGCGCGACCGGCACCAGCCCGTCGAGCCGGTCGAGCACGCCGCCATGCCCCGGCAGCAGTGTCCCGCTATCCTTGACCCCTGCCTTCCGCTTCAACCAGCTTTCGTACAAATCGCCGCCTTGCGCCAGCACCGCGAGTGCCGGGGTCGCCAGCGTCAGGCGCAACGGCAGTCCGTAGCGATAGTGCATGAGGGCGGCGAACGCGCTGGCCAGCACCACGCCGCCGCCAAGACCAGCCCAGGTTTTATTCGGGCTGATCGCGGGTGCGAGCTTGGGCCCGCCGATCAGGCGCCCCGCCGCATAGGCACCAATGTCGCACGCCCATACCAAGGCGAGCGACCAGACCGTTAAGACGATCCCCTCCTCCTGCCGCCGCAAAACAAGCAATGCCATGATCGGCAGGCCCACATAGAGGACGCCCAACGCCAAGCCTGTCGTTCGCTTCGTGATGACGACGAAAAACGCCGCCGCGCCAATCAGCCCGAGCGCGAAGAAGCCGGGACCGACGCCGAGCACCGGCATCATCGCGGCCAGTGGAACCGACAACGCATATTGGGCAAGCCGCTTGATCGCGGGCGGCGTAGCATGGAGATCGGCCCACTCCCCCATCATCAAGATGCCGAGCACCACGCATAGCAGCCAGAAGGGAATGCCGCCCAACAGGACCGCGAGCAGCGCCACCGCGATCAAAGCGATTCCCACCAGCACGCGTAACGTCAGATTGGACATGCCTCTCGGCGGGGCCGTCGCCGTCACAGGCCGCCGAACCGCCGTTGTCGTTGCCCGAAGGCCGCGATCGCCTGCGCCAGCGTATCGCCATCGAAATCGGGCCATAGCGTATCGACGAACAGCAGCTCGGCATAGGCCGCTTGCCACAACAGGAAGTTGGACAGCCGCACCTCACCCGAGGTGCGGATGAGCAAATCGAGCGGCGGCAGATCGCGCGTCTCGAGCTCGCCCTCGAACATCGCTTCGTCGATCGTTGCCGGGTCAAGCTGCCCGTCGCGCGCTTGCTCTGCCAGCCGCCGCGCCACTGCGGCAATTTCAGCCTGCGCACCATAATTGAGCGCGATGACCAGAATCGGCCCGGTATTGACCGAGGTCCGCGCGACCGCATCATCGATCAACTCGACCAGGTCCGGCGAAAAGCGGCGATAATCGCCGATAATGCGCAGCCGCACATTATCGCGCACCAGCTCGTCAAGGTCGCTGCGGATAAACAGCCGCAACAATCCCATCAGGTCGCTGACTTCCTCCTCCGGCCGACGCCAATTCTCGCTGGAGAAAGCGTAGAGCGTCAGCGCCTCGATACCGAGCGAACGCGCCGCGCGCGCAACTCGGCGCACCGCCTCGATCCCCTGGCGATGCCCGGCGATGCGCGGAAAGTGCCGCTTCTTCGCCCAGCGGCCATTGCCGTCCATGATGATCGCAACGTGACGCGGAAGCGGGCCGCCCCCCGACTCCGTCGCGATCGCCCGATCGGCTGCCTGGGCCGCAAACGGCCTCACTTGCCGAGGATTTCCTTTTCCTTGGCGGTCGCGGCCGCATCGATTTCGGCAATCGTCTTGTCGGTCAGCTTCTGCACTTCGGTTTCGTGGCGCTTGCGCTCGTCCTCGCCGAACAGACCTTTCTTTTCGTCGGTCTTCAGCGAATCCATACCATCGCGGCGCACATTGCGTGCCGCGATGCGCGCTTCCTCGGCATATTTGCCGGCCAGCTTGGCAAGCTCCTTGCGGCGCTCTTCGGTCAGATCCGGGATCGGCAGCCGCAGCGTGGTGCCGTCGACGATCGGATTGAGGCCCAGGCCAGCCGAGCGGATCGCCTTGTCGCACGGGCCGACATTGCTCTTGTCCCACACCTGCACCGACAGCAGACGCGGCTCGGGTGCCGAGACGGTCGCAACCTGATTGAGCGGCATCTGCGCGCCGTAGACCTCAACCGTCACCGGATCGAGCAACGAGGTCGACGCGCGACCGGTGCGCAGGCCCTGCAGATCGCTCTTCAGTGCTTCCACGCTGCCCGCCATGCGGCGCTCCAGATCGGCCTTGTCGTAAGCGGCCATGGTCAGTCTCCTATGCTGTGCTGAACGGTCGTCGAAACGCCATCACCGCGCAGAACCGCGGCAAGATTGCCCGATTCGCGAATGTTGAAGACGACGATCGGAATGTTGTTGTCGCGGCACAAGGCGATCGCGCTTGCGTCCATCACCTTCAAATCCTGCCCCAGGACAGTGCCGTAACTCACCGTATCGAAACGCTTTGCATTCGGGTGCAGTTTCGGGTCGGCGTCATAGACGCCATCGACCGAAGTACCCTTGAACAACGCGTCGCATTTCATCTCCGCCGCGCGCAAGGCAGCGCCGCTGTCGGTGGTAAAAAACGGACTGCCGACACCGGCCGCGAAAATCACGATCCGGCCTTTTTCCAGATGCCGTTCCGCGCGGCGCCGGATGAAGGGTTCGCACACCGACGCCATCGGGATCGCCGACTGCACGCGCGTCTCAACGCCGATCTGCTCGAGCGCGTTCTGCACCGCGAGCGCGTTCATCACCGTGGCAAGCATCCCCATATAATCGCCGGTCGCACGGTCCATGCCACGCGCCGCGCCGGAGATGCCGCGGAAGATATTGCCGCCGCCAACCACGACGCACAATTCAAACCCTTGCGCCTTCACGTCGGCGATCTCGGCCGCAACGCGCGCGATGACGTCGGGATCGATCGACAGGCCGCTGCTGCCCATCAGGACTTCGCCCGACAATTTCAACAGGATACGTTTGAAGCGTGGGTGGGTCACGGGGGTCCAGAATGCTGAAGGGGGGTGGCGGCGCGGACCTTATCGGGCACGTCCGCGGATTGGAAGCGCGGAAACCGTGCAGACGATCGCCGGTCGATACGACAGGGGCTGCACCGTCGCCGGCACAGCCCCCATTTAGCATCGCCAGCGAACGCTCAAGCAACCGGCTGCGGAACGCCCGAAGCTGCGGCAACTTCTGCGGCGAAGTCGCTCGTTTCCTTCTCGATGCCTTCGCCGAGCTGGAAGCGGACATAGTCCTTGAGCACGATCGCAGTGCCCGCTGCCTTGGCGGCATTTGCAACGACGTCCGAGATCTTGGTCTTGCCATCCATCACCAGCAACTGGCTGACGAGGGCATTTTCCTTGCAGTACTTAGCGATCGCACCATCGACCATCTTGGCGACGATGTCGGCTGGCTTGCCGCTTTCCGATGCCTTTTCGGTGGCAATCGCACGCTCGCGGGCGACGATCTCGGGGTCGAGACCATCTTCGTTGAGCGCCAGCGGGAAGGCCGCTGCAATATGCATCGCGATTTGCTTGCCGAGCGGCTCCAGCACATCTTTGCCCGCTTCGCTCTCAAGCGCGACGAGCACGCCGATCTTGCCGAGACCTGGAGCCTGAGCATTGTGGATGTACGGCACGACCGCGCCGGCGGAAACTTCGAGACGCTTGGCGCGGCGAAGGTTCTGGTTCTCACCGATCGTGGCGATGTTGTTGGTCAGGATCTCCTCGACCGTCTTGTCACCCAGCGGCGCCGCCTTGATCGTAGCAATGTCGTCGCCCAGCTCGAGCGCGACCGAGGTCACGTCACGGACGAAAGTCTGGAA
The DNA here is from genome assembly GCF_044881195.1 of Sphingomonas sp. MMS24-J45. GTDB lineage: Bacteria > Pseudomonadota > Alphaproteobacteria > Sphingomonadales > Sphingomonadaceae > Sphingomonas. Next base: position 3,459,648 of record NZ_CP173255.1, on the reverse strand, counting down.
CTGCACGTTCTTCGCGACGAAGTCGGTTTCGGAATTGACTTCGACCGCGGCACCCTTGGTGCCCGACACTTCGACGCCGATCAGGCCCTCGGCCGCAGTGCGGCTGGACTTCTTGGCGGCGGCGGCCAGACCCTTGGCGCGCAGCCAATCCATCGCAGCGGTCATGTCGCCTGCTGCTTCGGTCAGCGCCTTCTTGCAATCCATCATGCCCGCGCCGCTCTTTTCGCGCAGGTCCTTTACTGCTGCTGCCGTGATCTCGGCCATGTCAAAATCCTTCTATCTGTAGAAAACGCATATAGGCGGGGCGGGGCCAACGCCCTACCCCGCCCAAATGTCAGTTCGAAGACGCTTACGCGTCGATCTGGCGCTCGGTCTCGGCGGCCATTTCAGCCTGAAGCGCGGCGTCGGTCGCGGGCGTGATCTCGGCACCCGGGGCTTCCGGGGCAACGCTCAGCGCTTCCTCGACCGGCGGGGCTTCCATCGCGCCGACGTCCTGACGACGCGCCATCTGCTCGTGACCACCACGGGTCGCAGCAATGGCAACGGCTTCGCAATACAGGCGGATTGCGCGGCTGGCGTCGTCATTCGCCGGAACCGGGAAAGCGATGCCATCGGGCGAGACGTTCGAGTCGAGGATCGCGACGACCGGAATACCCAGCGTGTTGGCTTCCTTGATCGCCAGCTCTTCTTTGTTAGCGTCGATCACGAACATAACGTCCGGAATGCCGCCCATGTCGCGGATGCCGCCGAGCGACAGTTCGAGCTTGTCGCGCTCACGGGTGAGCTGCAGCACTTCCTTCTTGGTCAGGCCATGCGTGTCGCCCGAAAGCTGCTCTTCCAGGGTTTTGAGGCGCTTGATCGAACCCGAAATGGTCTTCCAGTTGGTGAGCATCCCGCCCAGCCAGCGATGGTTGACGAAATGCTGGCCCGAGCGGCGCGCTGCCTCGGCAACGGGCTCCTGCGCCTGGCGCTTGGTGCCGACGAACAGGACCTTGCCGCCAGACGCGGTCGAAGCTGCGACGAATTCCAGCGCACGTGCGAACAACGGCACGGTCTGCGACAGATCGAGGATGTGGACGCCGTTGCGGTCGCCAAAGATGTAAGGCTTCATCTTCGGGTTCCAGCGATGCGTCTGGTGGCCGAAGTGCGCGCCCGTTTCGAGCAATTGCTGCATGGAGACGACAGGTGCCGCCATAAGATAGTTCCTTTCCGGTTGATCCTCTGGGAAGCGAGTAATCCGTTGGCCGAGGTGAAACCCCAGGCGGACACCGGTGATGTGTGCTTCCCATGCGGTGTGAAGGCGTGCCCGTTAGCGGAAGTGCGGGGAGAGCGCAACTCCGTAATGACGCTTGACATCCGGAACGTAGAAAGAACATACCATGCTCGTGAGCGGAACATGGAACCGCTGCTACGCCTGAGGGTTGCTATTTTGTGACCCACCACCGTGATGGATGGAGTTGGAAGATGGCTTTTGTCGGTTTTCTGGTTTTCGCAAGCGCCCTTGCCGCTAGTGTCGCAGTGTTCTGGCTGACGTTGATGCCCGCTTTGCCACGGATCGCTGCGTTACTCCGCGACGGTGCTGTGCCTGCCTCTGCTGCGCCTGCGGTGATTGTCAGCGAGGCACGGGTTCGGACACGGGGACGGTCGATGGCTCCGGCGACACGGCCGCAGTGGCGCGCAGCTGCTTGACCCTTGCATAGGCAGCGATGCTGAACGGTAGCGTCGCCAAATACGCGGCGCACAGGAATGTCAGCGTGTGCCACGGTGCCGAAACCAGGGCTGCGCCAAGCAATACGACCACTGCCATCGCCTCGAACCGGATCGTCCGTCGCAGTTTCAGGGACGACCAGCTATAGGTTGCGAGGCTCGACACCATTAGTACCGCCATCAGCGCGACCCACGGGCCGACGATCATCGGCGAGCGCCAGATGTCGAGGCCGGTCCAGAACCACAGATACATCGGCAGCATCGCCAGCCCCGCCCCAACCGGAGAAGGGGAGCCGGTGAGAAACCCGGCCGATTTGTGCGGCTGGTCCGCCACGTCGATCGCGGCGTTGAAGCGGGCGAGGCGTAGCGCGCAGAACACCGCGAACACTAATGCGATGAGCCAGCCGACGCGCGGCAAATCCTGCAGCGACCAGAGATACAGAATCAACGCCGGCGACACGCCGAACGAAATCGCGTCGGACAGCGAATCCAGTTCGGCACCGAAACGGCTCTCCCCACGGACCATCCGCGCGATCCGACCGTCGATGCCGTCAAGCACGCTGGCGATCATCACCATAACGACCGCGGTCTCCCATTGACCGGCGATCGCGAAACGGATGCCGGTGAGCCCCGAACACAATGCGAGTGCGGTCACGGCGTTCGGCGCGACAGCGCGCAGCGGCAGGCCGCGGGGCACCGGGCGGCGCAAACGTGGCTTTACCGGCATGATACGACGATCATTGCGCGATCCCGCGTGCGGTCGTGGCGTCGACGCGGCCGAGGATCGTTTCGCCGGCGACGCTGCGCTGGCCCAGCACCACTTGGCACGCGCAATCGTCGGGCAAATAGACATCGACACGGCTGCCAAAGCGGATAAGTCCGATTCTCTGCCCGACCGCGACCATATCGCCCGGCTTCACGAACGGCACGATGCGGCGTGCGAGCAGCCCGGCGATCTGCGTAAAGCCGATGCGTCGACCTTCGCGATCCTCGACCAGAATATGCTGCCGCTCATTGTCCTCGCTCGCTTTGTCGAGCTCGGCATTCACGAATTTGCCCGAAATATACACAACCTGCTTGATCGTGCCGGCGATCGGCGTGCGATTAATGTGCACGTCGAAAACAGACATGAACACCGACACGCGAATCAGCGGCGCATCGCCCAGCCCATTCGGCCCAGCGAGTTCGCGCGGTACCGGCACGCGCTCGATCATCGAGACGAGTCCGTCGGCGGGTGACACGATCAGCCCCGGCGCGCTCGGCGTCACGCGCACCGGATCGCGAAAGAACAGGGCAACCCACAGGGTCAGCCCGATCAGCGGCCACGCAAGGAACCAGCCAACCCACGCCCAGGCAACGAAGGCGACCACGGCGGCAATGATGACATATTTCCGCCCTTCCGGATGCAAATCTGGAACGCGCCATTTGACGGCTTCGGCAGGACCGACGGGTTTTTCGAACGGAGACATGATGATGCTCCTACCCCACCCCCCCGCTCGCGACAATCATGAACGGCCTTGCGCCCACCAGGCCCCTCCCCGCTCGCCCGTTCAAGATCAGGGCTTCACCGGGTTGATCGCTGCGCGCCTTGCTCCTAGACGCTGCCTCAAACCTCCCCATAGGAAAGAGCGCAATGGCGAAGATCAAGGTAAAAACGCCCGTCGTCGAGATCGATGGCGACGAGATGACGCGGATCATCTGGCAGTGGATTCGCGAGCGCCTGATCCTCCCCTATCTCGATATCGACCTCGACTATTACGACCTCGGCATGATGAGCCGCGACAACACCGACGACAAGGTGACGGTCGATAGCGCCAAGGCGATCCAGAAATATGGCGTCGGCGTGAAGTGCGCGACGATCACCCCGGATGAGCAGCGCGTCGAGGAATTCGGCCTCAAGAAGATGTGGAAGTCGCCCAACGGCACGATCCGCAACATCCTGGGCGGCACGATTTTCCGCGAGCCGATCGTCATCAAGAACGTGCCCCGGCTTATCCCGAGCTGGACGCACCCGATCGTCGTGGGCCGCCATGCTTTCGGCGACCAGTATCGCGCGACCGATTTCCTGGTCCCCGGCCCAGGCAAGCTGCGCCTTGTGTTCGACGGCGATGATGGCACGACGATCGATGAAGAGGTGTTCCGCTTCCAATCGTCGGGCGTCGCCCTGGCGATGTACAATCTCGACAATTCGATCCGCGACTTCGCCCGCGCGTCGATGCACTATGGCCTCAACCTGAAGTGGCCGGTGTATCTCAGCACCAAGAACACCATCCTCAAGGCCTATGACGGCCGCTTCAAGGATTTGTTCGCCGAGGTGTATGAGACCGAGTTCAAGGACAAATTCAAGGAAGCAGGCATCACCTACGAACATCGCCTGATCGACGACATGGTCGCATCGGCGCTGAAGTGGCACGGCGAATTCGTCTGGGCGTGCAAGAATTATGACGGCGACGTGCAATCGGATCAGGTCGCGCAAGGCTTCGGTTCGCTCGGCCTGATGACCTCGGTGCTGCTCACGCCAGACGGCAAGACGGTCGAGGCCGAGGCCGCACACGGCACGGTCACCCGCCACTTCCGCCAGCACGAGCAGGGCAAGGCGACCTCCACCAACCCGATTGCGTCGATCTTCGCCTGGACCGGTGGCCTGAAGTATCGCGGCAAGTTCGACGGCACGCCCGAGGTGACGAAGTTCGCCGAAACGCTGGAGCGCGTGTGCGTCCAGACGGTCGAGGATGGTCATATGACCAAGGATCTCGCGCTGCTGATCGGCCCGGATCAGCCGTGGATGACGACCGAGCAGTTCTTCGAGCAGGTCCGTGTAAACCTGGAAGCGAAGATGGGCGTGTCACAATAAGCTGACAAACGCGGCCATCCGCGCCACAGTGCGCGGATGGCCTCTCCCCTGTCCAATGCCGGTTTCAGCGACGCCTTGGTCATTCTTGGCGCTGCTGGCCTCGTGATCCCGGCCTTTGCCCGGGCAAAGATCAGTCCGGTTATCGGGTTCATCCTGGTCGGGCTGCTGGTCGGTCCGTTCGGCCTAGGCGCGCTCGTCGCCGATTATCCGTGGCTGTACCACCTTACCATTTCCGATCCGCACGCGATCGAGCCATTCGCCGAATTCGGCATCGTGCTCTTGCTGTTCTCGATCGGCCTCGAACTGTCGTTCAAGCGGCTGTGGTCGATGCGTCGATTGGTGTTCGGCGTCGGCGCGGCGGAGCTGATCGGGGCGGGTGCGGTTATCGGCGTTGGCCTGCACCTGCTGATCGGGCTTGAGTGGACGGGTTCACTCGCGCTCGGCATCGCGCTCGCCCTGTCCTCCACTGCCTTGGTCCTGCCGATTGCGGGCACGAGCGGACCGGTCGGACGGACGGCGTTCGCGATGCTGCTGTTCGAGGATCTGGCGCTGGTGCCGATCATTTTCATCCTCGGCGCGCTCGGTCCGATGGCGGCGGCGGGTGGCCTCGCCGGGTTCGCGCGGGTCGGCGGCGCGGCGATACTGACCGTGGCGATCCTGTTCATCGGCGGACGTTTTTTCCTGCCCCGCCTGTTTGCCCAGGCAGCGCGAACCAAGAGCCCAGAGCTGTTCCTCGCCGCCTCGCTGCTCGTGGTGATCGCCGCAAGCCTTGCCACCGGCGCAGTCGGCCTGTCGCCGATCGTCGGCGCGCTGATCGCGGGGCTTCTGATCGCCGAGACCGATTATCATAGCGAGGTCGAGGTCATCACCGCGCCGTTCAAGGGCCTCGCGCTTGGCGTGTTCCTGATCACGGTGGGGATGAGCGTCGATCTGCGCGCGATCGCGGCGGATTGGGGTGCCTATTTCCTCGGTATATTGGCGGTGGTCGCGGTCAAGGCGGCGGTGACGTTCGGGCTGTTGCGGATGGCGGGGATCCGCGGCGGCGTGGCGGCCGAGACTGGCGTGCTGATGGGCAGCCCGTCGGAAACGACGCTGATCGTGCTGGGTGCGGCGGCTCAGGCACAATTGATCGCGCCCGGCCTCGCCAGTTACTGGCAGACCGTAACCGCGATCGGCCTGACGATCACGCCGCTGCTCTCCATGGTCGGCAAACGTGTAGCGAAGCGGCTGGAGGGACGCGGCGAATTGCCGGATGCCGAGATTTCGGCCGATGGCCCGGGCACGGTCGTGATCGGCTTTGGTCGCGTCGGGCGGATGGTGTGCGACATGCTTGCAGTTCACGGCCAGCCCTATGTCGCGGTCGAGGCGAACATCGATGCTGTGACGGCGGCGCGGGCCGAGGGCTATCCGGTAATCTTCGGCGATGTCGTGCGGCCCGAACTGGTCGACCGGCTCAATCTCGGACGCGCCAAAGCGTTGATCCTGACGATGGACGATCCGGTGCTGAGCGTGACGCTGACGCGGCGGGTGCGCGGCTGGGTGCCGGGGCTGACGATTGTGGCGCGTGCGCGGGATACGCGCCATGCCGCCGAACTCTACAAAGCCGGCGCGAGCGACGCCGTCCCTGAGACGCTCGAATCCTCGCTGCAATTGGCCGAGGCCGTGTTGACTGACCTCGGGGTCGCGGTCGGCCCGGTGATCGCCTCGATCCACGAAAAACGCGATGAGCTGCGGCAGGAGATCAAAGCGGCGGCGGAGATGGTCGCACTGCCGCGGTTGAAGCGGGTGCGGCGCGGTTCCGGCGCGAGCGAGACGGCCGAGGTTTAGGTTAGTTACTGAATATAAATGCGTTTTTGCGGAGCGCCTTTCGCTAAAGTCACACTGAGTCACACCATCGGCGTACTTTTCGTGCCGCGCCGCAATTGACGACCTTTCCGTCGAGTTCGAAGCGCTCGCGGTGCAATCTTGCCAGCGCGACGCCCTGTAGGACAGAGCCGGGATGTGGGGGTTAAGACGCCGCGGAGGCGCTTTTTCGCGCGGTGGCCGCTACCCGTTCGAAAACACCCCGGAGCGCCGCAGGGCTGGCGGTGTCGAGCGCGCCCTCCTCCACCTCTTCGGCTGACCAAGCGAGCGATGGCGCTTCGTCGTCGAGCATCGCCCATTCGGCGAACATCCGCCGATCGACCGTCTCCGATAGCAGCAGGACGATATTGTCGTGGCGATTGTCGCGGGTGATGCGGTCGTAGAGCGCATCGATCGCGGCCTCCGGCCCTTCGATCAATTGCAGATAGAGGTCCTGCCGACAGATCAGCGCGCCGGTAATTGCGTCGCGCGGGTTGATACGTCGTGCATCGACGAGGATGCCAGCGAGCATCGCACGATCAAATCCGAACGGTTGCGAGCGGTAGATGAGTTGCTTCACGGTTCGCTCTCCCTGCGGTGCCCGAGGCGAGGCTACGCGATCCCGCGTCCGGGGCATACCCGTTGCGGGCGCAAGCGCCTTGGTTGGTGCGGCGCGCCGGCGCGGGAGGGTGAACGCCGGTTAACCGATCCCGGCAAGCCGTCGATAACCCAAGTCCGATAGCCCGGTGGACGCCGCAGAACAGGTGACCGTGTATGCCCTACGACCAAGCCCTTTCCGATCAGGACAGGATCGAAACCCAGGCGCGCGACACGAACGCGACTGCCTCTACGGCGGAGATCGTGGCGATGCTGCGTGACCTGTCGCGCGCGGCGCGCGAGCATTTCAGCACCGACGCACAGCGCGTTCGATAACCGTGAGCGGGCGGCGAGCAGCCCCAAGCGAGATTGGCTAGCCAGCTAGCGCCGCCTTGACCGCTTCGACCGCATCGGCGCCCTTCGCGCCATCCGGCCCACCGCCCTGCGCCATGTCGGGACGGCCACCGCCACCCTGACCGCCGAGCGTCGCCACCGCGATCTTGAGCAGATCGACCGCGCTCTTCCTGGCCACCAGATCCGGCGTCACGCCGACCGCGACCGAGGCGCGGCCATCGTTGACCGCGACGATCATCGCGACGCCCGATCCGTCGAGGCGTTGCTTCATGTCATCGACCGCGCCGCGCAGGCCCTTGGGGTCGAGGCCATCGACTACTTGGCCGAGGAAGTTCACCCCGCCCACCTGTTCCGGCCCAGCGGCAGCCGCCCCTGCCCCGCCGCCGAGCGCCAGTGCCTTCTTCGCCTCGGCCAATTCGCGTTCGAGCCGACGCCGATCTTCGACCAGCGCCAGCACGCGCGCGGGCACCTCGTCGGGCGAGGATTTGAGCGCTGTCGCGGCTTCCTTGAGCTTGTCGTCGCGCGCCGTAAGATAGGCCCGTGCCGCCTCGCCGGTCAGTGCCTCGACGCGGCGGATACCCGAGGACACGGCCCCCTCCCCGACCAGCGTGAACAGGCCGATGTCGCCCAAAGCGCGGACGTGCGTGCCGCCACAAAGTTCGAGCGAATACGTCTTGTCGCCTTCGGTCCCCATCGAGACGACGCGGACTTCCTCGCCATATTTCTCGCCGAACAGCGCCATCGCGCCTTCGGCAATGGCTTCGTCGGGGGTCATCAGGCGGGTGCTGACGGTGCCATTGGCACGGATGTGGTGGTTCACATCGGCCTCGACTTGGGCAAGCGCGGCGGGATCGATCGCGCTGGGTTGCGAGAAATCGAAACGCAGGCGTTCGGGCGCGACCAGCGAGCCCTTTTGCGCGACGTGCAGGCCCAGGCGTTGGCGGAGCGCCTCGTGGAGCAAGTGGGTGGCGCTATGGTTGGCGCGGATGCGGTCGCGGCGCGCGCGGTCGATCGTCAAGTGCAGCGCATCGCCGACTGCGATCGTGCCTTCGCTGATCTTGGTGCGGTGCGACCAGAGGCGACCGAGATATTTGTGCGTATCCTCGACTTGGCCAAGCACGCCGGGGGCGGTGAGCGTGCCGGTGTCGCCGACCTGGCCGCCGCTTTCGGCATAGAAAGGCGTCTGGTTGACGACGATCTCGACCGTTTCGCCAGCGGCGGCGGAGTCGACGCGCGCGCCGTCCTTCACGATCGCAACGACCTGGCCCTCGCCCTCCTCCGACGTATAGCCGATGAATTCTGTGCCGCCAGCGCTTTCGGCGATGTCGAACCAAACGTCGTCCGAGGCGCGCTGGCCCGACCCCTTCCACGCGGCGCGAGCGGCGCGCTTTTGTTCGGCCATCGCGGTGTCGAACCCGGCGCGATCGATCCCGAATCCTTGCGCGCGGAGCGCATCCTCGGTCAGATCGTACGGGAAGCCGAACGTGTCGTAGAGCTTGAACGCGGTTTCGCCCGGAAGCGTCGCGCCCGGTTCCATCGCGGCGGTCGCCTCGTCCAGCAAGCGCAAGCCGTTCACGAGCGTGCGGCGGAACTGCGTTTCCTCCTGCAACAGCGTCGATTCGATCGCGGCCTGGGCGCGCACCAGCTCAGGGTATGCCGCGCCCATTTCGGCGACGAGCGCAGGCACCAGGCGGTGCATCAACGGCTCCTTCGCGCCCAGCAGATGCGCGTGGCGCATCGCGCGGCGCATGATACGGCGGAGCACATAACCGCGCCCTTCATTCGCGGGCAGCACGCCGTCCGCCACCAGGAAACCCGAAGTGCGCAAGTGATCGGCGATGACGCGGTGGCTCGCCTGATTGTCGCCGGTCGTGGCGGTGCCGGTGAGCGCGCCCGAGGCGGCGATCAGCGCCTTGAAGGTGTCGGTATCATAATTGTCGTGCACGCCCTGCAGGACCGCCGCGATCCGCTCGAGCCCCATGCCGGTGTCGATCGACGGCTTGGGCAGCGGGGTGCGCGTGCCGTCCGCGGCCTGATCGAACTGCATGAACACCAGGTTCCAGATTTCGACGAAGCGGTCGCCGTCCTCCTCCGGGCTGCCGGGCGGGCCACCATAGATATGGTCGCCATGGTCGAAGAAGATTTCGGAACAGGGGCCGCATGGGCCGGTGTCACCCATCGACCAGAAATTGTCGTTGGTGGCGATGCGGATGATCCGCTCCTCCGGTAGGCCCGCGATCCGTTTCCACAGATCGAAGGCCTCGTCGTCGGTGTGATAGACGGTGACGGTCAGCCGGTTGGGATCGATCCCCCATTCCTTGGTCAGCAGACCCCAGGCGAGCGTGATCGCGCGTTCCTTGAAATAATCGCCGAACGAGAAATTGCCGAGCATTTCGAAAAAGGTGTGATGCCGCGCGGTATAGCCGACATTGTCCAGGTCGTTATGCTTGCCGCCGGCCCGCACGCATTTCTGGCTGGAGACGGCGGTGACATAGGGCCGCGTTTCCAGGCCGGTGAAGACGTTCTTGAACGGGACCATCCCGGCGTTGACGAACATCAACGTCGGGTCGTTCTGCGGCACCAGCGGCGCGGACGCGATCTTCGCGTGGCCGTTGGCGGCGAAATAGTCGAGGAAGCTGCGGCGGATGTCGTTCGTGGAGGTCATGACCGCAGGGCTTAGGCGAGCCTGCGCCGTATCTCAAGCATGGCTCGGTTCGTCGTGATGCGATACGGTGAGCCGATTGGGGGAATTGCCATGCGTCTGCTGTTGATCGCGCCGATGTTGCTGTTGCTTGCGCCGAGCGCGGAGGTGGCGGCGGTCGCGCCGCAGGATGCGCCGCTCCACGCGATCTGTGGGGATGATACGGCCGCGCCGACGGTTGCGCGGATTCTGCCCGGCTTCGGCGCCGGGGCGCTGGCAATCACGACCGCGAATCCGCGCGCGCAGGCGTTTTTCGATAACGGGCTGCAACTCAGCCATGCCTTTGCCCATGCCGCAGGAGAAGGCGCGTTCAAGGAAGCGGCGCGGATCGATCCGTCGTGCGCGATGTGCAAGTGGGGCGAAGCCTGGGCCGGTGGTCCGACGATCAATTTCACGATCGATGCGGCCACGCAGGTGAAGATGGGCAAGCTGGTCGATGCGGCGATGCCTCTCGCGGCGAAGGGGCCAGCGCTGGAGCGCGATCTGCTGGCGGCGCTGAAGCTGCGGTATCAGGATGGCGGCGGCAAGGGGCGCGGCGATATCGCTTATGCTCGCGCGATGGATGCGATCGTACTGGCGCATCCCGAGAGCGACGAATTGCTGACGCTCGCAGCTGATGCGTGGATGATCCCGGCGGCTCTTGCCGACAACAAGATTGGGATGCCGCGCGCGGTTGGGCTCCTCGAGGCGGTATTGAAGCGCAACCCGGATTTCACGCCGGCGATCCATTTCTACATCCATGCGACCGAAATGAGCGGTTTTCCGGGACGCGCGGAGCGCTATGCCGACCGGCTCGGCGCGCTTGCCCCGGCGGCGAGCCATCTCATCCACATGCCGAGCCACACTTATTATTGGATCGGCCGCTATCAGGACGCGACCGACGCCAATGTGAATGCGGCGGCGCTGGGCGTGGCGGAGACGCGTGCGATCAAGCCGCCAGTGCCGGACGCCGAGACGGCGGCGTTCAATCAGACCTATCACGGGCACAACGTCCATTTCGGAGTCGGCGGGGCGCTGATCTCCGGCGATGCCAAGGATGCGCTTGCGCTGAGCGCGCCTGTCCTGCGCGGGCTGGCGGCGCTGCCGCAGGTGCCGCCCTATCAGCAGATGGTCGGCGGGACGGCCTATTTCGCGGAAGGGCGCTTTGCGGATCCGGCGGCGGTGCTCGCGCTGGCCGAGCCGGGGGTGAAGCAGGTCTATCTGCGCGGCTATCGCCATTATGCGCGCGGCGAGGCGTATGCGCGGATGGGCGACGCGAAGGGCGTGCGGGCGGAGGTGGCGGCGATCGTTTTAGATGTCGGACCGACCAAGCGCGACGACGGCAGTCTACAAGCCGCCACCCTGCTGCGAATCGCCCGCGCGGTGCTGGAGGGGCGTGCCGCGATGCTCGAGGGGCGGCCCGACCTTGCGGTGCGTGGGTACAAGGCCGCGGCGAAGATCGAGGAATCGAAGGCGATGCACGGGTACGATGATCCGCCGATCTGGTGGTATCCGGTGCGCCGCAGCCTCGCGGCGGCGTTGCTGGCGGCGGGCAAGCCGAAGGACGCTTTGCGCGAGGCCGATGCTGCGCTCGCGCGGCGGCCGCTCGATCCGGTGACGCTGTCGGTGCGCGCCGATGCGCTAACGGCGTTGGGCCAAAGCGACGCGGCGGCGAAGGATCGGGCGGCGGCGGTGAAGACGTGGCGGGGGGATCGCAGCGCGTTCTCTGCGGCGATGATCTGAATGGAAAATGCCTTGACCAGCCTCGTCAGGCTGCAGCCGCCCATTCGAGGCCGTTGGGCAAAGCCGCGCCAGAAAAGTCGATCTGCAGGACGCGGCGGCGGCGCGGGTTCAGCGCCGCATCAGATGCGTGCAAGATCGGCGTCGAATAAAGCCAAGCATCGCCGCGCTTTGCTAGGCAAATTGCAGTGCCCAGACGGGAAACCACTGATTCGATCTCGCGCTCGGGTATCAGGCCAAGGCGATGCGAACCCGGAGCGACAAGCAACGGAGCATTGTCTACGTCGACGTTGTCGAGGTGGATCCGCACCGTCACCATGGCCTGCAGCAGGGCAATTGGCGGAGCGACATGCTGACGGCCGGCCTTGATCGTCCAAGGTCCAAAGCCGGGCGTATCGACGCGGGTGCTGACCTCGATCGTACGATCCTGATGCCAGCCGAGTGCCCAGTTGCTGCCGCGGTGCTTATCGAACAACAAGGCGCGCACCGGCCGGACTTTGCTTCCGAGGCGAGGCGCGATCGTTGCTGCGATAACGCCGATCGAGGGTAGGCCCGCGAGATCCGACGCCGGCAAACGGTGCCCGGCGCGCGCACGACCAAGCCGCATAAAAAGAGGCTCGATTTCGGCAAGCGCAGTTTCGGCAAGAGCATTTTCAAGCCGCACAAGGCCCGTCTCTTGAAGTGCAGTCCAATCGGGCATCTTCACCCCAGCGGCGCATCGAGCGACAAAGGCGGCACGCTGAACCATTTCGGCCCCGCCGCCGTCATGTGGAAGCAATCCTCCAGCCGCACGCCGAATATGCCGGGCAGATACAAACCCGGTTCGTCGGAAAAGCACATGCCCTCCGCGAGCGGGGTGGTCTCGCCGTGGACGAGGTTGACCGGCTCGTGCCCGTCAAGGCCGATGCCGTGGCCGGTCCGGTGCGACAGGCCGGGGAGGCGGTAACGCGGGCCGTAGCCGAGCGATTCGTAATAGCGGCGCACCGCATCATCGACCGCGCCCGCAGGCGTGCCGATCTGCGCGGCGGCGAAGGCATTGGCCTGACCGGTGCGGACATGGTCCCAGACGGTACGCTGTTCTCTGCTGGCCGCGCCGAACACGAAGGTGCGGGAGACGTCGGATTGGTAGCCCTGCACGGTGCAGCCGCAGTCCATCAGCACGATTTGCCCGTCGGCGACGATCTGCGGATCGCGGCTGCCGTGCGGATAGGCTGCAGCTGCGCCGATCAGGACGAGCGCGAATTCGGGATCGCCGCCGAGCGCGCGGGTCGCGGCGTTCATCATGCCGGCGATGTCGGCGGGTTTCATGCCCTTTTCGACGCGTGGCCAGGTCCAGCGATAGGCGGCGATCGTCACGTCGGTCGCCGCCTGCATCAGCGCGATTTCGGGAGCGGTCTTGCGCATTCGAATCGCCCGCACGACCGGGTTGGCGCTGACGATCTTCACGCCCGGCAGCGCGCGCGCGAGGCCATCGACCGCGAAATAGCGTACGGTTTCCTCGATCCCGATCGGACGCGCCGACAGTTTGCGCTCCTTCAGGAAGCCCGCGACCAGTTTCAGCGGGTCCTCATCCTCCTGCCACACGCGCACATCCGCCGCGATGCCGAGCGTCTGGCGGACCGAGGGTTCTTCGAAGAACGGCGTGATAATGCACGGATCGCCCTCGACGGGCAGGATCGCGGCGGTCAGGCGCTCGCTGCGATGCCATTCGACGCCGGTAAAATAGACGAGGCTCGATCCCGATTCGACCAGCACTGCGCCGATGCCCTGGCCGCGCATCGCGGCTTGCGCGCGGACGAGGCGCGCGCGTCGTTCCTCCGGTCCGATCGGCGCGAGGCCGTTGGTCATCGGTCGCAGCCCAGCGAGATCGGGCGCAGCGGCGCGCAGGACGCCATTTGCCGAAAGTAACGGCAGCATCGCACCTGCGGTCCATACGCTACGTCGGGTCGGCTTCATTCTGGTGGTATCGCTTTCAGGATAGCGGCCTCCACCGCGGCCCATTGCGGCTCGCCGGGCGCGATGATGTTGAAATGGTCGCTGTTCGGCGTGGTGACGACGGTCACGGCATCGCCCTTGGCAGCCGCTGCGGCGCGATAGGTTTCAGCCTCGCTCGGGTCCAGAACTGCCGAGGCGACGAGCGTCTGCGGGAGGCCGAGCGGCAAGGCGCGGAAGGGCGAACCGTCACGATACCGGTCGGGCACCGCATCGGGCGTGCCGCCCAGGAGCTGGCTGATCACAGGTGCGCCGCACACCGCCTTGTCTTTGCCCACAAACGGGGCAAGATCGCCGGGGCCGTCAATCGCCACGGCGGCGCGCACACGCAGCGGATCACTGCCGCGGACCGTAATAGCCGGATCGAGCCGCGGACGCGCCGCCACCCAGAGCGCCGCGAGCGCACCGGCGGAATGGCCGACGACGATCACGCGTTTCAGATCGAGCGGATAGCGTTTGGCGAGCGTGCGCAGATGATCGGCCCCATTCGCCCAATCAATAAAGGTGCCCGGCCAGCCGCCACCCGGATCGCCGATCTGACGATATTCCACATTCCAGGTTGCGATGCCCTTGGCGGCCAGCGCGCTGGCGATCGGCGCGGTGCCGCGAATCGTCTCGAACCCCTTCGTCCAGCAGCCGCCGTGGATCACGATCGCAACCGGAAACGGCCCCTTCCCCTTCGGCACGCGCAGTTCGCCGATCTCGTGCGGGTCCGCACCATAGGCTTCGGTCAAAGTTGGCGCGGTCGCGGGCAGCTTTCGCACATCCTCGGGCGACATGTCTCGCGCGGTGGCAAGTGTCGGCAGCGCAAGCGCGGCGATCAACAGGCAGGAAACTGCTTTCATCGATCTATCCCCTTCTTGGCTTTCGAGGTCAGCGTGCCACGGCCGCATCGCCCAATCAACGCGGGATCGCTTGACCCCCGCGATATTCTCCCGTTGATGGCCCGCACTGCATATTCCGGGGGCCGATACGTGGCGAAACGACTGACGACCTATATTCTGATCGGCCTCGTGCTCGGGCTGATCGTCGGCTGGGCTATCAATACGAATATCGCCGATGGCAGCGCAGGCGCGACCGCGCGGCTGAAGGAGATCGGCGCGGGCTTTTCGATCGTCACGACGGTTTTCCTGCGGTTGATCAAGATGATCATCGCGCCTTTGGTGTTTTCGACGCTGGTCGTCGGCATCGCGCATATGGGCGATATCAACGCGCTCGGGCGGATCGGCGGGCGGACGATGGCGTGGTTCGTCACAGCGTCGCTGGTGTCGCTAAGCCTCGGACTGGTGCTGTTCCATGGTATCGAGTTCGTCATCGACGCGGTCGCTCCAGGCAGCGGCTTCGGGTTCAAGTTGCCCCCACCGGATGCCAGCGTCGGGCTGGATGAAAAGGCGTTCAACCTGACGAATTTCGTGACGCACATCGTGCCGTCGTCGGTGGTCGATGCGATGGCGACCAACGAGATCATCCAGATCGTGCTGTTTTCCGTCTTCGCCGGCGTCGCACTGACCGCGATCGGCGAAAAGGGGGCGCCCATCGTGCGCGGGGCCGAAGCGCTGGCGGCGATGATGCTGCAGATCACCGATTATGTGATGCGCCTGGCCCCGGTTGCGGTGTTCGCCGCGATCACCGCGACGATCACGGTCAACGGGCTTGGCATCATCTGGACGCTCGGGCTGTTCGTCGGGAGTTTCTATCTCGGTCTGGCCTTGCTGTGGCTGCTGCTGTTCGGGGCGGCGTTCCTGTTCATCGGGCCGCGCGCCTTCGGGCTCGCACGCTACATTCGCGAACCGATCCTGCTCGCTTTCTCCACCGCGTCGTCGGAAGCCGCCTATCCGCGCACGCTGGAGGCGCTGGTGCGGTTCGGCGTGCCGCGGCGCATCGCCAGCTTCGTGCTGCCGCTCGGCTATTCGTTCAATCTCGACGGGTCGATGATGTATATGACCTTCGCCACACTCTTCCTGGCGCGGGTATATGGCGTGGATTTGCCGCTCGGCACGCAGATCGTGATGCTGCTGGTGCTGATGGTGACCTCAAAGGGTATCGCCGGCGTGCCGCGCGCCTCGCTCGTCGTGATCGCGGCGGTGATGGGGCAGTTCGGCATTCCCGAGGCGGGGCTGCTCCTGATCCTGCCGGTCGATCAGTTCCTCGACATGGGCCGATCCGGCACCAACGTGGTCGGCAATGCAGTGGCGACTGCGGTGGTGGCGAAATGGGAAGGCACGCTCGGTGCTGCAGAAGCGCCAGAGATCGAGCCGCCACATGCGCCGCACGGCGTGGTCTGAACGAGAAGGACTTCACGCAAAGGCGGGAAAAGAAGATCGCGAAGCGGAAAAAGCGGGGTAGCGGGGTAGCGGGGTAGCGGCGTTCTTACCGGCTTGAGGGGCGGTCTTCCATCGTCACCATTCCCGCTTCTTTCACGCCCTTCCTTCTCTTCGCGGCCTTCGCGTGAACCCCTTCTTCTACTCCGCAAGCCCCGAATCTCAGGCGTAGGCGTAAGGCCCGCCCTTGGCGAGCGCAGCCTGATAAGCGGGTCGCGCGTGGATCTTGTCGAGCCAGGCGATCGTTGCCGGGCGCGATTCGTCGAGCCCGGCGCGGCTGCGTGCGGCCTCCAGCGGGAAGCTCATCATGATGTCGGCGCCGCTGAGCTCGTCCCCGGCGAAGAACGGACGGCTCGACAGTTCGGATTCAACATAATCGAGGTGCACGTCGATCATCGGCTGGATGCGCTTGGCCGCGGTCTTGCCGAGTAGCGGTATGCGGTTGACGACCAGCAGCACGAGCAGCGGCGGCATCATCGATCCTTCGGCATAATGCAGGAACTGGCGATAGCGCAGGGTATCGCCGCGGTGCGCCGGTGGACCCAGTTTGCCGTCAGCCAGCTCGACCAGATAATCGATGATCGCGCCGGTCTCGACGATCGTCTGCCCGGCATCGGTATCCTGCAGGATCGGCGATTTACCGAGCGGGTGGATTTGCTTCAGCTCGGGCGGCGCGAGCATCGTCTCTTTGTTGCGCTCGTAGCGCTTGATCTCATAGGGCAGCCCGAGCTCTTCGAGCATCCACAGAATCCGCTGCGAGCGGGAGTTTTCGAGATGGTGGACGATGAGCGTCATGGCAGTCTCCGGATTTCGCACTGTTCGGCAAACCCTAGCAGGCCGAATGCCAAGCCCCAAGCGCGCCGAACGGCGCCAGCGAGCAGAACGGCAAGCGCGATCGCGGTAAGCATTCGTTCCAGGCGTCACGGTCCGCTGGCCCGACGCGCGTGGAACGCCAATATGAAAGGCCCGCCGTTGCCGACGGGCCTTCCCGGTTTCTGCGACGGCGGCGCAGGACTGCGAGCCGTCTTGGGTGGAGCGGCGGCGTGCACACCCGCCGTTCCGCACGCCGCGCTGCCGATTGCGGCAGCAGCGGCGCGTAGCTCACATCTCGTCGTCGCCCTCATCCCCTTCGGGACCGGCCATCATTTCCTCGGCCACCTTGTCGGTGCGCGCGCGGATCGCCGCTTCGAGCCGATCCGACATTTCGGGATGTTCCTTCAGGAACGTCTTCGAATTCTCGCGACCCTGACCGATGCGCACGCTGTCATACGAGAACCATGCTCCCGATTTCTCAACCAGCCCGGCCTTGACGCCGAGATCGAGAATTTCGCCGATCTTCGACACGCCCTGCCCGTACATGATGTCGAACTCGACTTGCTTGAACGGCGGCGCGACCTTGTTCTTGACGACCTTCACGCGGGTGGTGTTGCCGATGATCTCGTCGCGATCCTTGATCTGGCCGGTGCGACGGATGTCGAGGCGGACGGACGCGTAGAATTTGAGCGCGTTGCCACCCGTCGTCGTCTCGGGGTTGCCGTACATCACGCCGATCTTCATGCGCAGCTGGTTGATGAAGATCACCATGCAGCGCGAACGGCTGATCGAACCGGTCAGCTTGCGCAGCGATTGCGACATCAGACGCGCCTGCAAGCCGACATGGCTGTCGCCCATCTCGCCTTCGATTTCGGCGCGCGGCACCAGCGCCGCGACCGAATTGACCACCAGCACATCGATGGCGTTCGAGCGCACCAGCGTGTCGACGATTTCCAGTGCCTGCTCGCCCGTATCCGGCTGCGACACGATCAGTTCGTCAATGTTGACGCCCAGCTTCTTGGCATAGACCGGGTCAAGCGCATGTTCGGCGTCGACGAACGCCGCGGTGCCGCCAGTCTTCTGCGCTTCGGCGATGACGTGCAGTGCCAGCGTCGTCTTGCCCGAGGATTCCGGCCCGTAAATCTCGATCACACGGCCGCGCGGCAGGCCCCCGACGCCAAGCGCGATGTCGAGGCCGAGCGAGCCGGTCGAGATCGCCTCGACCTGCATCGCCTCTTTCGAACCGAGCTTCATCGCCGAGCCCTTGCCAAAGGCGCGGTCGATCTGAGCGAGTGCGGCTTCGAGCGCCTTTGCGCGTTCGTCCTTGGCCTTTTCGGCGGCCTTGTCCGTGGATGCTGCCATTTTGCTGTCGATGACCTTCAAAGATACCGCCACTGCGAGCCTCCATCGCTAGACCGAACGCCCGACGCGTTCAATGCGTGTTGGAGTGCGTATCGCATTTGTTCCGATGGAACAAGAGTGGAACGGAACTATTTTCGCGGAACGGCGGATTCAGCCGAGTGAGTCGAGCGCCTTGGCCACGCCGTCCATCGTGAACGGTTTGGGGAGGGTCGGGCGATCGCGATAGGCGTCGCTGACGCTGTCATGTGATCCGCCGGTGGCGAAGACGAACGGGATCCCCTTGGCGGCCAGCGCGTCGGCGATCGGGAAGCTCTGCTCCCCCGCGCAGGTTGACGTCCAGGATGGCCGCGTCGATTCCACCGGCGTCAACCAACGCCAGGGCAGCAGCCACGTTATCGGCCGATCCGGCAAGAGATTTGCCCAAAATGTCGAGAAAATCCTCGATCATCATGGCGATCAGCGGTTCGTCTTCGACGACCAGAATGGTATTCGGTGCTCCCATAGCGTCGCCTTAGCGGCCCGGTGCGACCGACGCCATATCATTTCGCGTGCGGTGCCGAACGCAGCAGCACTGCACGCGTTGCTTCGGCAAGGTCTTGTACCGAAAAGGGTTTTGCCAGGAATTCGACATTATCGAGATCGATCGATTTGCGGATCGTTTCCTCGGCATAGCCCGACATGAACAGGATCGGCAGATCGGGATAGCGCGCGCGGGCGTGGCGGACCATCGTCGGGCCGTCCATCAACGGCATCATCACATCGGAAATCAGCAGATCGGGTCGCGCGCTCGATGCGAGCAACTCGAGCGCGGCCTCGCCGTGCTCCGCCGCCAGCACCGTGTACCCCTGGCGCGTCAGTGCGCGCTCGGCAACCGCGCGGACCATATCTTCGTCCTCGACCAGCAGGATGGTACCCGAGCCCCATAGGTCGACTGGCTTTTCCTTCGCGGTCGGTCGCGCCGGGCCTGGTTCGGTCAAGGCGCCCGCGGTGTGGACCGGGAGGTAGATCTTGAACACCGCCCCAGCACCGCCCTTCATGCCGCCCTTCACATTCTCGGCGAAGATGTAGCCGCCCGATTGCTTGACGATGCCGTACACGGTCGAAAGGCCGAGGCCGGTCCCCTTCCCCACTTCCTTCGTTGTGAAGAACGGCTCGAAAATCTTCGGCAGGATATCGGCCGGAATGCCGCCGCCGGTGTCGGCCACTTCGAGCACGACATAATCAGCTGCGGGGATGATGTCGGAACCCAGCTTGCGCACGTCGTTGGCGGTCACGCCGTAGGTCTGGATCGCGAGCGTGCCGGTACCGCGCGAGTCCTTTGCCATCATCGCATCGCGCGCGTTGACCGCGAGATTGACAACCACCTGTTCGAGCTGCCCCGGGTCGGCCCGGACGGGCGACAGGTTGCGGCCGTGCTTTACCGTCAAGGTCACCGTTTCACCGAGCAAACGCTTCAGCAAATTCGAAACTTCGGAGATAACATCGGGAAGTTGCAGGACTTGCGGACGCAGCGTCTGCTGCCGCGAAAAGGCGAGCAATTGCCGCGTCAGGCTGGCCGCTCGGTTGGAATTTGCGCGGATCTGCTGGATGTCGTCATAATCACTGTCGCCAGGCGAATGACGCATCAGCATCAGGTCGCAATGCCCGATGATCGCGGTCAGGATGTTGTTGAAATCGTGCGCGACGCCGCCTGCGAGCTGTCCCACGGCCTGCATCTTGGTCGCCTGCGCCACTTCGCGTTTGAGACGGGTCTCCTCGCTATTATCCTTGAGGCTCAAGAGCACCGCCGAATTGCCCAGGCCGCGCGCGCCCGCGATCGACAGGGCGACGGGTTCGTCGGGATGATCCTTCAGCCGCACGGCGAGATCGGTCGAATGCGTCGCACCCCCGGCGAAGCGGCGGATCGCATCGGCGACCACCGCCTTGTCCTCGCGCACGACCAGATCACCCGGATAGATCGGCGGGTTGTGCGGATCGACCGCCGCCGCCCGCGCGAAGGCGTCGTTCATCTGCAGAAAGCGCCCATCGCCACCGATCAAGGCGATGCCGAACGGCATCAACGATACAAGGCTCTTAATATGCGCGCTGGCGCTTTCGCCGATCGCGGGGTGGCCGTTCTCCTCCTCGTCGATCAGCGCGACGAGCATCGGCGCGTCGTCGCCGTCGAGGAACGGGATTTGCAACACGCGCAAGGGGTTCTGGGTCAGTCCCTCGCGTTCGAAGCGTGCCATGCCGTTCGCATCAGTGATCAGGAATTGCGCAAAGTCGCGGCCGATGATCGCACCTTCCTCGTGCCCCATGGCCCGCGCGCGGAGCACGCGGTTGGCGGCGCGGATACGGCCATCGGGCTTGATGAGCGCCGCCATGATGCCTGCGCTGCCGAGCCGATCCCCGGTCGCACCCGCGATCAGATTTTCCATCGTCTGCGCGAGATCGAGCCCCTGCGCGGCATGGAAGCGCCATACCAGCAGCGTGTCGTCCTCGCCCGCGCGCGCGACATGCGCCGACAGCTTCGTCCCGTTGATCTGCAACCCCTCGATCGCTGCCGCACCGTCGCGCCATGCCGCACGCCCGGCATTGCCAAGCCGATCCACACCCGCAGCATCGAACGGGAGGCCCGGCGGCGTAGGGAAGCCGCCGAACACTGCCTCATAGCGATCGTTCGCGCAGACGAGCCGCCCGGCGCGATCGGTCACCGCAATCGCATCGGGACTGCTTTCGGCGAGCGCGCGGGCGACACTCCAGTCAGGCTCGGTCGCGGTCGCGGCCGTAGGCGGGAACAGGCGGCGGAACGCGAGCAGACCGCCGGTCAGGACCAATGCCGCGCCGAAAAATGCCGCGGCAATCATCACGCTGCCGATAAGCGCGAGAATGACCAGGGCAGCGGTGATCCCGCAGCCGATCGCAATCGCGGCGGCGGCACGGTAGGGAATGATCGTTTGCGTGCGGGGAAGCGTGGCCATCGCGCCATGCTTTGGGGGATCGACCGGGGCCGTCAAGGGCTAAGCGGCGGAGCGACGGGCGTTTGTCGCGGTAAGTGGGCCCGCCACTATCGCCCACCCTCAATTGTGCGCTTCCCCGGCGAAGGCCGGGGCCCAGATGGGCGATCCAAGCGGGTGGGTACCGCACCCTGACCACCATATCGCTAGCACCTGGGCCCGTGCCTCTGCCGGGAAAGATCGGTCAGCAGGTTACCAAACCTTCACCCGATCACTGGGCGCCAGATACATCTTGTTGGTCGGCTTTACCCCGAACGCCTGGTACCACATATCGACGTTGCGGACCTCTGCAGTGCGCCACGGCCCGGGTGAATGCTCGTTCGAGATGACTTGCGAACGCAAGGCCGGTTCGCGGAACTTGATCCGCCACACCTGCGCGTAGCCGAGGAAGAAGCGCTGATCGCCGGTCAGGCCACCGATCACCGGCGCAGGCTTGCCGCCGAGCGAGCGATGGTACGCATCATAGGCGAGCGCCAACCCCGCGAGATCGGCCATATTCTCGCCCAGCGTCAGGCCACCCTTGATATGCAGGCCCGGCAGCGGTTCGTATGCATCGTACTGCTTGACGAGCTTGTCGGTCATCGCAGTGAAGCGCTTGACGTCCTCGGCGGTCCACCAGTCGGTGAGCTTGCCGGTCGGATCGTATTTGCGGCCTTGGTCGTCGAAATGGTGGCTGAGCTCGTGGCCGATCACCACGCCGATGCCGCCATAATTGATTGCAGGATCGGCCTTGGCATCGAAGAACGGCGCCTGCAGGATCGCCGCCGGGAACACGATCTCGTTCATCGGCGGGTTGGCGTAGGCGTTCACTGTCATCGGGGTCATGCCCCATTCGGTCCGGTCGATCGGCTGGCCGAGCTTGGCAAGGTCGCGCTTATATTCGAACGCATTGGCGGCGGCGATATTGCCGACCAGATCGTCGCGCTTGATCGTCAGCGCGCTATAATCGCGCCACTTCGAGGGGTAGCCGATCTTGGGCGTGAAGGCGGCGAGCTTGGCGTGCGCCTTGACCTTGGTCTCGGGCGCCATCCAGGTCAGCTTGTCGAGCCGGGTGCTCATTGCGGCGATGATGTTCTTGACCAACTGATCCGCCGCCGCCTTGGTTTCGGGCGGGAAATAGGTCGCGACATAGCTCTTGCCGACTTCCTCCCCCATCGCGCCGCTCACCGTGCCGACCGCGCGCTTCCAGCGCACCGGCTGCTGCGGCGCACCGCTCAGCACCGTGCCGTAGAAGGCGAAGTTCGCGTCGTTGATAGGCTTCGACAGATACCCGGCATAGGAGCGCAGGACCTTCAGCGTCAGGAAATCCTGCAACACCTGGATCGGGGCCTCGGCATAGGCCTTGGCCTCACCGGTAAACGCATCGGGCATCCCGACCAGGAAATTCGTTTGGCCAGCGATGCCGACGGTCTTGAAATACGCGTCCCAAGGGAAGCCGGGCGCCTTAGCCGCAAAATCGGCCATCGCCCATTTGTTATAGGTCAGGTCCGAATCGCGCGACTTGATCCGGTCCCAATGCGCGGTCGCCAGCTGCTTTTCGAAGGCGAACACCGCCGCGGCGCGCGCCGTGGCATTCTCGACCCCGGCGAGGCCGAGCATCTGCGACTGGTAGGCCTGATATTTCGCTCGCGTATCGGCGAGCTTCGGGTCGTCCTTCAGGTAATAGTCGCGATCGGGCAGGCCGAGCCCGCCATGGCTGAAGCCGAAGATGTAGTTCTCGGGCGCCTTGTCGTCCTGCTGCACGCCACCGCGGAAGAGACCACCTACGCCGACCTGTTCGAGCTTGGCCATCTCCACCGCGAGCGCGGTCTTGTCCCCCGCCGCCTGAATCTCGGCGAGCCAAGGCTTCACTGGCGCGATGCCCTTCGCGTTGATCGCGGCTTCGTCCATGAAGCTCGCGTAGAAGTCGCCGATCTTGGTGCCCGGTGTCTTGGCTGCGGCCTCGAGGATCGTGTGGGTCTGATCGAGCGAGCGATCTGCGAGGGCGTTGAACGCGCCCCAGCTTGCCTTGTCGGCAGGGATTTCGGTCTTCGCTTCCCACGCGCCGCCGGCGTATTTCACGAAATCGTCACCGGGCGCGACCGTCTTGTCCATGCCGTCAGTATCGAGCCCGAAGGTGCCGATATAAGGCTTGGCAGGCGCGGCAGCGGCCTTCGCCGGAGCCTTGGCTGTCGTCTTGGCGATGCCGGTGCCTGCGATGGCGGTGGCGAGCGCCCCGGCCGAGGCAAGCGCGATGAGATAGGAACGCTTCATCGAATTATGTCCTGATCAGAAAGAGAGGAGCGTCGCGGCAAAGCCGCGCCGATGCGCACGATTTGGCGTGGCCAAGTCGTTGCGCATCGCCGTCACCAGACGCGCACGCGGTCGCCCGGCGCGAGGTACAGCGCGTCGCCCGGTTGCGCGCCAAATGCTGCATACCACGCATCGACGTTGCGTACTTCGGCGGTGCGGAACGGCCCCGGCGAATGCGGATCGCTCAGCAATTGCGAGCGCAGCGCCGGCTCGCGGAACTTGGCGCGCCAGACCTGGGCATAGCCCAGGAAGAAGCGCTGATCGCCGGTCATGCCGTCGATTACCGGGGCCGGCTTGCCGCCCAGCGACTTGTGATACGCGTCATACGCGACCGCGAGACCCGCGAGATCGGCCATATTCTCGCCCAGCGTCAGGCCACCCTGGATATGCTGGCCGGGGATCGGCTCATAGGCGTCGTACTGCTTGACGAGCTTGTCGGTGAGCGCGGTGAAGCGCTTGACGTCTTCCGCCGTCCACCATTCGGTCAGCTTGCCGGTCTTGTCGTACTTGCGGCCCTGATCGTCGAAATGGTGGCTCAGTTCGTGGCCGATCACGACACCGATGCCGCCATAGTTCACCGCCGGATCGGCCTTCGGATCGAAGAACGGCGCCTGCAGGATCGCGGCTGGGAAGACGATCTCGTTCAGCACCGGATTGGCGTAGGCGTTGATCGTCATCGGGGTCATGCCCCATTCGGTACGGTCGATCGGCTTATCGAGCTTGTTCAGATTGCGCAGATATTCGAACTCATTCGCCGCCGCGACGTTGGCGACGACACTGTCGCGCGTGATCTTCACGCTGCTATAATCCCGCCACTTGGTCGGATAGCCGATCTTGGGCGTGAAGGCGGCGAGCTTCTCATGCGCCTTCACCTTGGTTTCGGGCGCCATCCATTCGAGCTTGTCGAGCCGCACGCTCATCGCCGCGATGATGTTCTTGACGAGCTGATCGATCGCCGCCTTCGATTCCGGCGGGAAATAGCGCGCGACATAGACCTTGCCGATTTCCTCGCCCAGCGCGCCGCTGGTCGCCGCGACGCCGCGCTTCCAGCGGATTTGCTGCTGCGGCGTGCCGCTCAGCACAGTGCCGGTGAAGGCGAAGTTCGCATCGACGATCGGCTTGGCGAGATAGTTGGCATAAGCGCGCAGCACGCGCAGCTTCATATAATCCTGCAGCACGGGCAGCGGCGTGTCGGCGAACACCTTGGCCTCGCCCGCGATCGCGCTCGGTTGTCCGACCAGATAATAGGGCCGTCCGCCCATGCCGTTTTGCGCGACATAGGCTGCCCACGGGAAGCCCGGTGCCTTCGCCTCGATGTCGGCGAAGGTCAGCTTGTTGTAGCGCTTGTCGGCATCGCGCGATTCGATGCGGGTCCAATGCACCTGCGCGATCGACTTTTCGAAATCGAAGATCGCATTCGCGCGCGTCGCGGCATCTGGCGTGCCGAGGAAACCGAGCATCGTGGCGAGATAGGTCTTGTACTTCTCGCGCGTGTCGGCGAGCTTGGGGTCGTCCTTCAGGTAATAGTCGCGATCAGGCAGCCCGAGCCCGCCCTGCCCCAGGTTCACGACATAGGTCTGCGGGTCCTTGCTGTCCTGCCCCACACCCATGCCGAAGATTCCGCCGATGCCGTAGCGCGTCAGCTTGGCCATTTCGACGGCGAGTGCGGTCTTGTCCTTGGCGCCGTCGATCTGAGCCAGCCACGGCTTGACCGGATCGACGCCCTTCGCGTTGATCGCCGCTTCGTCCATGAAACTCGCGTAGAAATCGCCGATCTTGCTGCCGGGCGTCTTGGATGCTTCGTCGAGGATCGTACGAGTCTGTTCGGTCGACACGTCTTGCAGCACGTTGAACATGCCCCAGGTGGCGCGGTCGGCGGGGATCTGGGTATTCTTGTCCCAGGTGCCGCCGGCGTAGGCTGCGAAGTCGTTGCCCGGCTTCACGCTGCGGTCCATGCCGGCCACGTCGAAGCCGAACGTCCCGATCTTCGGG
Source organism: Sphingomonas sp. MMS24-J45 (assembly GCF_044881195.1). GTDB lineage: Bacteria > Pseudomonadota > Alphaproteobacteria > Sphingomonadales > Sphingomonadaceae > Sphingomonas. Next base: position 3,434,103 of record NZ_CP173255.1, on the reverse strand, counting down.
CCAGCCTTGGTTTTGCTCGCGACGGCTTTTTTCGATGCTGCCGGTTTCGCCTTGGGCGCCGGTTTGGCGTAGCTCGCGCCGACCAGCGCGACGGAAGTAAGCAGCGAAACGGCGATCAGCGAACGGCGCATCCAATAATCCTTCGATAAGGTAGAATTGCTGCGTGTTGTAGCCGGACGATACGCCTAGTCAATTCGCCTGATTCGGCCCTAATCGATGCGCGCGGCCGCGCCATTTGCGGCCCACGCGTGCCCGCCAGAACAGGCTGCTTGCGACGAATCCGAGTCCCGCGGCGACGATCGAGAGCGCGATCAGCCCGACGATGGTAGCCGGGCCGCCCTGCGCCACCAACCAGTGCAGCCAGCTCGCATTCTCGCTCACCTTGGTCGCGATCGGGCGGCCCAGATATGGATCGAAATGCAGCATCCAATGCCCGATCAGGAACGCGCTGTAGTAAATCGGCACGGTGGTCAGCGGATTGTGCAGCAGCGTGGTAGCGACCGCCACCGGCACGTTCGCGCGGACCGGCAAGGCCGAAACCGCCGCTACGGGCGCGTGCACGAAGGGAAACAGGATGCCGGTGAACAAGCCGAGCGCTACTCCACGCGGGACCGAGCGGCGATTGAAGCGCCACAGCGAGGGCACCAGGATGCGCCCGGCGAAAGGACGCAGATAGCGGTTCGCCTCGATCCGTTCGCGCGTCGGCACATGGCGATGCAGCCAAGCAAGCGCCCGCATCCAGAACCCTGGCCGGATCGCAGCCTCAGCCACGATCGCGCATCAACCGACCCTGCTCGCGCTTCCAGTCGCGCTCCTTGGTCGCCTCGCGCTTGTCATGCGCCTTCTTGCCCTTGGCCAGCGCCAGTTCGACCTTCGCGCGGCCCTTGGAATTGAAATAGATCATCAGCGGCACGAGCGTCATGCCATCGCGCGCGACCGCGCCGTGTAATTTGTTGATCTCGCGCTCTTTCAGCAGGAGTTTGCGTGGACGCTTGGGTTCGTGGTTGAACCTGTTGCCGTGGCTGAATTCGGGCACGTTGGAATTGACCAGCCACACCTGGCCGTCGACCACCTCGGCGTAGCTTTCCGCGATCGATCCGGTGCCAGAGCGCAACGATTTCACTTCCGTCCCAACCAAAGCGATACCCGCTTCATAGACGGTATCGATCGCGTAGTCGTATCGGGCGCGGCGATTCTCGGCGACGATCTTGGTTTTTTCAAAAATCGGGGGTTTGGGACGGGCCATAGGAGCGGCGATGTAGGCGCTGCGGCGCGGAAGCGAAAGTCACCTGCGTAATTTACCGGGTATCGCGCGGGCGCGCTAACCGCTTATCTACACATTGCGTCGATTGTACGCTCGCACCGCCGCCCGATACAGGATAAGATACTGTCATGTCCGATCTCGCCGCCCCCAAGTTCGCCTCGCACGTCTTCCAGATCGCGATCGACGCGGCGGACATCGATTTCATGGGGCATGTCAACAACGCCTCCTATCTGAAGTGGGTGCAGGACGCGGTGGTCAGCCACTGGCAACGCTTCGCCCCAGCCGAGGCCGTCGCCAGCCATGCCTGGGTCGCGCTGAAGCACGAGATCACCTATCGCAAGCCCACTTTCCTCGACGATGAAGTGATTGCCACCGTGCTGCTCGAAAAGGTGCAGGGCGCGCGGGCGTTTTACGAAACCGTCATCAAGCGCGGCGAAGAGGTGCTGGCGGAGGTGAAATCGAGCTGGTGCTGCCTGGATGCGACGACGCTGCGCCCCGCGCGGCTGGCGCAGGGCGTTATCGATCGCTTCTTCGCGAAGGATTGACGCAGCGCGCTTAGTGCTTCCCGCCGGGCTTCAGGTGCATTGCCCCGACGACCAGCGCACCTGCGGCCAGACCGACCAAGCCACCGCCCAGCGCGGACACAGCCCATTGGACAGTGCCCGAGCCGTGTCCGATCGCGATGGCTGCGTCATGGATAAGATGCTCCGGTGCCGCAAAGCCGAATTGCGCTAAGCCGTGGATGAGGATGCCGCCACCAACCCACAGCATCGCGCCCGTGCCGATGATCGACAGCGTCTGGAGCAGGAGCGGCATCGCCTTGACCAGCCCGCGCCCGAAGCCAGCCGCGGCGCCACCAGAACGGGCGAGATGCAGGCCGATATCGTCCATCTTCACGATCAGCCCAACGACTCCGTACACGCCGATCGTCACAGCCGCGCCGACCAAGGCCAGCACGCCAGCCTGGGTAAGAATCGGAGAGCCGCTCAGTTCGTTGAGCGTAATGACCATGATTTCCGCCGAGAGGATCAGATCGGTGCGGATCGCACCGCTGACCTGACGCGCCTCGAGCGCGGCGGGGTCTTCGATGGTGGTGACCGCTTCCTCGGCATGATCGCCTTGCAGCGCGTGAAGGATCTTCTCGGCTCCTTCGAAGCAGAGGTAGAGCCCGCCCAGCATCAGGATCGGTGTCAGCGCCCAGGGCGCAAAGGCGCTTAGCAGCAACGCGACCGGCAAGATGAAAAGCAATTTGTTGCGCAGCGAGCCGAGCGTGATCTTCCAGATGATCGGCAGCTCGCGCGCAGGCGACAGGCCGACGACGTAGCCCGGCGTGACCGCGGCATCGTCGATCACGACGCCCAGCGTCTTCGTCCCCGCCTTGCCCGCCGCCGCGGCGACATCGTCCGCAGAGGCCGCAGCCAGCCGCGCGAGCGCCGCGATATCGTCCAACAAGGCTACCAAACCGCCCGGCATCTCGCGTCCCCCCTTTACCGTTCCGAGCGGTGCTTACAGTGCAGCCAGCGCGGCATCCACCGCCGCGCGGCTGGCCTCGCTCGGCCAGGTCATCGGCAGGCGCAACGCAGTGGGGAATTCCGGCCGCATTTTGCTTACGGCATATTTGACCGGGCCCGGCGAGGCATCGCTAAACAAAGCCAGATGCAGCGGGAACAGCCGATCGTGCAGCACGCGGGCAGCGGTATAATCCCCCGACGCACAGGCCGCCTGGAACTCCGCGCACAGTCGCGGCGCGACGTTGGCGCTGACCGAGATGCACCCCACGCCGCCCATCGCGTTGAAGGCGAGCGCGGTCTCGTCATTGCCCGAAAGCTGGCAGAAGTCCGCCCCTGCCCCGGCACGATGGCTGGAGACGCGCTGAAGCTGCCCTGTCGCGTCCTTGATCCCGACCACGCTCGGGAAAGCGTGCGCGATCCGTGCGACAGTCTCGACCGCGATGTCCGTGACGGTGCGCCCGGGCACGTTGTAGAGGATGATCGGCAAATCGCACGAATTTGCGATCGCTTCGAAATGGCGGACGATGCCCTCCTGATTGGGACGATTGTAATAAGGGGGCACCATCAGCGCAGCATCTGCGCCGGCGGCCTTCGCGGCGGCGATGTTGTGAATCGCGACGCGCGTGTCGTTCGATCCGGCCCCGGCGATCACCGGCACGCGCCCGCGCGCCTGATCCGCGCATACGCCGACGATGTGGAAATGCTCTTCGGCGCTCAGCGTCGCCGCCTCACCCGTGGTGCCGACGGGCACAAGCGCGGCGGAGCCCTCGGCGATCTGCCACTCGATGAAATCACGATACGCGCCCTCGTCGAAACTGCCGTCAGCGGCAAACGGCGTGACAAGCGCCGGGATCGAGCCCGAAAACATGGTTGATCTGCTCCTGCACGACGGGATTCCGTCGCATTTTTCAAATAAGATGCGCGACAAATACGGACGAGAGGCATAATCTGTCTACATGATTGCATCTTTGATCAAATCGGGGTTGCTGCTGGCGGGGATTTCGACCCTCGCAGTGTCATCGAGCGCCAGGCCGGAAGCTTTCAATTCCGACGCCGCGCAGGATCAACTGGGCTGGGGTCGCGCGACGCAAGTGCTGACCGGCTCGACTGCGAGCAACGCCGCGCTCGCCTCGGCGATTTCCGAATGGAAGATGCTTTCGGCGGGTTCGAATTACGGTTTCGACAGCTATGCCCGTTTCTTGCTCGCGCATCCCGGCTGGCCGGGCGAGCTGGCGCTGCGCCGCGCGGCCGAGAAGTCGCTCGACACCAGCGGCTGGTCGCCGTCGACCGTCGTATCCTTCTTCCGCCGCTTCCCGCCGCTAAGCGCGGTCGGGCGCACGCGCTTTGCCGAAGCGCTGGCAGCCACAGGCGCGCGCGACGAGGCCAATGCCGCCGCGCGCGCCGCCTGGATCGCGGGCGCGCTATCGGTCGCGGACGAAGCCAAGATCGTCACCGGTTTCGCGAGCGCCCTGTCCCCCGCCGATCAGGATGCGCGGATGGACATGCTGTTGTGGCAGGGCGCCACCACCGCCGCACAACGCCAACTCCCGCTGACCAGCCCGGCGCGGCAGCCGGTGTTCGCGGCACGTCTCGCGTTCAAGACAAATGCCCCCGACGCCGCCGATCGCGCGGTGGCGACGCAGGCGCTCGGCATGGCCGATGCGGGCTGGCTGGCCGACCGGGCGAGCTGGTATCGCAACAATGGCGCGTCGGTCAGCGCGCGCAGCACGCTGGCGCAGCGCCCGGCGTTGGCGGCGGTGCCGGCATCGCCCGGCGAATGGTTCGAGGTGCTGTGGACCAACGCCCGCGCGGCCGCGAATGACAGCCAGGCGAGCCTCGCCTTCGACATCGCGCGCCGGGTCGACGATGCCTATCCCGCCGGAACCGACATAACGACGCGGCCCTATGGCGAACGTGACGATTACACCAATCTCACCTGGCTCGCCGGGCAGACCGCGCTGAAGCAACTGGCGCGGCCCGCCGACGCGGTGACGCCGTTCCTGCGCTATGCCTCGGCATCGAAGGCGCCTGCGATCCAGGCGAAGGGCCTGTATTGGGCCGGACGCGCGGCTGAGGCTGCTGGTCGTAGCGCCGAGGCTAACGATTATTACGCTCGCGCCGCCGGATTCCGCGACGTGTTCTACGGCCAGTTGGCGAACGAGCGGCTCGGCCGGCCGCTGACCGCACCGGGTGCCCCGGTGTTGCGCCCGGTCGATCCGGCGGTCCGCGCCGCTTTCTATGCCCGCGAGACGGTGCGCGCGGCGCAATATCTCGGCACGACCGGCGCGTGGGAGGATCAAACCGCGTTCGTCCGGCAAATCGCCAACGATGCCAAGAGCGACAGCGATCATGTACTGGCGACCGAACTCTCTCGCACGCTCGGACGGCCCGATCTCGGCGTGATGGTCGGGCGTAGCGCGCTGCAGAATGGCCTGAGCGATTATTCGACCGTCGGCTTCCCCAACGTCCGCGTCCCCGCTGCCAGCCAGGATGATTGGACGATGATCCACGCCATCGCGCGGCAGGAAAGCCAGTTCGATCGTGCCGCCGTCAGCCATGCCGGTGCGCGCGGTCTGATGCAGTTGATGCCCGGAACCGCGCGCGAGCAATCGACCAAGCTCGGCCTATCCTACGATGCCGCGTCGCTGACCACAGACACCGATTACAACATCATGGTCGGCTCCGCCTATTTCCGCCGGATTTACAATCTCTACGGTAGCTATCCGCTCGCGATCGCAGCGTACAATGCCGGACCCGGCAATGTGAACAAATGGCTGAAGGCGAATGGCGACCCGCGGATGCCCGGCGTCGACATGGTAGACTGGATTGAGGCGATCCCGATCTACGAGACTCGCAATTACGTGCAGCGCGTGCTCGAGAACGCGGTGGTCTACGATCTGATGAACCCGCAACGGTCTCGCTCGGCCGGCGCGAACCGGGTGAGCTGGTATCTCGGCAAGCGTACGGCCGGTTGACCCGATCACCGCGATGGACGAACGCCCGAATTACATCACCCCCGCAGGCTATGCGGTGCTGAGCGCAGAATATCGCCAGTTGCTCGGTGAGGAGCGGCCGAAGCTGGTCGACGTCATTTCCTGGGCAGCCGGGAACGGCGACCGGTCGGAGAATGGCGACTATATCTATGGTCGCAAGCGCCTGCGCGAGATCGACCGGCGGCTTGGCTTCCTCGCGCGGCGGATGAAGGCGGCGAAGGTGATCGATCCCGCCGCGCAGCCCGATCGAACCAGGGTTTGGTTTGGTGCTACCGTCACGATCGCCGATGACGACGATGTCGAGCGCACGCTGACACTGGTCGGCGATGACGAGACCGACGCTGGTGCCGGGCGGATCGGGTGGAATGCGCCGATTGCGCGCGCGCTGCGCGGGGCGGCGGTGGGCGACGTGCGCCGCGTGACGCTGCCCGCCGGGGACCGCAGTTACGAAGTGGTCGCGGTAACTTATCCCGTGCCGACGCCGTAACGCGCGACGGAGGCTGCTGGATTTGCGGTGGACGTCACGGTGACGAGGCCGCGTTCACGCGCCGATCCTGTATAGCGGACCCGCCGCGCAGCTTTTCACGACGCGGCAGCTTCAGGGCGGGTATGAGTATGATGCAGCGCGTGTTTATCAGCGGCAAGGTACAGCGGACCGGTTTCCGCGACTGGGTTGTGCGGCGGGCGACCGATCTTGGCGTTGTCGGCTGGGTGCGTAATTTGAAGGACGGACGGGTCGAACTGCTGGTCGCGGGCGACGATGAAGCGACCGCCGCGCTGATTGAGGCGTGCCATCAGGGTCCCCCGCTCGCGCGCGTTGATCATGTCGAAGCGCGCCCGGACACCGAGCGTTTGCCCAAGGGGTTCACCAAACGCTTTACGGCGTAGCGCGGGCGGGCGGCGGGCACGGGCCGTAGCTGTCGATCGCCGCCTCCAGCAGTGGCTTGACCTTCTCGGGCGGCAGTTTGGCGAGCGCTTGCAGTGGCGTGGTCGCGGCCAGCTTTCCCGCAAGCAGATAGCCGAGGAAATAGCCGTAGCGCGATGGGAACGGTCCACTCGACCGGCCGAGCAGAAACAGCGGCCCGTAATCGTCGCGCTGAACCGAGTTGAATTTGGCGCGCAGGCCGCACATCGCCTCGGCCAGCCGCGGCTCCACCTTTGGTCGGATCGGCTGCGGCTGGGTGAGGAGGAGGGCGCGGTCATCGGCGCCGGGATTGAGCCGCGCGGCAGCATAGGTCGCCAGCCCCTCCCGCCACAGCGAGCACCACAGCTCCATGCAGCCTCGGAAATATTGCTCGTGATAGACGTGGAAAAGTTCGTGATCGAGGAACGGGCCGATCGTTGTATCGTCATGGATTGCCGCAATGACGTCGGCACCAAAGAACAGGATCGTCCGCCCGCCGATTGTGCGCGTACCGCCGTCCTGCTGGCTCATCGAATGGACGAGATAGACCGGCACCGTCAGGGCATAATCGGGGAACGCCGCCCTGAAATGATCCTGTCCGCGCGCAAAGGCGGCACCGAATGCCGCAGCGGTGGCGGTGATCTTGTCGCGCTTGCCGGGCCATTCCTTCAAATGCCACAGTATCATGGCGTCGAACCCTGGCTGGCGCGCGCCCTTGCCGTCGAAATAGCCGGGAACGATGGGGTCGAACGCCGCATGGAACGCCTGCACCCGCTCGGCATCCGAGAGCTTTGCTGTGCGGTCGACAACTTTCTCGAAGTTGGACGTGAGGTCGGTCAGCGTTCCGGCCTTCGCCGTCGCAGCCGCTTCCTGCACGGGGGCCTCCGCTGGAGAAATCACGGCGACCAGCAACGTAGCCAAAACTGCACGAAACACCTACGCCCCTCCCACCAGACCAATGAGAAGGCTACGACGCTGTCCGCTTCGCGGCAACGCTCGCGTGGCGCAGGCAACCCCGCGCCACGCGCGTTACATCAGCGGGTCAGCTTCTTGTAGGCCAGCCGCGTCGGGCGATCCGCGGCGTCGCCCAAGCGGCGACGCTTGTCGGCTTCGTAACTTTCGAAATTCCCTTCGAACCATTCGACATGGCTATCGCCTTCGAACGCAAGGATGTGCGTCGCGAGACGATCGAGGAAAAAGCGATCGTGGCTGATGACCACAGCGCACCCGGCGAACGATTCGAGCGCTTCTTCCAGCGCGCGCAGCGTTTCCACGTCGAGATCGTTGGTCGGTTCGTCGAGCAGTAGGACGTTGCCACCCTCCTTGAGCATCTTGGCGAGGTGGACGCGGTTACGCTCACCACCCGACAGCTGGCCGACCTTCTTCTGCTGGTCCTGTCCCTTGAAATTGAACGCGCCGACATAAGCGCGCGTGCCCAGTTCCTGCTTGCCGAAACGGAAGACTTCCAGCTTGTCGGAGATTTCCTCCCACACGTTCTTGTTCGGGTCGAGATCGTCGCGCGACTGATCGACATAGCCAAGCTTGACGGTCTGCCCGACTTCGATCGTGCCCTCGTCCGGCGTTTCCTGGCCGGTAATGAGCTTGAACAGCGTCGACTTACCGGCACCGTTCGGCCCGATGACGCCGACGATACCACCCGGCGGGAGGGTGAAGTCGAGATTCTCGAACAGCAATTTGTCGCCGTACGATTTGGTCAGGCCCTTGGCCTCGATCACCTTGCCGCCGAGGCGTTCGGGGAGCTGGATCAGGATCTGCGCCTTGCCGACGGCGCGGTTTTCTTGCTTCTCCATCAGCTCGTCGAACGCACGGATGCGCGCCTTTGACTTGGTCTGACGCGCCTTAGGGGTCTGCCGCATCCACGCCAGCTCGTCGGCGATCGCCTTGGCTTTGCCCTGCTCCTCGCGCTCTTCCTGTTCGAGCCGCTTCACCTTCTTTTCAAGATAGCCCGAATAGTTCGATTCATAGGTGTAGTACCGCCCGCGATCGAGCTCGAGCACCCAGTTGACGACATTGTCGAGGAAGTAGCGATCGTGCGTCACCAGGATGACGTTGCCGGTGTAATCGCGCAGATAGTTTTCCAGCCAAGCGACGCTTTCCGCGTCGAGGTGGTTGGTCGGTTCGTCGAGCAGCAGGATGTCGGGCTTTTCGAGCAGCAGCTTGCACAGCGCGACGCGGCGCTTTTCACCGCCCGACAGGTTGGTGACGGCGCTGTCGCCCGGCGGGCAGCGCAAAGCCTCCATCGCGATCTCGAGCTGGTTGTCGAGGCTCCAGCCGTCGGCGGCGTCGATCTTTTCCTGCAACTCGCCCATCTCGGCGAGCAGCGCGTCGTAATCGCAATCCTCCGGCGGATCGCCCATGATCGCGACGATCTCGTTATAGCGCTCGACCATCTGCGCGATCGGCCCCGCGCCCATCTTGACGTTTTCCATCACCGTCTTGGTCGGGTCGAGCTGCGGCTCCTGCGGCAGATAGCCGACCTTGATCCCCTCGGCAGCCCAGGCCTCGCCGGTGAAATCGGGGTCGATCCCGCCCATGATCTTCATCAGGGTCGATTTGCCCGAGCCGTTCGGCCCGATGATCGCGATCTTCGCGTCCGGCAGAAACTGCAAATGGATGTTGTTGAGCACCGGCTTTGCGGCACCGGGGAAGGTCTTGGTCAGGCCCTTCATTACATAGCTGTACTGCACGGCCATCGGCTGCGGGCTCCGTTCGAACGTTTAGGGGAAATGTCAGGCGCGCGATGTAGCCACCGGGCGCGCCAAACGCAACGCGCGAGCGCATAAGGCGGCGGGATCGAACGGGGTTCGCCGGGTTAAATCGGCCCCGCCGGGTGGATTGGCAAACGCTGTTTTGGCCTATAACCCCTGGCACATGACCAAAAAAGCCATGCTAGCCGCCGTCGCTCTCTCCGCCCTCGCGATCGCCGCCCCCGCCGCGGCACAGCGCGCCGCTCCGCCCGCCGCAGTGGTTGATCCATCGGTCGCGAAACTGCGCGATGCGGCGCTGAAGGACGATGTCGCCTATGACATCGTCGAGGGGCTCACCACGGAGATCGGCCCGCGCCCCGACGGATCGCCGCAGCAGGAACGCGCGCGGCAATGGTCGGTGGCGAAGCTCAAGGCGCTGGGTTTCAAGAACGTGCGGATCGAGCCGTATGAATTGACCAACGTCTGGGTGCGCGGTGCCGAAGCAGCCGAGGTCGTTGCCCCCTACCCGCAGCCGCTGCGCCTGACCGCGCTCGGCAATTCGGGCGCGACCCCGCCCGAGGGGCTGACGCTGCCGGTCGCCTACTTCGCGAGCTTCAACGACCTGCTGCTCGCGCCGGCAGGTACCCTGACCGGCAAGATCGCCTTCGTGTCGAACGCGATGCAGCCGACGCAGGACGGTTCCAGCTACGGCTCACAAGGCGCGGCGCGCTTCGTCGGGCCGAATATCGCGGCGAGCAAGGGGGCTGCCGCGATCGTCATCCGTTCGATCGGCACCGATCACGGCCGTGGCCCCCATGCAGGCAACACCAATTTCGCGCCGGGGGTGAAGCCGATCCCGGCGGCGGCGCTGTCGGTGGCGGACGCCGAAAATCTCGAACGTATGGTCAAGCTCGGCAAGCCGGTCACGCTGCATCTGACGCTAACTCCTACGGTCGCGCCGACACGCACCTCCGGCAACGTTATCGCCGAAGTGCCGGGCACCGACCCGGCGGCGGGCACGATTCTGATCGGCGGGCATCTGGACAGTTGGGATCTGGGTACCGGGGCGATCGATGATGCGTCGGGCGTTGCGATCACGGCTGCCGCGGCCAAGCGCCTGATGGATGCGGGCAAACACCGCCGTACGATCCGGGTGGTGTGGTTCGGCGATGAGGAAACCGGCGGGCTGGGCGGGATGGCTTACGCCAAGGCCCATGCCGGGGAACCGCACGCGCTGGCCGCCGAATTGGATTTCGGCGCTGATCGGGTCTGGCGGTTCGAAGTCAATCTGCCCGAGTCCGCCAAGCCGATTGCCGATCGACTGGCCGTCGCGCTGGCACCGATCGGAGTCGTGCGCGGTTCTGGCGTCGGCGGCGACGGCACCGACGTCGGGCCGATGCTGCGCACCGGCGTGCCTGCGATCGACCTCAACCAGTCGGGCCTGCGCTATTTCGATTACCACCACACGCCGGAAGACACGCTCGACCGGATCGATCCCGAACAGTTGCGCCAGAATGTCGCGGCCTGGACGGCGATGCTCGCGGTGGTGGCCGATGCGCCCGAAGCGATGGGTCCGGTACCGCCGAAGAAGTGAGCAAACTCAACTCGTCGCAAATACGGCGGAATCGTGGCAGCGACGGAACTTTGCGGCGGTTTGGCGATTGACGCACCCAAGCAGGACGTTATGTCGCCCCGCTTCGCAGCGGCATTGGGCTGCTTCGAACATTTTTATTGCTTGGGAGCAATTGCATGAAGAAGACCGCCCTTGTTCTCGTAGCCGCTGGCCTGATGTCGCTCGCCGCGTGCAACAAGAACCCGCAAGCTGCTGCGATCGAGAACAACGCCGACATGATCGCCGACGGCATCGACAACAATGCCGCGATCATGGACGATATGGCCGACAACTCGTCGAACGCAGTGGCGTCTGACATGATGGAAAACAAGGCCGACGCAATGCGCGATACGGCTGACAACGTCCGCGACGCGGGCGAGGCGAAGGCCGACAACGTCACCAAGTAAGGCTGTTTCGGGGCGCCGTGCCCCAAACTGCTAGAAATTGGGCGTTCCCCTGCCGGGGAGCGCCCTTTTTCATGCACTATTGCGGGGCGACGGCGTCGAGCGTGGCAATCTGATCGGCGATGATGCTGCGATACGGCGCCTCCGGTGGCGTCAGCGCGAGAGCGAGAAGCCAATAGCGCCGCGCCGCGCCAAAATCGCCGCTTTCCGCATAGGCCAGCCCGCGGAAATAGGGTGGTGCGGGGTGTGCGGGCGCGAGCCGCGTCGCCTGGTCGAACGCGAAGACGGCGGCGGGCGATACCGTGCCGTCATGCTGCGCGATCGCAGTGCCGTAGCCGGTCCACAGTGTCAGGCTGCGCGGATAGGCGTTCAGGCCCATCGCCACGACCCGTGCGCCACTCGGCCGATTGCCGCCGCGCATCAGAGCGTCGGACGCGATGAGATAGGCACCGTCGCCGGTGAACTGCCCCAGCATCGCGCCGCGTAGCGCGATTGTCGTGGGATCAATCACGACCGAGTTGCGATCCGGCCGCGCCAGGCGGCTGGGCCAGCTGGCATGTTGCTGCAGCGCGTAGCCCCCCGTCCCCAGCGATAACGCCGCAATCACGCCGCCCCACAGCAGCCGACCGGCACGGGCGCAGGCAAACGCGAACGCGGTGAGGCCCGCGATCAGCGCCAGGGATATCCAACCATTCACCGCGCGGAGCCAAATGTTTTCATGACGTCGGTGTAGGCGCTTTTGTGCGTCCGTATAAGTGCAACCGTCGCTGCCGTGCGCGCGTTAGGCGCGGACCGAAATCAAGGAATCCCAAGATGAAATCGTTGATCGCGTTCGATCTGGACGGCACGCTGGCCGAGAGCAAACAGCGGATCGAGCCCGAAATGGCCGGCCTGCTCGCGCAACTGCTCGACCGCGTCACTGTTGCGGTGATTTCGGGCGGAGATTGGCCGCAATTCGAAAAGCAGGTCATCGGAGCGATGCCGTCGGCGGCGCGCGTCGAGCGGCTGTTCATCATGCCTACCACAGGCACCAAGCTCTATCGTTTCGAAGGCGGTGAATGGCGCGCGATCTATGCCGAGATTTTCAAGCCAGAAGAGCGCGATCACATCCTGCGGTCGATCGACGATGCGCTCGCCAGCGCCGGGCTGGCGGATGAAAAGATCTGGGGTGAGCGGGTCGAGGATCGCGGCAGCCAGATCACCTTCTCCGGGCTGGGGCAGGAAGCGCCGCTCGACGCCAAGAAGGCGTGGGACCCTGATTTCGCCAAGCGCAAGGCATTGCAGGTCTCGCTGCGCGCTGCCCTGCCCGATCTTTCGGTCAACATCGGCGGGTCGACCTCGCTCGACATCACTCACGCCGGGATCGACAAGGCCTATGCGATGCGTCGCCTGGCCGAGAATTCGGGTATCCCGACCACGGACATGCTGTTTCTGGGCGACGCAATCTACCCGGGCGGCAATGACGATGCGGTCCGGGCCGCAGGCATGGACACGCTGAAAGTCCGCGACGTTCAGGAGACGATCACCGCGGTCGGGGCGATGGTCGCCTGCCTGCCCGTGCGTTAGCGGCCGATCAGGCGCAGCGCGATCGAATCGGCGACGTCGGACGCGGGTGCGCCGGTACGATCGCTTTCGTCCCACACCTGGACCAACCGGTCCGGAATGCGCGCGATCCGGGCTTCGACCTCGGCACGGTCGCCCCGACCGAGATATTCCAACCCGACGTTGATGATGCCGCCGGCGTTGATCACATAATCGGGCGCGTAGAGGATGCCGCGCTCTTGCAACGCGGCGCCCTCGGCTTTGGTCTCGAGCTGGTTGTTCGCGCCGCCCGCGACCACCTTTGTGCGCAGTGCCGCGATTGAATCGGGGGTAAGGACCGCGCCGAGTGCATTCGGGCTCACCACATCGGCCTCGATTGCCAGAACGGCATCCGCCGCCACAGTCGCAGCACCAAGCTCTTCAGCCAGCGCCTTGGCACGATCGGCATTCACATCGGCCAGCGTCAGGCGCGCGCCGTCCTTCGCCAGCAACCGAGCCAACCCACCGCCGACGCTGCCCACGCCCTGGATCGCGACATGCACGCCCTTCATGTCGGTCGCACCGAGACCGCGCTGCGCGGCCGCCTTGACGCCGAGATAGACGCCCATCGCGGTCGAAGGACCAGGATCGCCGCCCGCGCTGCCCGCCGCGACGGGCAGGCCCGACACATGCTTGGTCACCGTCGCGATCGTCTTCATGCTGTCTTCGGACATGCCGACGTCTTCCGCCGTCACATAACGACCACCGAGCGACTCGACCGCACGGCCGAACGCCTCCAATTGCGCCGGCGTGATGACATCGCCCGGCTTTGCCGCCAGCACGACACCCTTGCCGCCGCCCATCGGCAGATCGGCCATCGCATTCTTGAAGCTCATACCCCGCGACAGACGCAGCGCATCGGTGATCGCGCGGTCGCTATCGGCATAATGCCAGAACCGCACACCACCCGCCGCCGGACCAAGCTTGGTCGAGTGGATCGCGATCACGGCCCGCAGCCCGGAGGCCGGGTCGGTGAAGAGGTGCACGCCCTCATGATCGTCGAAATCGGCAAAGCCCCATCCGGTCGTCACGATGTTGATTTCCTGGCTGAAAAAGAAGTGGGGCGACCGACGGGACTTGAACCCGCAACATCCGGCATCACAAGCCGACGCTCTAACCAATTGAACTACGATCGCCGCAGAGGAAGCGCCCCTAGCGGTCCGCAGGGGCCAGCGTCAAGAATGCTGCGTCAGAATTTGCCTTCGACGGTGAGAACATGCCCGCGCGCGGTCTGTTGAAAGCCGCTCATCTCAAGCTGTGTCGCGGCGGCGGGGTCGATCGGGCGCACGCTCAACTCGGCGCGGAACCGGCCATTCTGCCAGATTCGCACCAGCGCCTGTTCGGTGCCCGACTGGCTGGCGAGCGGTAGCAACAACGCGCCGCCGTCGCAGCGCGCCGTGCCCGACAAGCCCTGCGCCAGGTTGATTCCCGCGATATCGCGACCGAGCGTCGCCTTCACGCGCCCCTCGGCCTTCTCGCAATTGCCGTCAGTAAAACGCACGCTGACGTCGTCGAGATCGAGCCCGCTGACCGGAAAACGCGCGAACACCGCTCCGCCGGGCAGCACGGCGGTCATGTCGTCCACGCCGACGCTATGGCGCGATACGCTCACCGCACCATGCACAGCCCGCGTCGTGGTGGTCGAGTGGCCCGCCAGATCGACTCGCGCGCGCCCGACGAACAGCGGCCAAGGCGACAGCGCCGCCCCCATGTCGCCAAGCGCGATGCTGCCGACGGCAGTTTCACGCAGCGCCCCGGACCAGACGCTGCCGGTCGCCTCGCGCGCGGCAAAGCCGGTGCGCGCCAGATCGAATTGGCCGAGCACGAGCCGCAGCGGCAGCAAGACGATGAGCGCGATGACGAACACCGCCCCGAACAGGGCGAGTGGGCCCGTGGTGAGGCGGAAGCGGGTCATTGCCCCTGCGCCTTCACGGTCATCTGTACCGACACGGTGCGATCACCATTGTCGATCGTGGCGAGTCGATCGACCAGAATGCCCGACGCCTCCAGCCCCGCGATCCAGCCGATCAGCGCGCCGGGCCGCGCTGAAGCGATTGCCAACTGTACATGATCGCTGCCTTGCGGCGTCACGTTGGTCAGCGCGAAGCCGGCGTCATTGGCCCGCGTCCGAATCACCGATTCGAGCGGGGCGTCGAGCGGGCCGGCGCGGTCCGCTTGCAGCGCCTTCACCGCATCGACGCGCGCCTGCGTCTCGCCAAGCGCGATCACCGCATCGGCATGCCGCGCCTTGGCCGAGGCAAGCGCATCGTTGAGGGGGACGATGAGGAAATACAGCAGGGCCAGCGCCACCGCGACGGCGCCGCCCGCCACCATATATTGCTCCCGCTGCGTACGGGCGCGGAACCAGGTCAGGAATTGCTCGGTCATCGCGGCTTCACCATGATGTCTCCAGACAGGCGACCGCCGCTCGACTGGAACTGGCCCATCGGCGTGGCATTGAAACCCGCCGCATCGAGATTGCGCTGGATCTGCAGGATCTGGCCTTCGTTCTGAACACCGACCGTGACACGCATCGCGCCGGCCGGGTCGAAGGACAGCGTGCGCGCCTCGGTTCCGGGTGTCGCGCGAATCGCACCGAAGACGGCGGCAGCCGTGCGGCTGAAACCCATGCCGCCGCCGCGCAACCGCTCAATCCGCGCGGTCAGTTGCCGGTCGGCATCATTCACCACCTCGCCACGCGACAGACCGGTACGCGCCAGCAGATCGGCGCGGCGTTCGAGTTCGTCGGCGGCGCTGGAATAGATGAACAGTTGCGCGGCGGTGATCAGGATCGAAACGGCAAAGATGGCAACGCTCAACCAGGCGAGGCGGCGGACCAGACCCCAATCGATCGCGATGCTGGTGCGCCGCGCGAACGCGCCCTGCCGGAG
Source organism: Sphingomonas sp. MMS24-J45 (assembly GCF_044881195.1). Lineage (GTDB taxonomy): Bacteria > Pseudomonadota > Alphaproteobacteria > Sphingomonadales > Sphingomonadaceae > Sphingomonas. Next base: position 3,418,235 of record NZ_CP173255.1, on the reverse strand, counting down.
ATCGAGTGCTGGATCCGCGACGGCGGCCACGATCGCCGCTTCGACTGCGTCGCGCGGCATCACCTCGGGCGCCGCGCCGCCGGTGACGAGTTCGGTCAGCCGCGCCTCGTCGGCAAAGCCGCTGGTCGGGCCACGCACCACCCCTGCCCCACCGAGATCGGCGCGGACATAACCCGATTCGGGCCGGGGCAGCAGCATCGGAGCTGGTAAAACCAATGTGGGATCGACGCCATTTGCGGCAAGCTCGGCGAGCCACGCCTGCATCTGCGTCGTGGCGACCACGCCGATCGGCCGTTCGGCGTTGCTGCCCTCACGCCCGACCGCGACGTGCAGTTCGCTGATCGGGGTCGCGCTCGCCTCCGCCGCCAGGATCCGCGCGGCGGTCACCGATTGCGCCAGTGACCGATCGGGCAGTTCGGCCCAGTGCAGCGTCACGGCGTCGGCGGGCACAACCGCGACATGCGCATTCTCGCGCGCTTCGCTCAGCGCGGGGAAGCCCTCACCCCGCGCCGACACGACATTGTCGGCAATCCGCAGCCAGCGCCACGGCACGTCCTGCGCGGGCAGGAAAAGGACGAGTGTGTCGTTCATGTTCGCTCGCCCCATTGCCGCGATACGAGCCGCGCGGGAAGCACCGACGCGTCGATAAGCCCGGTTTGTTGCAGGATCGCCCCGTCGATCGCCACATCGACCTGCAGTGAGAACCACATCGACTTGATATCGGTCTGCCCCGCCGCATCGTCCGACGCGCCCGCGCCGGTGATGATCGGTTGCGACCAGAAACCTGCGGTCGCGTTGAAACCTTGCGGCGGGCGGCGCAGCAGCGCCTGACGCACGGCCTCCACCGCCAGATTGGGGCGCAACATCGCCAGCAGCGGCGCCTGTTCGGGCAGGATGGTGTTGACGTTGATCTTCGACGGCGCCGCGACCGGCAGCGCGCAAATCCACGGGCGGAGCTTGTCATAATCCGCGCGCGAAACACCGGCGACGGCGCGCAGCTCGCTCGGATCGCGCATCAGCGTGTTGCCAGTGCGATACCCCAGCTTGCCGCCCGCATAAGCGCCGTCTTCGGCCCCATCCTGGATCGCGTCGGAATCGGTGTCGATCCAGTCGGACGCAGCGGCGGCGATCGCATCGGGGGAACGCGCCGCGGGATCGACCAACCGGATCAACCGCGCGAACTGGATCCGTGCCGGCGTGAAGGCGGCGTACACCCCCGGCCCCGTTTCGGTCACGAGGCTATTGAGGTTGAAGCAATTGCCGCCATCGACCACGACTGCGCTCGCACGGCCATTGGGCACTGGCAAGGGTATGCGCTTGCCGCTCCAATCCCCTTGCAGCGTGACCTTATCCTCGGCCTTCAGCAGCAGATCGGTCACCTTCACCACTGCCAGCGTTTCCGCGGCGTAGGAATAAGCGCGCGCCTGATCGAGCGCGACGGCGTTGCTGCCGAGCCGGGTCGCCAGCCGGAGCTTTTCCAGCGCGGTCCCGGCCAGAACCGCAATGACCGCGACGAGCAGCAACACGGTCAGCAAAGCCGCCCCGCGCTCGGAGTGCGGGTCAGCGCGCCGCGGCATCGACTCGCTTTCCATAACCGGTGCCGACCAGAAACATTTGCCGCGTCTCGACGCCATCGTCGGTTTGCAACCGCAGTTCGAGCGCGGCGGGCACCGGGAATTGCGGCGTTCCGGTCCAACGGTCGCTCCACGCGCCGTTGATGCGGTAGCGAAGCGCGATCTGGCGGACATGGTCGAGCATCGCGGTCGGCGGCAGCGGCGCGGCACCATCGAGCATCGGATAGGCGATCCGCACCAGCGCGCCATCGACGATCGCATATTCGACCTTTTGCTCTGACGCACGTGGCGCGCCGTCGAGATTGCTCCACCCGTCGCGCACAAACCGCAACATCGTGGTCCCGTTCGCGCCCGATTCGCCGGTGAAGACGGGCAGCACCTCGCCGCCCAGCCCGCGTGTCTGGCGGATCGACGCCTGCGCCAGGTCGGCGGTCAGGATCGAGGTCAGCCGATTCATCGCGGAGACGTGCTCGAGCTTTACGCCCGTCGCCCCCTGCGCGCGCACCGCGAATGACAGCAACGCGACCCCGGCGGCGGCGAGCAAGCCGAAGATCAGCAGCGAGATCATCACCTCGACCAGCGTGAAGCCGGCCTCACGCGGCGCGGGCGAGCGCGTCATTGTTTGGTCGCCCCGTCGCGCACCACGGTGAGTTGCCCGGAGGTCCGGCCGCTTGCATCGGTCACCGACACGGTGATGCGCAGGATGCGCGTGTCGCCGGTCGGTTGCGTCACGCGGGTCCAGCTCCAGCGCCTGCCGCCGTTCACGTCAGCCCCATTCGCAATGCCGATCGCGGGCGCACGGGCGTCGGTCAGCGCTTCATACGCCACGTTGCGCGCGACCATCTGCGCCATCAGCGTCGTGTCGAGCGCCCCCGCGCCCCGGATCGTTGCGCCTTCCAGCCGGATCAGGGCGAGCGCGGCCAGGCTGAACACCGCTAGCGCGACCATCATCTCGATCAGGGTGAAACCCTGTTCGGGGAGCGACGGTTTATCCACCGATGCGGACCTTGCCGTCGGTGCCCACATGGATCACGACCGTCTGATCAGCGCGCGCGAGCGTTACGTCGAGCGGCCGGTCCGCAATACCGGTCGGATCGAACAACAGCCGATCACGCGTGGCGCTTGTGCTCGGCTCCGCGCGCGTACCTTTGCTCCACTGCGTGACGCGCAACGGGCGATCGGCCATCGCGACCCAGGCACCGTCGCGCCGTTCATCGAAACCATAGCCGCCCGCCGAGACCCACACGCTGATCGGGCGCGCGGTGACGATTGCAAGATCGTGCGCGGCACGGGCGCGGGCGGCGAAGCGCTCAGCCTCGTCCTGCAGGCGACCGCGCGGATCGGGCAAGGCAAGCACCACCGCCGCGCTCGCCAGGCCGATGATCGTGATCACGATCATCAGCTCGATCAGCGTGAAACCGCTCTCGCGGGCCGGGGCGCGGTGGTGCCGCATCGGGTGTTATTGCCAGTTTCCGATGTCGGCATTGGGGCCCTCGCCCCCCGGCTTCTTGTCGGCGCCGAGAGTCCAGACATCGACCTCGCCATGCTCGCCCGGTGCGGCATAGAGATACGGGCGGCCCCACGGATCCTGCGGCAGTTTCTTGATGTAGCCGCCGCGCTGATATTTGGCCGGATCGGCATCGGCTGGCGGCGACACCAGCGCCTGCAGCCCGTCGGTATTCGACGGATAGCCGTCATTCTGCAGCTTGTAGAGATCGAGCGCGCTTTCGATCGTCGAGATGTCGGCCTTGGCCTTGGTAATCTTGCCGCGGTCGCCGAGCGGCAGGACGTTGAACGTGACGATCGCGGCGAGCAGTCCGAGGATGACGATCACCACCATCAGTTCGATCAGCGTGAAGCCCTGTTCGGACGGGCGGACGCGGGTGGTAGCAGGGGATTGGGACATAGCAGACCTCATTGTCCGGCAAGCGTGTTGAGTTGCAGGATCGGGAGCAGGATCGATAGCACGATCGTCGCGACGACACCGCCCATCACGACGATGATCAGCGGTTCGAGCAGCGACAGCGCCGTCGTGGTGAAGCGGTCGAACTCGCGTTCGAGATAGTCGGCGGCGCGTTCCAGCATATCGTCGAGCTGCCCGGCCGTCTCGCCCGAGGCGGCGAGGTAGGTCAGCAGCGGGGGGAATACGCCGGTCCGCCGCATCGCCGCCGAGAGGCTGCCGCCGCCGCGGATCGCGTCGATGATCTCGTCCGAGGCTTGTTTCAGCCGGAGGTTGTGGATCGTCCCGCCGGTAAGCGTCAGCCCCTCGAGCAGCGGCAGGCGGCTTGCGACCATCGTCGCCAGCGTGCGGGCCATGCGTGCGGCGTGGAGATCGCGCAGGAGGCGGCCAAGCAGCGGGAGCTTGAGGATGCGGCTGTCGAACGCCAGCTTGATGCGCGGGTTCTTGAGCGCGCGCCACAGGCCGAAAGTTGCGAAAGTGCCACCCACAAGCAGCACCCACCAGTAGCTGACAAGGAAGCTTGACACCCCCATCACGGCGCGGGTGAGGAAGGGCAATTCCTGCCCGACCGTGTCGAATTGTTCGACCACTTGGGGCACGACGAACACCATCAGCGCGGTCACCACCGCCATCGCCACCACCGCCAGTACCGACGGATAAGCGAGCGTGGTCAATATCTTGCCGTTCATCTCGGCCTGTCGTTCGAGCAGCACCGACAAGCGTTCGAGGATCACAGGAAGCGAGCCAGAGCTTTCGCCCGCCGACACCATCGCGCGGTAGAGCGGCGGGAAGCTCTTCCCCTCGCGCGCCATCGCCTCGTGCAGGCGGCGCCCCTCCATCACGCCCGCATGGACCGAATCGACGATCGCGCGGACATGCTCCTGTTCGGTCTGGCGGCTGATCGTGCGGAGCGACTCTTCGAGCGGGGACACGCGGTTGAGCGTGGCGAGCTGGCGCGTGAAGAGCGTCAACTGCTTGGTGCTCATCTTCGCGCGGCCGATCCGCAGATCGGACAGCAGCGGTTTTCCCTTCGCCGGGCGGCCCGAGCCGGGTTCGACCTTGACGACATACAGCCGCCGCCGATCGAGCGCCGAGCGCGCCTCGTCGATCGAGGGCGCGGCGATATGCCCGCGCACCTCGCGGCCCTTGGTGTCGATCACGAGGTAATCGAAGTCAGCCACTTATTTCCCCTCCCTGGAAGGGAGGGGTCGGGGGTGGGTTGGTGCGAAGAGAGGTCAACCGCTGCCACGGGCCGACCCACCCCCCGCCCCTCCCTTCCAGGGAGGGGAGTTGATCGGGCAGCCCCTCCTTTCCGGGGAGGGGAGCAAGAAGAAAGAAATCAGCCATCGGCCGCTTCGGGCTCCGGCAGCACCATCGGCGCTTCGGCATCCGCCATGTCGCGGCGCGAGACACGGACGGCTTCCTCCGGCGTGGTGATGCCGTCGCGAACGAGCTGCCGCGCCGCGCCGCCGAGCGTGGGCGCGTGGAGGAAGGCGTGGCGCGCGATCAGCGCTTCGTCGCCGCCTTCGTTGATCATGCGGCGAATCGTCTCGTCGATGCGGATCGCTTCATAGACGCCGACGCGGCCCTTGAAGCCGGTGCCCTGACATATTTCGCAGCCGACCGCCTCATAGACGATCGTGCCCGAATCGAAGCCGAGCAAGGCCGAGACCGAGCCTTCCGCCTGCACCGGCTTGCGGCAATTGTCGCACAGCCGCCGCACCAGCCGCTGCGCGATCACCGCGCGGAGCGTAGAGGCGAGCAGGAACGGCTCGACCTTCATGTCGCGCATTCGCGTGATCGCGCCGACCGCGTCATTGGTGTGGACGGTGGAGAGCACGAGATGCCCGGTGAGCGACGCCTGCACCGCGATCTCCGCCGTCTCGCGATCGCGGATTTCGCCGACCATCACCACGTCGGGATCCTGGCGCAGGATCGCGCGAAGGCCCGCGGCGAAGGTCAGCCCGACCTTGGGATTGACCTGCGTCTGACCGATCCCCTCCATCGCATATTCGACCGGGTCCTCGACCGTCAGAATATTGCGGCTGCCATCGTTGAGCAGGCGCATCGCGGCATAGAGCGTCGTGGTTTTACCCGATCCGGTCGGCCCGGTGACGAGGATGATGCCGTTGGGCTCGGTAATCGCTTCCTTGAGCAAGTGGTTGATCGTCGGCGACATGCCGAGCACGTCGAGCGTGATCCCGGCATTTTCCTTGTCGAGAATACGCAGCACGACGCGCTCGCCCGCCCGGGACGGCAGCGTGGACACGCGCACGTCGAGCAATTTGCCGCCGAGCGTCAGGCCGATGCGCCCGTCCTGCGGCACGCGCCGTTCGGCAATATCGAGCCGTGCCATCACCTTCACGCGGCTGACCACCACCGGCGCGACGTGCGGCGGCATCCGCAGTGTCTCGCGCAGCACGCCGTCGATCCGCATCCGCACGACGAGGCCAGTTTCATACGGCTCAATATGGATGTCCGACACGCCATTGCGCGCGGCATCGGCGATGATGCCGTTGATCAGGCGGATCGCAGGGGCATCATCGGCGGTGTCGAGCAAATCATCGGCGGTGGGCAAATGATCGGCGAGCATGTCGAGCTCATCGCCGAGGCCGAGCGTACCGGCCGCCATCGCCGCAGCTTGCCCGTCCATCGCATAGGCTTCGGACAGCAGCCGGTCGAATTCGGTTGCCGTCACGAAGCCGACGTCGAACGGGCGCGCGAGGTGGCGGCGCAGTTCGAGCAGCACCTTGGGATCGGCCCCTTCCCGCATCGCCACGGCGAAATGCGAGTCCGAGCCGGGGTCGAGCACCACGCCGAACCGCCGGGCGAAGGCGTAGGGGATGGTGACGTTGGGGATTTCGACTCCCCTCCCGCTCGCGGGAGGGGGCGGGGGAGGGGACGCTCCGAATGCGATTGTGCTTGTTGCGCTGCCCTCCCCCAGCCCCTCCCGCAAGCGGGAGGGGGAGAAGAAGTCGCCGCGCCTGGCTCGATCTCCACCTTACCGGCTCCGCTTCGTCTTTATGACCGTGCTCGAACTGCGCTGAATCGGCACCGAGATCCGCGGGTCCTCGATATTGCCGGGCACCGGCGCACTCGGAATGGGCGGCGTGGTGCCGAGATAATCGCGCACGAGCTGATCGATCGATGGCTCCTCGTTCGGCGAGGCGAGGCCCTGCTGCAGGCGCAGATAGCCGTAGCGCTGTTCGGTCAGCTTGCGGCTGTCGTCAGCGCTGCGCAGGATCGTCGGGCGGATGAAGATCATCAGATTGGTCTTGGTCCGCGACTTGGCCTTGGACCGGAACAGATTGCCGAGGCCCGGAATGTCGCCGAGCAGCGGGATTTTCTCGATCGTACGGCGCTCATTGTCGTCTAGCAGGCCGCTGATCACCGCGATGTCGCCATCGTCGACGGTGCGGACGGTTTCGACCTCCCGCTTGTTGAGGATCAGGTCGCTATTGTCGCTCGACACCGGCCCGGCAATCGAGCTGACCTCGAGCCGGAGGTTCAGCTTCACCGTGCCGCTCGAATTGACCTGCGGGCGCACGGTCAGCTCGATGCCGACGTTCTCGCGCTGGGTGGTGCGGAAGGCGTTGTCGAAATTGGTCGACAGCGCCTGGCCCGTCGTGATCGGGATTTCCTGGCCCACCAGGCTGTGCGCCTCCTGATTGTCGAGCATGACGAGATGCGGGACTTGCAGCAGGTTGGAAGTCGTGTCGCTCTTCACCGCGTTGATGATCGACCCGAACACCGTGTCGCCGATCTTGCCAGCCCAGCCGCCGAAACCGCCGCTTGCGCCGAGGATCGATTGCAGCGCGGATTGCTGCAGCGAATCACTGGCGGCGCTGTTGGTGCTGGTGGTGACGGTGCTGCCGTTGATCGTCGTGGTCGTCGTGCTGAGTTCGCGCGCGCCGATCGCACCGGCGATGGTGAGGAGGCTCGGCGCGGTGTTCTGGAAACTCGATGCCGCGAACACGCCGCCCTTGATATTGGCGATCGCGAATTGCGCGCCGAGCTGGCTGGCGGTTTGATCGGACACTTCGGCGACGATCGCCTCGACCAGCACCTGCTCGCGACGGGTATCGAGTTGGCGCACGACGTCGGCGAGTTGGCGCTGCACCTCGGCGGGCGCGGCAATCACGATCGCATTGGCGCCGACGAAGCGGGTCACGACCGAGGCCGAGCGGCCGCCGGCGGTAATCGCCGCCTGCCCCTGCTGGCCGCCGCTGCCGCCGACATCCTGCTGCGCGGTCTGGACGGGTGCGGAACGCGCGGTCGGCTGAAACCCGCTGCCGCTCGATTGCTGGTTGCTGTTGCTGCCGAAGGTCGAGGCCGAAAGCTGTTGATTGGTGATCGGCGACGGGGTCTGTCCGACGAGTTGCTGCAGCACGGGCAAGAGCTGCTCGGCATCGGCGTTTTCGAGGAAGATGACCTTGATCTCGGTGCCGTTCTTAGCGCGCCGATCGAGATCCTCCGCGACGGCGGCGAGCCGCGCGACGGAGTTGGCATCGCCACGGATCGCGACCGAATTGGAGCTGGCGATCGCGACGACGCTGACCCCGGTCGAGGGACCGGCGCCCCCTGCCCCGCCGCCGCCCTGCCCGGTGAGCGCCTGAAGCGCCGTGGCGATCTCGCGTGCGCCGGCATTTTTCAGCGCGATGACGCGGGTCGAGGAGGTATCCGCGTCGATCCGGCGCAGCACCTCTCGCACGCGGCGGATGTTGTCGGCGAAATCGACGATCACGAGGCTGTTGCCGCCGCGGTTCGCGGTGACCGAGCCTTGCGCCGAGACGAGCCCGCGCACCGTATCGACCGCGGTCGAAGCCTCGATCGAGCGCAAGCGCACCACTTCGGTGACGAAGCTGTTCGACTGCGCCCCGCGCGCGCCGACGCGGCTCGGCTGTGCGGCGGCGTTATCGACCGGCTGGATGCGGAACGCGCCATTGCCGGTCGGCACGGCGATCAGGCCGTTCGAGCGCAGCGTCGACAGAAAAATCTCGAAATATTCGGATTTGGAGACGGGGTGATCGGTCACCACCGTCACCTTGCCGCTCACGCGCGCGTCGATGATGAAGGTCCGCCCGGTCACGCGCGCGGCATCGGCGATGAAGGCGCGAATATCGGCATCGCGCACGTTCATCGACGTCTGCGCCAGCGCGGTGCCTACGCATGTCAGGGCCAGCAACGGGCCGAGTATTAGTTTCTTCATGGCCCCGCAATCGTGATGGCAAGTGGAATGGTATTGCCGCCGCGCTCGACCGTGGTCGATAGCACGCCGCCTTTGGCATATTGTGTGGCGATCCGCTCGATATCGGCCTGGCCGCTGACCGGTCGCCCGCCGATCTGCGTCACGACGTCGCCGTCGCGCAACCCCGCCGCGCGAAACGCCGCGCCCGAGCCCTGAGCGCGCACGGTCAAGCCGCTGACACGGCCATTGTCGATACGCGGGATGAAGCCGACATCGGCCTTCAACTGAGCAACGGTGATGCCTTGCGCACCGATCGGGCCGCCCGGTGCAGGCGGGGCTCCGGGCGGCGGGGCGGCGTCGACCCCACCGATCAGCGGGGGGCCGTTCGGGGCCGGTGGGGCGGCCGGTGCCTGATCGGGCTGGACGATGAACAGATCTTCGGAAGAGCCGCCACGGTCGATCGTCACATGATCGAACGCGACCGATTTGAGTTTCACCCCGGGCATGATTTCCTGCCCCACGCCAATGCTTTGCTGTACGCCGTCCGGCCCGGCGATGATCGCGGAACCGCCGCCTTGCGCCTCGTCGAGCCGGGTGCCGAACAAGGTCAGTTGCAACGTGGTGACAACGCTCGGCCCGGCTGCGTCACCGCCGCTGATCAGGAAGAAGGGATCGAAGCTGCGCAGGATTGCTTGCGGAGAACCGGCGATGCCCGCCTGTTCCGGCTTCCAGTTGCCGACCGGACCGACCGGCGTGATCACCACCCAGACGAGGCGCGCGCATTGAATAGCGAGCAGCGCGATCAGCAACAGCTCGACACCGGTATAGACTTTCGTGACGGGTACGCGTCGCAAGATGGCTCGCGCCCGCGCATCCAAAACCAACCGCATCCGGCAACCATCCCCGATCATGACCCTGCTAGGGGGCGAGTGTTACAGTCCCGCGTCATTCGTGTGAAGCCGCCCGTCATATCCGGGCCCAGACGCCAAGTCGCTGGAAATGCCGCAATCGCTTTGGCAATAAGCAGCAATGACGCACGCGCCCAATCTCGGATCGGGCCACCCTTCCGAAACGGTGGTCGCCCATATGCTCGCCCAGCCCGGCGTACAGCGCGTGCCGAGCCCCAAGCTGACGCTGTTCATCCGCCGCCATTTCCTCGATGCCGAGATGTGCGCGCAGATCTGCGACGCAGTGGACGCGACCCGGCGTCCCTCCACGGTCTCGGATTTCAACGGCGACCCGACCTATCGCACCAGCGAGACCGGCGACCTTCCGCCCGACGATCCGCTGACAATCGCGCTCAACGCCCGGATTTCGGCGTTTACCGGGCTCGACCCGGTGCATGGCGAGCCGATCCAGGGGCAGCGCTACGCCGTCGGGCAGGAGTTCAAGCAGCACACCGATTATTTCGAGCCGAACGGGCTGGACTTCGAGAAATATTGCGGCTTCGCGGGCAACCGCACCTGGACGGTGATGATCTATCTGAACGAACCGGCGGCGGGCGGGGCGACGCGGTTCATGGCGATCGACAAGATCGTCAAACCCGAGACCGGCAAACTGCTGGCGTGGAACAACCGCCGCCCCGACGGCACGCTCAATCCAGCGACGATGCACCACGGCATGAAAGTCCGCGCCGGAACCAAATATGTCGTAACCAAGTGGTTTCGCGAACGTCCCTGGGGCTGGGCGAGTTGAAACGCCACGCGTTGCGTGCGCCATAAATCTGTCACGCAACCGCTACCGATCTGTCACGAAAAGTCACTTAGCGAGTCACATACCGATCCTAGAGCGCCCCTCGATGAGGATGCGAGGGGGCGAGCCAACTCGCGACTGCATCGTCTGATGAATGCCGCCAGCCAGGCGGTTCAGCGAGCTGGAGACAGGGACCATGACCAATTCGAATTTGCGTCGCATGTTGATTGCGACCGTGTCGATCGCCGCGCTTGGCGGTTGCGGCGCGAATGACATCGCCTCGCCCGGCACCGGCGGCAACATCAGCATCATCAACAACCCCGCGCCGACCCCGGCCCCCTCGCCTACGCCAACGCCGACTGCCACGCTCGTCACCCCGGCAACGGGTTGCCCCACGATCGCCGATGCGCAAGGGCTGAGCGACCGTGGCACGATCACCGGACCGACCGGCACGTATCGCGTCTGCGCGCTGCCGGCGCGGATCGTGTCGAGCACCAACCTCACGCGCATCCCTGGCCTGCTGTATCTCCTGCCCGGCCGTGTCGATGTCGGCTATGACAATGGCCCGACGCCGCTCAGTTCGACCAACACCCGCGTCGTGACCCAGCCGGACGGCACCAGCCGCACGCTGACCGCCGATTCGAACGTCACGCTGACGATCCAGCCCGGCGTGGTGATCTATGCCGCTTCGGGTGCGAGCTGGCTGAACGTCAATCGCGGCAACAAGATCAACGCCGTCGGCACCGCAACCGCCCCCATCGTCTTTACCAGCCGCGACAACGTCCTCGGGCTGAACACCGACAGCTCGTCGGGTCAGTGGGGCGGCGTCGTGCTTTCGGGCCGTGCGCAGATCACCGATTGCGCGGTTCCGGGCTCGCCCGCACTCGCCAATGGCAGCTCGCCCAATGCCGGCACCACCTCCTGCGAACGCCAGACCGAAGGCGCGGTTGACCCGGCGCTCTACGGCGGCACCAACAATCTCGATAACAGCGGCCGCATGAGCTATGTGCAGATCCGCTACTCGGGCTTCGTCCTGTCGGCGGCGTCCGAACTGCAGTCGCTCACCACACAGGGCGTTGGCGAAGGCACGGTCCTCGACCATATCCAGTCGTTCAACAGCTCGGACGATGGCGCAGAGTTCTTCGGCGGCCATGTCGGCATGAAATATTATGTGTCGATCGCGTCCGAAGACGACAATCTCGATACCGACGTGGGCACGAAGGCGAACTTCCAGTACGTCATCGTGGCACAGCGCGCTGGCAGCCTTGCCCAGGGCGCCGATGCCATGATCGAAGCGGACACCGACAACAATTCGGTCAACGACAATCCGCGCCAGAACACCACGGTGTCGAACGCGACTTTCATCGACCGTACGGGCCCGGGCAATGCCGATCAGGCGGCAATCCTACTGCGCGGCGCGACCGACTATACGCTGGTCAACTCGATCCTGGTGACCAACCCGCTGCATTCGTGTCTGCGCATCAGCGACTCGCGCACGGCCGATGCAACGGTAACTGCGGCTAACGATGAAAGCGGTGCCCCCGTGTTCCGTTCGGTCGTTATGCAGTGCCTGAGCTCGCGTCCGTTCATCGGCTCGCCGCTCAGCGGCCAGACGCTGGCCGACGCCGACGTCGCCGCGTTGTTCAATGGCGGTGCCAACAACAATGCGACGACCTACACGCCGACGCTGACCAACCTGTTCATCAACGGCGCGAACGAAACCGCAGTGACACCGTTCGATCAGACCACGCTGAACGGCCGTGTGTTCAACGGCATCACCGTCACCCCGGCCGGCTTCTTCGACAAGACGACCTACATCGGTGCAGTCAAGGATGCGGCCGATACGTGGTACCAGGGCTGGACCTGCAACAGCACGACCGCCGCGCTCGGCACCAGCCTGACGGGCAATTGCACCACGCTGCCGACGATCTGATCTCGACTGCGTGACATGGGGCGGGGCGTCGCGCGTGCGACGCTCCGCCCCTTTTCGGATTTCTAAAGGGGGTTAACGATGCCGAAGCCAGTGAGCTTTGCGAGCCTATTGCTGTTTTCATCCGCGCTGATCGCGCCGTCGGTCGCGCGGGCCCAGGCTTCGCCGAACGCGCCGACTTCGGCCGCGCCAGCCCCCTCCTCCCCCGCTGATACGGCCGACCAGACGAGTGCCCCGGGCACGCCTGCGACGCACACGCCCGAACCCGCCGCACCCGAGATTTCGGTCCCAGGCGGCAACACCGACATCGTCGTCACCGGCCAGCGCAATCGCAACATCGCGCGTTCCGCCCCGCAGGTCGTCTCGGTCCTGTCGAGCGCCGACATCGCGCGCACCGGCGAAGGCGATATCGCCGGATCGCTGTCGCGCGTGACGGGGCTCAGCGTGGTCGGGAACGGATTCGTTTACGTGCGCGGCCTGGGCGATCGCTACTCGCTCGCCTTGCTCAACGGCTCGCCGCTGCCCAGCCCCGAACCGCTCAAGCGCGTCGTACCGCTCGACATCTTCCCGACCAGCGTCATCGCATCATCGCTTGTCCAGAAAACCTATTCGGCCAATTTCCCGGGTGAGTTCGGCGGCGGCGTCATCAATTTGACGACCAAGGCGGTTCCCAAAAAGCCGTTCCTGTCGATCGGCGCCGGGATCGGGCTCGACACCGTTACCACGGGCCAGCTCGGCTATACCTATTTCGGCAGCTCCAGCGACTGGACCGGGTTCGACAATGGCCAACGCAACACCGCACCGTTGCTGGCGGCCTTCCTGAAAAGCGGCAAGCAGATCGCCGAGCTGTCGAATGCCGACAACACCGCGATCGCCGCGCAATTGATCAACGGTCGCAATGCCGTGATCCAGCGCAACAAGGCATTGCCGCCGAATTGGAGCGCCAACATCACCGGCGGCAAGTCGTTCGATCTGGGCGGCACGACCCTCGGCGTGATCGCGACCGCAGGGTATAGCAACAAGTGGCGCACGCGCGATACCACGCAGCAGACGGCGAATTCGACCGATCTGTCGCAGCTCGACCGCAATTTCGAGCGCGTCATCACCGACAACCGCCTCGTCGTGAACGGGATGCTCGGGCTCAGCCTCGAATTCGGGCAGAACAAGATCCGCGAAACCACGCTCTACATTCGCGACACGCTGAAGCAAACTCGTCTGGGCGTTGGCACGACGGTCCGGAATTTCGGGTCCAACATCATCGTGCAGGAGCAGGACACCGCCTGGTTCGAACGGCAGCTGATCGACACGCAGTTGGTGGGCGAGTTCAAGCTCACGCCCGAGCTATCGCTCGATGTGCGGGGCACGTACGCCAATACGCAACGTGAATCGCCGAACGAGATCGGCGTCACCTACGCACGCGATGCAAACTTCGCCTGTGACAACACCAGTCTGAATGGATGCTACGCCAACTCGCTCGGCGTCGGCGCGCGCCCGAATGGCGCGACGATCGGCTTTTCGAACCTGAACGAAGACCTGTACGCGGGCGGGGTCGATCTCGGATACAAGATCAGCCCCGGGATCACCGCGACGATCGGCTATGCGTACACCGACACGAAGCGTCGCACCGAAGTGCGCGAATTCGCCTTCCGTCAAAATGGTCAGCTACCGCAGGCGGTGACGTTGTTGCGTCCCGATCTGCTGCTGGGTTCGGCGGTCGTGACGGCGTTCCCGGGCAAGGATTTCTTCGTGCGGATCGAGGACAATCTTGGCGGCAACCCGACCTTTGACGCAAAGTTGCGCATCCACGCCGCTTACGGCCAGGTGCAGGCGCAGATTACCCCGAAGCTGAGCGCCACGCTCGGCGTGCGATACGAGACCGCGAAGCAAACCGTCGCGCCCGTGACGGTCTATACCACGGCGACGATCCTGCCGCCGGCGACGAACCTCAACCGCAATTACTGGCTGCCGGCCGCGACCCTGACCTATCAGCTTGCGCCCGATATGCAGTTCCGCGTCAGCGGATCGAAGACGATCGCCCGGCCGCAGTTCCGCGAGCTCGTGTTCCAGACCTATTTCGATCCCGAACAGAATACCGCCGTGCAGGGCAACCCGCTGCTGGTCGACAGCCAGCTCTATAATGCCGAAGCGCGCTATGAATGGTATTTCGCGCGCGATCAGCGCGTCTCGCTCTCGGGCTTCTACAAGCGGATCGACAAGCCGATCGAGGTCTATGCCGACGACAATGGCAACACGCTGACCAACCGCTTCGCTAATGCGCCCAAGGCCGATCTCTATGGCGCGGAGATCGAGACGCAGAAATATTTCCCGATGGACTGGCTGTCGGGCAGCGACTTCTTCACCAAGCGGCGCCTGCTGGCGATCGCCAATTATACCTTCACCAAATCGAAGATCCTGGTCGGGCCGAACGACCCGATCAACGCCTATCCGCTGTCGCTGACCAACGCCAACCAGTTGTTCCGCAACGGCACGCCGCTGACCGGCCAGTCGGATCACCTGGTCAACCTGCAGTTCGGGCTGGAGGAAAAGGATCACCTGTCGCAGCAGACCTTCCTGCTCTCCTATGCCAGCAAGCGCGTGACGCGGCGTGGGCCGTCGGGCCAGCCGGATATCTATGAAGAGCCCGGCATCCACCTCGATTTCGTGGCGCGCCAGGGTGTCAAAATCGCGGGTGTGGATACCGAGATGAAGTTCGAAGTGCGCAACATCACCGGGACCAAATATCAGGAATATCAGCAGAACGGGAAGAACCGTGTCTATTACAACCGCAACAACGCCGGCACGATCTTCAACTTCGGGTTGAGCGTGAACTTCTAAGCGTTGGCGAAAGTACCAAAAGGCCCGCCGCTCCAGATCCGGAGCGGCGGGCCTTTTCGGTGATGGTGGGCGCGGTAGGGATTGAACCTACGACCCCACCCGTGTGAAGGGTGTGCTCTACCACTGAGCTACGCGCCCGCTGCCGGGCTTTCGTGCCGGGCGAACGGTACAGCCGGGCGTTCGCGCCGTCTGCTGCGCACGCCCTTAAAGCGATGGATGCTGGCTTGTCCAGCCCGACGGTTATCGCCGCGCCATCCGAACCAAGATTTCGTCGAGCGCCGACAGGAACCGTGATCGATCGGTCTTTGCAAAAGGCGGCGGGCCACCGACCGCATCGCCGCCCGCCCGCAGATCGGCCATGATCGCGCGGACCGCAATGGCATTGCCGATCGAGGCGGTGGTGAAAGGCTTACCGTTCGGCGCGAGCACCGCAGCCCCCGCCTTCAGGCAGCGATCGGCGAGCAGGATATCCCCCGTCACCACGACGCTTGCCGAATCGGCACGCTCAGCGATCCAGTCATCGGCCTCGTCGAACCCGGCGCCGACCACGATTCGCGATAGCAAGGGGTGGATTGGAATGCGGATCGGGCTGTTGCTGACGATCGTCACGGCGACTTCACGGCGGAGCGCGACCTTGTAGATCTCGTCCTTCACCGGGCAGGCATAGGCATCGACGTAAATATGGAGCGACATTGCGCGGCGTTAGAGCAAATGCGCCGCCGGGGCGAGCGGCGGCGGGGCTGTTCTTCGGGTGTGCGCTGCGCCAAGGTTGGTCGACAGGGTCAGGAGAGACGGGACATCATGCCGCTTTACGAAATCGACGGGAAACGCCCTACCCTCGGCGCGAACGCCTGGGTCGCCCCCAGCGCCGATCTGATCGGTGACGTGCGATTGGGCGACGATGTCGGCATCTGGTTCGGTGCGGTGATCCGCGGCGACAATACGCCGATGATCGTGGGGGAGCGCAGCAATATCCAGGAAGGCGCGATGTGCCATTCCGATCATGGCGCGCCGCTGACGATCGGGAGCGATTGCACGGTGGGTCACCACGCGATCCTGCACGGCTGCACGATCGGGGACCGGGTGCTGATCGGGATGGGCGCGATCGTGCTCAACCGCGCGGAGATCGGCGATGGCTGCATCGTCGGCGCAGGCGCGCTGGTGACCGAGGGCAAGGTGTTTCCGCCGGGCAGCCTGATCGTCGGATCACCCGCGCGCGCGGTGCGTACGCTCGATGAGAGCACCAACGCGATGTTGCAGGCGTCGGCGGACCATTATGTCGCCAACGCCCGCAAATATGCCGTCGGGCTCAAACGGGTCGATTAGGACCGGCCGAGCGCCCATTTCGCGATGTCGGCGCGGATGCGGGCGTTGACCATCCGCCGCGCCGCCATCGATGCCACGGTCGCCTTCGCGCCGCCGCGTGCCGCAGCCGGCAAGTTGGCAGTGGCGTACGCGGTGATCTTGCCCGGCATCGCCGGATCGTCGGACCCGCCGCCAAGGCTGGCGATAAAGCCGGCACGGTTACTGGTTTCGATCAGCATGTTGACCAGCGTCAGGTGCGACACGGCATAATTGAACGCGAGGTCGGGATGACCATTGGCGATCGCGCGCAGCAAGCTCGCCTTTTGCGGCGGCGTCAGCCGATCGCTTTCCATCAGGCCGAGCGCCCGCTTGGCGAGCGCATCGTCATCCGCCGCACCGAGCAGGCGGATATAGCCATTCTTCACCACCGGGTTCTTCTCGGCATTGGCGAGCGCGAGCAGCGCGTCCCACTCTTCCGGCGTGGCGTTGCTGGCATAGGTGCCGAGGATCGGCGCGCGGATCGCCGCCGGGATCGCTTGCGGGTCGTTCTTCAACGCCGCGACATAGCTACGGGCCTTTGCTGCTACGTCGGCATCACCAACGTCGCCCAGGACCAGGATCAGCGTCTCGCGCAGCGTCGAGACGAGCGGCGATTCATCCTTTGCCGCGGCAAAGCCGACGCGCTGCATGACCGGTGCCAGCGTCGCCGCGACGCGCTTGCGCATCGCGTCCTGCATCGCGCCCTTGGGCAGACGACGGCTTAGATCGGCCAGCTGTTCTGCGATCGTCTGCCACAATAGCGGATTGGCATCGGGGCCTACTGCCCCGACATCCGCAAAATAGCGGTCGAGCTTCTGGTTGCCGCCCTTGGCCAGCGCGAAATCGTCGCCGAGCGTGCCGAGCTGGTCGGTCAGCGCGAGCGTGTTGAAATCGCGCACGATCGCCGCGTGACCCGCCGCGTTATAGGCAACGCGCGCATAGCTTTGCTTGCCGTGGTTGAGCACCACCGTCCCGCAGCCCTGAAGGGTGACCGGCGTCGCCGCCGCGCCGCGCACCGTCACGCTGGTCGTCGGTTGCCCCACTACGCCGACGGTCAACGGCACACGCCAGTTCTGTGCGGCCTTGGCGGTCGCGTCATAGCCGAAGCGCGACTGGCTGAGCGTCACGCGCGTGCTACCCGCAACGCAACGCGCGCCGGTCATGGTGACGAGCGGGACGCCCGGCTGCAGCGTGAAGTCATGCGCGACCGGCGCGACCGGCGTGCCCGCCGCCGCGGAAAGCTCGGTCCACAATTGGTCGGTCGCGGTGTTCGAATATTTGTATTTCGCCATATAACGGCGGATGCCGTCGCGGAATTTATCGGGCCCGAGCGTCAATTCGAGCATCCCGATCACCGCCTGACCCTTCAGATAGGTGATCCCGTCGAACGCTTCGCCGATCTGGTCGACCGTTTCGATCTTCCGGATGATCGGGTGCGTGGCGGCGGTCGAATCGGCCTGCAGCGCGCCTTCGCGGTCCTGCGCGACGGCAGTGGCGGCGGCATACCATTCGGGATTGAGATCGACGCTGCTCTTATTCTCCATCCACGAGGCGAACCCCTCGTTCAGCCAGAGATCGTCCCACCACCGCATCGTGACGAGATCGCCGAACCATTGGTGCGCCATTTCGTGCGCGACGACGGTGTAGATGCGCTGCTTGCCGCTCTGCGTCGCGCGCTTCTGGTCATCCAGAAGCTCGGGCTCGAAATAGAAGATCGCGCCCCAATTCTCCATCGCGCCAAAAAATTGCGAGGAGCCGGGGCCGGCGATCATGTCGAGCTTGGGGAGCGGATAGGGCTGACCGAAATAGTCGTTGTAATAGGTCAGCAGCCGCTTGGCTTGGGCCAGCGCATAATCCCCCTGATCGACGACGCCGCGACGGGTGATCACGCCGATCTCGGTGTTGCCGGCCATCACGGTCTTCCGCTCCATGTCCCCCATGCCGAGGAAAAGCAGATAACTCGACATCTTCGGCGTTTCGGCGAAGCGGTACAGCTTGGTGCCGTCATCCTGCTTCGTCACGCTGACGGTCGGCATGTTCGAAAAGGCGAGCTGGTCCCCGGGTGCGACGGCGCTGAGGGTGAAGGTCGCCTTATAGGCCGGTTCGTCCCACATCGGCGCGAAGCGGCGCGCATCGGGTGCCTCGAACTGCGTGGCCAGCATTCGCGCGGCGGAGCCGTCCTGATTGGTGTAGTCGATCCCGAAGAATCCCGCCGCAGAGGTGTTGATCGTCCCAGTCCAGGCGAAGTGGAGCTTGTGCTCGCCCGCCGAAACCAGCGTGGGCGCGGTCAGCGTCAATTGCTGCTTCGTCGAGTCGAGCGTGAAGGGAATGGCCTGCCCGTCGAGCGTGGCGCTGGCGATTTTTAGATCTGCGGCATTCAGCACGATCGTCCTGGTCGCCTTCTCAACCGCGATCGTGACGTCTTCCTCACCCGAAAAGGTCATCGCCTTCGCATCGGGCCGCACCGTGATGTTGTACGCAATCGGCGCGACGCCAGTGGGCAATTGCCCTGCGGCAAAGGCCGGAGTCGCGGTTCCGAGCAAAAGGGCGGCGGCGAGCGGAAGCTTCATCTGGTTACTCCGGTAACGAACAGACCGTTTCCTTAGCGGTTCCACCGGGCTTAGCAAACGCAGGGTGGCTGGACAGTCCTTTCGGTTGCGCTATGAAACCCACATGAGCATTCCACCCCTGTTCGATCGCCTGCGGCTCCCCGTCATCGGCTCGCCGCTGTTCATCATTTCGGGACCGGAGCTGGTTATCGCCCAGTGCAAGGCCGGGATCGTCGGGTCCTTCCCCGCGCTGAATGCCCGGCCGCAGGCGATGCTTGACGAATGGCTGCACCGCATCACCGAGGAACTGGCCGCGCATAACCGCGACAATCCCGATCGGCCGGCGGCACCCTTCGCGGTCAACCAGATCGTGCATCGCTCGAACGAGCGGCTTGAGGCCGACCTTGCGACCTGCGCGAAGTGGCAGGTGCCGATCATCATCACCTCGCTCGGCGCGCGTGAGGACCTGAATACAGCAGTGCACGGCTGGGGCGGCATCACGCTGCACGACGTGATCGACGACCGTTTTGCGCGTAAAGCGATCGAAAAGGGTGCCGACGGCCTGATCGCGGTCGCAGCGGGCGCCGGCGGCCATGCCGGGCGCCTGTCGCCCTTCGCGATCATTCAGGAAATCCGCCAGTGGTTCGATGGTCCGCTCGCTTTGTCAGGGTCGATCGCGACCGGCGACGCGGTGCTCGCCGCACAGGCGATGGGCGCGGACTTCGGTTATATCGGATCGCCCTTCATCGCGAGCGTCGAGGCCAATGCCGAGGCGGCGTACAAACAGGGCATCGTCGACGGCAAAGCTGCCGACATCGTCTATTCCAACCTGTTCACCGGGGTGCACGGCAATTACCTGCGCGGCTCGATCGTCGCGGCGGGCATGGACCCGGACAATCTGCCCGAGGGCGACCTCTCGACGATGGATTTCGGCACCGGCAATGGCGCCAAGCCCAAGGCCTGGAAGGAAATCTGGGGTTCGGGCCAGGGCATCGGCGTGATCGATCGGGTCGAGCCGGTGGCCGACATGGTCGATCGGCTCGAGCGGCAATATCTCGCGGCGCGGGCGCGGCTGAAGCTCTGAGACGCGGCCTTCGTCGCTGGCGGTGGCGTTAGAACGCCATCGCCAGCCGGGCGTGGAGCGACCTTGCCGGACTTTCGACCGCGATCGCTTCGTCCGCCTGCGCTTGATCGAGCCGGTCCACGCGACGATGCAATTCGCTGCTCGCCTCAATCAGGTGGCGGGCGACGGGCGGCATGAGCGTGAGCGCTGCCGGGTCGGTCAATGGGGCGGCGCCCAACCGGCGCGACGGGTCCAGCGCCTCACGCGGCGCCATTTCCCCGGCGTCGACGGCACGTTGCGTGAGCAGCCAGGCGATGACGTGCATCAGCCGCGTCGTCACCTTCAGCGATTCGCAGCTGAAGGCGACGCGCGCCATCGGATCTAACGCTTCGCGATCAGTCCGCCCGCCTTCGTCGAAATAGCTGCGCGCTTCATCCGCGAGCACCATTGCGTCGATATAGAGCGTGTCGATTACGCGGCGTTGCATCCGTGAATCGTACCCAGGGCCCCTCATGCCGTCTTACGTCTCACAAACAGGGCCGAAACGGTATGGTCTGATCGCGCCATTCTGGTGAAAACTGTCCCAAACCGGTGCACATCGCGCGTCCGTTTACGCGATGATATCGGGGATCAGGTGATCTTCCAGCATCGCGATCTCGTCGCGCAGCCGAAGCTTGCGCTTCTTGAACCGCGCGAGTTGGAGCTGATCGACCGATCCGCCATCGACCAACGCGGAAATCGCCGAATTGAGATCACGATGTTCGGTGCGCAACACCTCCAGGCGTTTGGCGATCAGGCTGTCTTCCATACGGTCCCCATGCGATGGGGCAGCCTTAGCAAATCGCAGCAGCCGCAACCGCATAAAAACGACCCGTCGCACGAACGCGCTAAAACGTCGCGCCTCCTCCAAATGAGGGGGAGACAATTAACCCAAGCCATGTTTTATTTCGCTCCCCCCAAGCAGTACATGAAGGAGGTACGCATTCCATGCAGACCGCGCATCAAACGGCCCTGACGGCCAAGCATGCAGTCCTCGATCGCCAAATCGCAGCAGAAGCGCAGCGACCGTTACCGGACGCCGTGACGCTCGCCGAGTTAAAGAAGCAGAAGCTTCGGATCAAACAGGAAATGATGCAGCTCTGACGCTGTATCGGGTCCGGGCGCATGACGCCCGGGCCGCTCTGCCCGATCGCGGCGTTAGCGCAGTGGACGCGCCAGAATCGGTTTGACGAACGTCGGGGTATGCGTCCCCTGTCCAACCGGTTTCCGCGCCAACTTCGGATCAATCTGCCGGTCGAATGCAACGCCAATTCGCCCCGCTGCCGACCAGGCGACCTGACCCGGTACCCAACCGATCCCGCGTACATCGAATTCGACCCGCAACCCCTGCGGCAAACCATCGGCGAATTCGGCCATTAAGCCGCCCTGCGACAGATTGCGGACGCGGACGGGCCGCGCGTCCTTTTCGCCCGCGACACGGAAATCCGCCATCAGGAACAAGCTGTCGCGCGAATCCTGACGATTATGGGCTGCATCCTCTGTCGAAGAGGCAAAAGGATCTTGCGAGAATTGGTCCATCGCGTGAATCTTACTGGTCTCCGGTTCTGGCCCATCATAGCGCGCCAAACGTATCGAAGACCTTAAAGGCCCGGTACGGACTAATCTTCGCGTGAGATTTTTTCGTGCCGCTCGTGGCGCTCCTGCGCCTCTACCGTCATCGTCGCGATCGGCCGCGCCTCAAGCCGCGCGAGCGAAATCGGCTCGCCGGTGACCTCGCAATAGCCATATTCGCCCTCGTCAATTCGGCGAATTGCCGCTTCGATCTTGGAGATCAGCTTGCGCTGCCGATCGCGCGTGCGCAGTTCGATCGACCAGTCGGTCTCGCTGGAGGCACGATCGGTCAGATCCGCCTCACGCAAGGTATCGACTTGCAGCTGCGACAGCGTGCCCGCCGCCTCGCGCAGGATCGCGTCTTTCCAGGCCTGCAACTTGGCGCGAAAATACGCCTGCTGCTGCGGGTTCATGAACTCTTCGTCTGGGCTTGGCCGATAGCCATCGTCGCCTGCCGGCGGCACCGCAAACTTCTCGGATTCATCCAATCAATTCAAGACCGTCGCCATCCCATCATCTCCCTTCGGTCACTCGGCGCTTTGCGCGCCTCTGAACCGCCCCCGGGGCCAACTCCCTGACTTGCGGGCCTATAGCCATGCGGCAAGCGCTCCACAAGCAATCCCGATCGGAGATTGCGTCAGATTTGATCGCGCAGCGCATTTGGCGACGCCCGACGCGATTCGCGAACGCCCGTATTGCATCTCCACGACAAGACAGCGCGCAGATGGCGGCCACGCGGTTAACGCAAGTTCTGTATCATGATGAAACGTTAACCATAAAGCTGCCGCTAATCCGCTGAACAATCCTCACAAGTAACGATAAAGCTTGGTTAACGTCCTTGCACTTAATGATTTGTTGGGCACTTTGCGGGATAGCGGCGCAAAGGCCGATGCAAACGGGGCGTTGCCTGAGGCAGCGGCGGTAGCGAGAGAGTGAACTTATGTCGGTACGGATGGCTTTAGCCAAACTTTGTGCCTGCGCTTGCGGCGGTGCCGTGATCGGCGGCGGGGCCGTGCATGTTGCGGACACCGCAAAGGCGCGCAGCGTCTACACCCACAAGGCGACCAAGCGAATCGTTCGACGCACCACTGTCGCTGCGAGCGGTGCTCGTTACAGCCGCACCGGAGCGCGCGTCCGCCGAGTCGTCACGACCACGCGCACCGCGGCGCAGCCGCAGGTCGTGCTGGTGACGACGCAAGGCGCGCCGATCCCCCTTCCCCCGCCTTCGTCCCCTCGGGCGGCTATTCGGGCGGTGGCGGAGGCGGCGGTGGCGCGGCGGCTGTCGGTGGTGGCGGCTTTGGCGGTGGCGGCGGGTTCTTCGCTGGCGGCTTCTTCGGCGGCGGTGGCGGCTCGGGCGGCGGCAGCATCGTGATCTCGTCGACCTCGACGGGTTCGTCGAGCGGTTCCGGGTCGAGCTCGGGATCGACTTCCAGCTCGGGTTCGAGCGGCACGATCATCAACATTTCCTCGGGCGGATCGAGCACCTCGACCTCGACCGGCGGGTCTTCGACGGGCGGTTCCTCGACCTCCACCGGCGGGTCCTCGACCTCGACCGGCGGATCGTCGACCTCGAGCTCGACCGGCGGTTCGTCCACGTCGAGCAGCACCGGCGGCGCCGAAGTGTCGAGCACGTCTTCGACCGGCGGGTCTTCCTCGGCTTCGGGCGGCAGCAGCGGCAACGTCTCCTCGGCATCGAGCGGCGACGTTTCGTCCTCCTCCGCCTCGAGCGGCAATGTCTCCTCCGCCTCCTCGACCAGCTCGAGTTCGAGCGGCGACGTGTCCTCCTCGAGCAGCACGAGCTCGAGCGGCAATGTCTCTTCATCGACGTCGGGTTCGAGTTCGAGTTCTGGTTCGGCGAGCGGATCAAGCGCAAGCAGCTCCTCGTCCAGCTCCAGCAGCTATGGTTCGAGCAGCTACGGTTCGAGCAGCCACGGCTGGAGCTCGACCGGCGGGTACGGATCGAGCGGCATCACCAGCAGCGGGTCGGGCAGCAATGGCAGCTCGGGCAGCTCTGGCAGCAGCGGATCGAGCGGCGGCCCGCCCGCCCCGGTCCCCGCACCGCCGATGGTGCTGCTGTTCGGCGCGGCGGCCGCAGCGCTGGTTGCGCGCAAGCGCTTCGCCAAGCCGACCACGATCACCGCCTAAGCAGCGTCACACGCTTCACGACCGGCTCCCGCGATGCAAGCGGGGGCCGGTTTTGCGTTGAGCGCTTCGGGTTGCGCGTTGGCGAGCGCGGCGGCATAGCCCGGCCATGCACGACATCCGCTTCATCCGCGAAAATCCCGCCGCTTTCGACGCTGCCCTGGCGCGACGCGGCCTTGCCCCAATCGCCGCCGAACTGGTCGCGCTGGACGAGAAGCGCCGCGGCCTGTCGACCGACGCGCAAGTCGCGCAAGCCCGCCGCAACGAAGCCTCCAAGGCGATCGGCGCGGCCAAGGCGGCGAAGGATGATGCGACCGCGGCGACGCTGATGGCCGAGGTGGCGACGCTCAAGGATCGGATGCCCGCGATCGAGGCGGAGGAAAAGGAAGCTGCCGCAAAGCTGAAGGCGGCGCTGGAGGTCATCCCAAACCTGCCCGCCTACGATGTGCCTAATGGCACGAGTGAGGAAGGCAATGTCGAGGAGACGCGCTGGGGCACGCCGCGCGCATTCGATTTCACGCCGAAGGAACATGCCGATCTCGCGCCCGACCTCGGCATGGATTTCGAAACCGGCGCGCGACTTTCGGGCGCGCGCTTCACCTTCCTGCGCGGCGACATGGCGCGGCTCCACCGTGCACTCGGCCATTTCATGCTCGACGTACAGACGCGCGAACATGGCTATGAGGAATGCAACCCGCCCGTTCTGGTCAAAGACGAGGCGATGTACGGCACCGACAAGTTGCCGAAGTTCGCCGAGGACAGCTTCCGCACGACCGACGAGCGCTGGCTCATCCCCACCAGCGAAGTTTCCCTCACCGCCAGCGTGATGGGCGAGTTGCTCGACGAAAGCGCGCTGCCGATGCGGCTCACCGCGCTGACATTGTGCTTTCGCTCCGAAGCGGGCGCTGCAGGGCGCGATACGCGCGGTTTCATCCGCCAGCATCAGTTCGAGAAGTGCGAGCTGGTCAGCATCGTGCGGCCCGAGGATAGCGAGGCGGAGCATCAGCGCATGGTCCGCGCAGCCGAGACGATCCTCGAACGCCTCGACCTGCCGTACCGCAAGCTGTTGCTGTGCACCGGCGACATGGGCTTTGGCGCGCGCAAGACCTATGATCTGGAGGTCTGGCTGCCCGGCCAGGGCGCGTATCGTGAGATCAGTTCGTGTTCGAACACCGGTGCATTCCAGGCGCGGCGGATGAACACGCGGTATCGCGTGGCGGCGGAGAAGAAGACCGAGTTCGTCCACACGCTCAACGGATCGGGCCTGGCGGTTGGGCGCACGCTGGTGGCGGTGCTGGAGAATTACCAGAATGCCGATGGCAGCGTCACGGTGCCCGACGCGCTGTTGCCCTATATGGGTGGCGTGACGCGGCTGGTGCCGATCAAACACTAACGCCGTCACCCCGGCCTCGTGCCGGGGTCCACCATGCCGCGGGCGGCACCGCCCGCAGCGTACCTGATCGCTTGCCGCCCGGTGGACCCCGACACAAGGCCGGGGCGACGAAAGGACAAAACCGATGCGCATCCTGCTGACCAACGATGACGGCTATCACGCGCCGGGCCTCAAGATTCTCGAAGCGATTGCCGCGAAGTTCTCCGACGATGTGTGGATCGTCGCGCCCGCCGAGGAACAATCCGGCGCAGGCCATTCGTTGACGCTCAGCCGCCCGATCCGCGTGCGCAAACATGGCGAGAAGCGCTTTGCCGTCGCGGGTACGCCGACCGATGCGGTGATGATGGCGCTCGCCAAGATCATGCACGAGCACAAGCCCGACCTGATCCTGTCCGGCGTCAATCGTGGCGCGAACCTGGCCGAGGACGTGACCTATTCCGGCACCGTCTCGGCCGCGATGGAGGGGGCGCTGGCGGGCGTACGCTCGATCGCGCTGAGCCAAGTGTATAATCGCGAAGGCATGGGCAATTCGGTGTCGTTCGACGCCGCCACCGCCTGGGGCGAACGTGTGCTGCGCCCGCTGATCGATGCGCCGCTCGAGCCGCGCACGCTGGTCAACATCAACTTCCCTGCGGTCGCCGCCGATGCGGTGAAGGGCGTGCGGATCGCGCAGCAGGGCTTGCGTGATTACGGTCGGCTCCAGATCGTCACCAATCGCGATCCGCGCGGATACGAATATCACTGGTTCGCGCTCGGGCCGACGGTCGAGACGCCGGCGCATTCGACCGATCTGGAAGCCGTAGCCGACGGTTACATCGCAGTGACGCCACTCCATCTCGACCTGACACACCGCCCGTCACTCGCTATGCTGGGGGCATTGTACGGGTAGGGGGACGAGCATGGGTGACGAGCGCAGGATGTTGTTTGGCGGATTCCTCCTGACTCTCGCGCTTGGGCTTGGTGCCTGCATCCCGAACTCGGATCGGCCGCAGCGCGGTTACGAGCCGCGCGACGACCAGCGGCCTTATGAGCCGGCCGGTGGCGTGCCGTATGATCGGCCGCAGGACCCGTACGAACCGCGCCGGATCGACGACGGCGTCTCTGCCCTCCCTGCGCCGCCGCCCGCGTGGCAGGCGCGCCCGGTGGCACCCGATGCCGAGACGATCGCACCCGGCAGTTATATCGTTCGCCCGGGCGACACGCTGCGCGCGGTGAGCGATCGCACCGGTGCCGGGTCCGAGGCGATCGCCCGCGCGAACGCCCTGCCCCCGCCGTTCGTGATCCGCGCCGGGCAGCGGCTGGAGATCCCCGGCGGGCGCTATCACCTCGTGCGTGCCGGGCAGACCGGCATCGCAATTGCGCGAGCTTACGGTGTCGACTGGTCGCGGATCGTCTCCGCCAACGATCTCGCCGAGCCTTATATTCTACGTGTCGGGATGCGCATCCTCATCCCCGGCACCGCCACCGGGAGCACTGCCGCCGAACGCGCCGCCGCCTTCCGGCTCGATATCGACGACATCGTGACCGGCGGCGAGCCAGCGCTGGCGGTTAACGAACGTCCGGTGAAGCCGAGCGCATCGCCGCGCCGGGTGCTCTCCGCCACACAGGCGATCGCCGAGCCGAGCCGCTTGACCAGCGGGTTTGCCTGGCCCGTCCACGGCCGCATCGTCGCGCGCTTCGGGCCCACCGGGGCGACCGGCGAGAAATATAACGGCGTGAAGATCGCGGTGCCGCTCGGCACGCCGATTCTGGCGGCGGCGGACGGGGTGGTCGCTTATGCCGGATCGGGCGTGCCCAATCTCGGCGGGCTGGTGATCGTCAAGCATGGCGATAGCTGGACCACAGTCTACGGCCATGCCAGCCAGTTGCTGGTCCAGCGCGGGCAATCGGTAAAGCGCGGGCAAACCATTGCGCTATCGGGCGATTCGGGCGTGGCGGACCGGCCGGAGGTGCATTTCGAAATGCGCAAGGGGCGCGTGCCGGTCGATCCGCAACGGCAATTGCCGGGGATTTAAGAAGGAGCGGTTCACGCGAAGGCCGAGAAGGGTTGTATTCGCGTGCTCCCTCTTCCTGCCGCGCAGGGATGACAAACAGGACCGCTGTCGCTTAGAGCAGCATGATGACCGAGCACACGTCCGACCTCCTCCGCATCCTGTCAGAGCGCGGCTACATTCATCAGACGACAGACGCCGCCGCACTCGATGCGCTCGCGGCGAAGCAGATCGTGCCCGGGTACATCGGCTTCGATCCCACCGCGCCATCGCTGCATGTCGGCAGCCTGGTCCAGATCATGCTGCTGCGCCGGCTCCAGCAGGCCGGCCACAAGCCGATCGTGCTGATGGGCGGCGGCACCGGCAAGATCGGCGATCCGAGCTTCAAGGACGAAGCGCGCAAGCTGCTGGACCATGACGGGATCGCGCACAACGTCGCCTCGATCCGCCGGATCTTCGAACGCTTCCTAATCTTCGGCGACGGCCCGTCGGACGCGATCATGCTCGATAATGCCGAATGGCTGGACAAGCTGGAATACATCCCCTTCCTGCGCGACGTGGGGCAGCATTTCTCGGTCAACCGGATGCTGAGCTTCGATTCGGTCAAGCTCCGGCTGGATCGCGAACAGTCGCTTTCCTTCCTCGAATTCAATTACATGATCCTGCAGGCGTACGACTTTCTGGAACTGTCGCGTCGCGCCGGGTGCCGCCTGCAGATGGGCGGATCGGACCAATGGGGCAATATCGTCAACGGCATCGAGCTATCGCGCCGAATGGACGGGACCGAGGTGTTCGGCATCACCACGCCGCTGATCACCACCGCCGATGGCGGGAAGATGGGCAAGACCATGTCGGGCGCGGTGTGGCTGCACGAGGACCAATTGCCGCATTACGATTACTGGCAATTCTGGCGCAACACCGACGACCGCGATGTCGGTCGCTTCCTGCGCCTGTTCACCGACCTGCCGCTGGATGAGATCGCGCGACTCGAAGCGTTGCAGGGCGCGGAAATCAATGCGGCCAAGATCCTCCTCGCCAACGCCGCCACTGCGATGTGCCGTGGCGAGGCCGGAGCGGCCGATGCGGCGGAGACAGCGCGTCGAACCTTCGAGGAAGGGGCCGCAGGGGCGTCGCTGCCGACGCTGACGGTATCGGACGCCACGATCGGAATCGTCGATGCGCTGGTCGGGCTCGGGCTTGCGGCGTCCAAGGGCGAAGCGCGCAGACTGATCAAGGGCGGCGGCGCGCGGATCGACGGCGAGAAGGTTTCGGACGAAACCGCGCTGGTTACGCTCGGCGACGCACCGGTGCGCATCGCCGCGGGCAAGAAGCATCACGGCGTGCTGGTGCGCGGCTGAGGTTCGCGCCAAATTCCGCAAAAGCGGCAAGAAATTGCCGTCGTAACCCTTTGTTAAGCGGCTTCGTTGCGACGCGGTTCATACCCCGATCGTACTTTCGGATGGTCGAACAGAGGGGTCTGACGATGGCGAGAGCAGTGGCTTTGCCGGTCACGGAAAACCGTGCGCTGGCGCGAGACGAAGTTCATTACCGCGCCCGTGCGTTCGGGCCCGATGCGCGCCCGGTGTCGCTGCTGATCGTCAATCTCTCGGCGATGGGGCTGATGGCGCGGGCGGACGTACCCTATGCGGTCGGCGAGCGGCTGAGGATCACCTTGCCGGTGGTCGGCGTGGTCGTGGCCGAACTGCGCTGGTCGCTCGGCGGGCGGATCGGGTGCGAACTGGACCAGCCGATCGACCTGGCCGATTATTATGAACTGCTCGCGGTGATGCTCAAGGCGCGTTAACCCGAGCGCAGCAACGCCACCCCGGCATCGCGCTCGAACAGATACAACGCGGTCCGCGCGGCTTGGCCGCGCGGCCCCTCCAGGCCACCGTCGCGGTCAATCAGCAGCCGCGCATCATCGGTCGCCACCGGCAGTAGCGACATCAGCATATCGGGTGTCGCCAGCCGAAATCCCGCCTCGCCCGATTGCCTGGTGCCGAGCAGCTCGCCCGCCCCGCGCAGCCGCAGATCCTCCTCGGCGATGCGGAAGCCGTCGGTCGTCTCGCGCATCAAGGCGAGCCGCGCGCGCGATGTTTCGCTCAAAGATCCGCCGCGAATCAGCAAACAGTTCGACTTGCCTGATCCGCGCCCGACGCGCCCGCGCAATTGGTGCAGCTGCGCGAGGCCGAAGCGATCGGCATGTTCGATCACGATTAGCGTGGCATTGGGCACGTCGACGCCGACCTCGATCACCGTCGTCGCGACCAGCACGCCGATTTGCCCGGCCGCGAACGCCGCCATCACCGCGTCCTTTTCGGGCGGCTTCATGCGACCGTGGACCAGCCCGACGCGCTCGCCGAAACGCGCGCGCAACGTCTCGGCGCGCGCCTCGGCGGCGGCCATGTCGCTCTTCTCGCTCTCCTCGACCAACGGGCACACCCAATAGGCCTGACCGTTATCCGAGAGGTGGCGGCCGAGCGCATCGACGACGTCGGAAAGCCGATCCTCGGAAATCACCCGCGTTTCGATCGGCTGACGGCCGGGCGGCATTTCGTCCAACTGGCTCACGTCCATCTCGCCATAATTGGCGAGCGTGAGCGTCCGCGGGATCGGCGTTGCGGTCATCGCGAGCAAATGCGGCGCGGTCTTGGCCTTGGCTTGCAGCATCATCCGCTGCGCGACGCCGAAGCGGTGCTGTTCGTCCACGACCACAAGGCCGAGATCCTTGTAGCCGACTGCATCCTGGAAGATTGCGTGCGTGCCGACGAGAATGTCGATCGTCCCCGCAGCCAGCCCCATCAACGTCGCCTCGCGCACGCGGCCCTTGTCGCGCCCGGTCAGCACCGCGATTTCGACGGGCAGCCCGGCGAGCGTCTGGCGTAGCAATTCGTAATGCTGCCGTGCGAGGATTTCGGTCGGGGCGAGCAGCGCCGCCTGCGCTCCCGCCTCGACCGCAGTCAGCATCGCCAAGGTCGCGACCAGCGTCTTGCCCGATCCGACATCGCCCTGAAGTAGCCGTAGCATCGGTTGCGCCTGCGCAAGATCGCCCTCGATCTCGCGCACCGTCCGTGCCTGCGCGCCGGTCAGCGCGTAAGGCAGCCGCAACGCATCGCGCAGCCGGCCCGTCGCGGCCAGCGCCCTGCCCCGCCGCGCGCGCGACGACTGCCGCACCAGCATCAACGCAAGCTGGTTGGCGAACAGCTCGTCATAAGCCAGCCGCTCGCGCGCGACCGCGTCGGACGGGTCGGCATGGATCCGCGCCAGCGCCTCGCGCCAGGCGGGCCATTGATGCTTGGCGAGCAGGCCGGGTTCGATCCATTCGGCGAGATCGGGCGCGCGTTCGATCGCTTGCGCCGCGAGTTGGCCCATCCGTTTCGAGGTCAGCCCCTCCGACAGCGGATAAATCGCCTCACGCTCCGGCGTATCCCCCGCTTCCTCCAGCGGGAGGACGTAATCGGGATGCACGATCTGCAATTCCTGGCCGTATTGCTCCAGCCGACCCGAGACGCGCCGCGGTTCGCCGATCGGCGCGAGTTTCTTCGCCCAGCCCGAATGTCCGCCGAAATAGACGAGACTCACATAATTCCCGAATTTGTCGGTCGCCTGCACTCGCGTCGGCCCGCGTCCGTTGCTGGAACGATAGGATTGCGCGGTCAGTGTGATCGCGATCACGCGCCCGGCATCGGTCATGTCGAGCTCTTCGCGCGCGAGGCGATCGACCCAGCCAGTCGGCAAATGGAACGCGACATCGACGACGCGCGACAACCCGAGTCGGTCGAGCGGTTTGGCCAGGCCCGGACCGATGCCCTTCAACGCCGTGACTTCGGCGAACAATGGATTGAGGATATCGGGCCGCATGACTATCTGAAGGGCAATAGCCCCAGCCGACGGTTGCTCCAAGCGCCGCCGGCCAATTGCCGTTGGAAATATATGGACCGCGACATCCGCCTGAAACGCCTCCGCTTCCGCGCGTGGCACCGTGGCACCCGTGAAGCCGATATGCTGATCGGCGGGTTCTTCGATGCGCACTCGGCCGGATGGAGCGATGCCGACATCACGCTGGTCGAGGATCTGCTGGAAGAGCAGGACGTCGATATCATGGCCTGGGCGATCGGCACGGCGGTGCCGCCGGAACGCTATGCCGGATCGATCGTCGCGGCGTTGAAGGCGCTGAACTACGTGCCGATTGCGCGATAACTCCCCTCCCTGAAAGGGAGGGGTCGGGGGTGGGTCGCTCTCGATGACGCGGACCGCTCGCCCCAGCCGACCCACCCCCAGCCCCTCCCTTCCAGGGAGGGGAGCTAAGAAGATAGAATGCCCAACCTCAGCAAAATCCTCTCGGCCAAGGCCCCGCTTACCCTCGCCGGCGTGCCGACCGGTTTCGAGCCGTGGCTGCTCGCCGACGTGGCGCGCGCGGCCAAGACTCGCGCGGTCTTCGTCGCACCCGACGAAGCCGCGATGCGCGCGATCGCTTCCACCGCGACCACCTTTGCGCCAGAACTGGAAGTGCTGACCTTTCCGGCGTGGGATTGCCTGCCCTACGATCGCGCATCCCCGACGCTGCGCGTCATGGCGGAGCGGATGGCGACGCTGTATCGTCTGCAACAGCCTGCGAAGGGCCCGCAACTGCTGCTCACCACCGTCAACGCGGTGGCGCAGCGCACGCTCACCCCGTTCCGCATTCGGCAACTCGTCGCACGGCTTGCGCCGAAGGAGCGAATCGGACGCGATCGGCTGGCCGCCTTGTTGCAAGCGAATGGCTATGTCCGCGTCGAAACCGTTGCCGATGCGGGTGAGTTCGCGGTGCGCGGCGGGCTGGTCGATCTGTTTCCGAGTGGGGAGGAACAGGCACTGCGGCTCGATTTCTTCGGCGATGAAATCGAGAGCGTCCGCACCTTCGATCCGACCGATCAGCGCACCACCGGGCGGATCGACGGCTTCGTCCTGCTACCCGCCTCCGAAACGCTGATCGACGAGGACAGCATCAAACGCTTCCGCGCGCGGTACCGTGAGCGCTTCGGTGCCACCGCGACGGGCGACCCGCTGTATCAGGCGATCAGCGACGGGCGGCGGCTGGCGGGGATGGAGCATTGGCTCCCGCTGTTCGAGGAAAAGCTCGCCACGCTGTTCGACCATCTCGGCGACGGCGCGGTCGTGCTGCGCGATGCAGGCGCAGTCGCAGCGGCAGAAGCGCGGTTCGAGGCGATCACCGACTATCACGGCAACCGCGTCAAGGCGCAGTCGAGCGATCCGGGCAGCTATCGCCCGCTCCCTGCCGACGCGCTGTACCTGACCGCGACCGATCTGGCCGACCGGCTCGACGCCGCGCCCGCGCATCGCATCACCGGCTTCCACGAACCGGAAAGCGCCACGGTGCTGGATTTCGGGGTGGACGGCCCACGCGATTTCGGAGCGGAGCGATCATCGGGCGCGAATGTCTATGAGGCGGTCGTCGCGCACCTGAGGAGCATCCAGCGCGACGGCCGCAAGGCCGTGCTCGCCAGCTATTCGACCGGCGCGCGCGAACGGCTGGCCGGGTTGCTCAAGGATCATGGCGCGAGCAACCTGAAGCTGGTCGATACCTGGCAGGAGGCGCTCGGCGCGGGGTCGCAGACGGTCGCGCTGCTCGTTCTGCCGCTCGATCACGGATTCTCCGCGCCGGAAGTGGCTCTGCTGACCGAGCAGGATATGCTTGGCGACCGGCTGGTGCGGCGCGCCAAACGCAAGAAATCGGCCGACGCCTTCCTCGCCGAACTGGCGATGCTCACGCCGGGCGATCTGGTCGTCCATGCCGATCACGGAATCGGGCGCTATGAGGGGCTCACCTCGATTCCTGTAGGGCAGGCACCGCATGATTGCGTCGCCTTGAGCTATGCCGGCGGCGACAAATTGTTCGTACCGGTCGAAAATCTCGAAGTGCTCACGCGCTACGGCTCGGACAGCGACGGGGCGAGCCTCGACCGATTGGGCGGTGAGGCATGGCAGCGCCGCAAATCGAAGATGAAGGAGCGCATCCGCGAAATCGCGGGTGAACTCATCGCCACCGCCGCCGAACGCGCGCTACGCCCGGCCGAGACGATCGAACGAGACAGCGGGTACGCCGCTTTCGTCGACCGCTTCCCGTATGAGGAAACCGACGATCAGGATCGCGCGATCGAGGATGTGATGGGCGATCTGGTCAAGGGCACGCCGATGGACCGGCTGGTCGTGGGCGATGTCGGCTTCGGCAAGACCGAGGTTGCGCTGCGCGCTGCCTTCGCCGCCGCGATGGCGGGGCAGCAGGTGGCCGTGGTGTGTCCCACGACGCTCCTCGCGCGGCAGCATTTCAACAATTTCACTGCGCGCTTCGAAGGCTTCCCGCTCAACGTCGGGCGACTCTCGCGGCTGGTGCCCGCGGCGGAGGCCAAGGCGACCAAGGAGGGTCTCGCCAACGGCCAGATCGACGTTGTGGTCGGCACGCACGCGATTCTGGCCAAGGGGATCGAATTCAAGCGTCTCGGCCTCGTCGTGGTCGACGAGGAACAGCGTTTCGGCGTGACGCACAAGGAGCGGTTGAAGGGCCTGAAGACCGACGTCCACGTCCTTACCCTCACCGCCACCCCGATCCCGCGTACGCTGCAAATGGCGATGTCGGGTATTCGCGAACTGTCGGTGATCCAGACTCCGCCGGTCGACCGGCTGGCGGTGCGCACATACGTCATGCCGTGGGACCCGGTGGTGCTGCGCGAGGCATTGCTGCGCGAACATTATCGCGGCGGGCAGAGCTTCTTCGTCACGCCCCGGATCAAGGATCTGCCCGATATCGAGGAATTCCTGACCAAGCAGGTCCCCGAGATCCGCTACGTCGTCGCGCACGGGCAAATGTCGCCGACCGAGGTCGAGGAACGCATGTCGGCGTTCTACGACAAGAAGTTCGAGGTGCTGGTCTCAACCACGATCGTCGAATCCGGACTCGACATCCCGAGCGCCAACACGATGATCATCCACCGCGCCGACCGTTTCGGCCTGGCGCAGCTCTATCAGCTGCGCGGGCGCGTCGGGCGCGCCAAGACGCGGGCCTATGCCTATCTCACCACGCCGGAAAACCGCAGCTTGAGCGAGATTGCCGAAAAGCGCCTGAAGGTGCTGTCCGATCTCGATTCACTCGGTGCGGGTTTCCAGCTCGCCAGCCATGACCTGGATCAGCGCGGCGCGGGCAATCTGCTGGGCGACGAGCAGTCGGGGCACATCAAGGAGGTCGGCTTCGAACTTTACCAGTCGATGCTGGAGGAAGCGATCATGGACGCCAAGGCCGGTGGCCAACGCCTGCGCCCGAAGGAATTCTCTCCCCAGATCACCGTCGACGCGCCGATCCTGATCCCCGAGGAGTATGTCCCAGATCTCGATCTGCGGATGGGTCTGTATCGCCGCCTCAACGACGTCGAGGATCAGAACGCGCTGGAGGCTTTCGCCGCGGAGATGATCGACCAATTCGGCAAGCTGCCCGATGCGACCGACAATCTCGTGCGGATCATGGAGATCAAGCTGAACGCGAAGAAGGCCTGTATCGCCAAGATGGACGTGGGTCCGAAGGGCGCGCTGGTCACCTTCTTCGACGACACGCCGCCGAATATCGAAGGCCTGCTCGCCTGGGTGGCGAAGCTGAACGGCGTCGCGCGGTTGCGGCCCGACAGCAAGCTGGTGGTGACGCGCAGCTGGGGCGACCCGAAGGCGCGGCTGAATGGCGCGTTGCAGCTTTCGAGGGGTTTGGCCAAGGCAGCGGGGTAACGGGCCTCGCCCACCCTCTCCGTTCGCCCTGAGCTTGTCGACGGGCTGCCTTTCTTCTCACCCCGATGAGAAGAACAAGGCTTCGACAAGCTCAGCCCGAACGGGGGTAGAGCATCCCCGGGGGCAGTCTTCGTTCCTTACGAACTATGGTCCGCGATGATCCGCCAGCCGCCAGGCTCCTTGCGGAACACCAGCGAGGTCATGCCGGACTGTTTGCTCCCGTCACCCGCGGTGAGCGTGTAGCGGCCGATATAGAGCGCGTGCGTCGGATCGAGCAGCCGAAAATCGAGCGTCTCGAAGCCGAGCACGCCCCGCTTCGCCGCGTTCGCAAAGTCGTATTTGGTGCGATAGCGCTCGGCCATCACCGCCTTCCCGCGCAAGACGCCGGTCTTGGTGACGAAGCTGGTGTCTGGCGCCTCGGAATAGATTGCCATGAAGCGCACGAGATCGCCTGCGTTCCAGCCAGCCGCACTGTCCGTCATCGCGGCTTCGACCGCCGCCTGCGGAGCCGGTGCCCCACGCGCCATCGCCGGCGCCGACAGTGCCAAAAGACACGCGATCATCACCTTCCACATCGCCCCACCCCTCCGATAGACATTCGCCGATCGCCTGCGTAGCACGACGGCGGAGCGGCGGGGAGCGCTTGGATCGATGGCGACACGGCCGCAACGCGGACATTTTACCGAGCTTGACGGAATGCGCGGCGTGCTCGCGCTGATCGTGCTCGTACTTCATCTCGGGTTGAACCCGGCGGTTTCGGCGCTCAGCCTCGGCTGGCTGCCGAAACAGAATTGGGCGTGGTCGGTAAGCGTCGATATCTTTTTCGTGCTGAGCGGATTCGTGCTCTTCCTGTCGTTCGATCGCACGCGGCCCGGCTTCGGCGATTATTTCACGCGGCGCGTCCGGCGGCTGGCGCCGGTCTACATGATCGGCACGGTGGCAGTGATCGCGCTCGACCATATTGAATCGCCGCGCATGATCATCCGAAACCTGCTGATGGTGCAGAGCGTGATGGGCCTGGCGTCGATCAATTTCCCAGCCTGGAGCGTCTCGCTCGAACTCTATCTGCCGGCTCTGGCCTTGCCGCTGCTGCCGTGGCTCGCCCGCAAACAAAAAACGCCGATCGCGATCCTGTTCGCGTTAGCCCTGCTCGGATGCGCAACCTGTGCGGCGATGGTCGCGCTGCATACCGACAGTCGCTTCGCGCGCGGCATTTTCGGGCTCGCAACGGGAATGCTGCTCGCACGGCTGTGGCAGATGGCTCCGCCGCACGCCCCACGACCGAACCTTGTGCTGGCACTATTCGGGGCCTGCATCCTCCTCATGGCGGTAGCGGCGCGTTACCCGGTGGTTGCATCGCTCATCCCCGTCTTCGCGGTCGGGGCGATCTGGTTCGGTTCGCGCACCCACACGATCCTGTCGAGCGCGCCGATGCAGGCTTTCGGACGCTGGTCGTATGCGATCTACCTGCTGCACGTGCCCGTCCTGGCACTGGCCGAGCACACGATCGGCTCGGCCGACCACAGCCTGTGGCGCAAGGCCATCGTCATCGCCGTGACAATCGCGCTCTCGGCCTTCACCTATCGCTTTATCGAGGCCCCGTTGATGCAGCGTTCGCGAGCAGGGCCGTAAGCGCTGGCACCGAAACCGCCTCCGAACAGAGAAAGCCCTGGTATATCTGGCACCCTTCCTTCGCCAGCGCCTCCAATTGCGCGTCGGTCTCCACCCCTTCGGCAATCACCGTCAGCCCGAGCGAACGCGCCATATCGATCACGCCGCGCACCACGATCCGGTCGCGCGGGCTGCCGGTAATGTCCTGCGCCAGTTTCTTGTCGATCTTGAGATAATCGAGCGGCAGCGCCTTCAGGTAAGCGAGGCTCGAATAGCCCGTCCCGAAGTCATCAATCGCGATGCGACACCCTGCCCCCCGCATTACCGATAACAGAGTGGACGCAATACCGAGATCCTCGATCAAGCCGCTTTCGGTGATCTCCAGCGTCAGCCGGTTGCGCGGAAAGCCGCTCGCGTCAACGCGGTCGAGGAACAGGTCGGCAAAGCCCGGCCGCGCAATGTCGGCGGCGGTAAGGTTGAGCGCGAGCCGCAGCCCCGCCAGCGCCGCTGGCCACGCCGCCGCCTGCGCTAGAACGAGCTTCTGGATATGGTCGGACAGTCCGATCTCGAGGTCCGCGCGCGCAGCGGCGGCGAACAGCGTCTCCGCCCCGATCGAGCCCAACACCCCATGTTCCCACCGCGCCAGCGCCTCGACCCCGACGATCGCCCCGCTGGAGGCGGAGACTTGCGGCTGGAACAGGATGCCGATCTCACCGCGCTCCATCGCATGGTTGAGATCGACTGCGAGCCGGTCGATCTGCGCATGGCCACCCTCGCCGCCGCTGTCGGCAACTCGCATCGTCGCGCTGTCGGAATCGCGCGCTTCCGCCAGCGCCTCGCTCGCCCGGCGCAGCAGCGAGGCTGCACTATCGTCGGCAAGTGCCTCGGCGAGGCCGATGCGGCAGCCGAGCACGGCGATCGATTCGCCGGTCACGAACGGCCGCGCGAGTTCCCCGGCGATGCGTTCCGCCGCGAGGTCGATTCGCGCACGGGGAGCGGTCCCGGCAACCACGAACGTCGATCCGCTCATCCGCGCGACGAGGGCGTCCCGGCCCAGCACCTCCTGCACGACATCCTCGACGCGCTTTTGCGCCGCGCGAAGCAACGCATCGCCCACCGTCCGGCCATATGCCGTGTTCACCATGTCGAAGCGATTGAGCGCAATGAGCATCGCGCAAAGTGGTGCCTCTCCCGCACCCGACAGGCGCCGCGTCAGCCAGCGCCGCGCGCTCCCCGCGTCCCGCGCCCCGGCCAGCGCCTCGCGCATTTCGGCGGCGGGCTCGGGCGCACTGCCAAGGGGTTCGACGACCGCATCGATCCGGTGTTCGCCGGGATCGAACTGGAGATGCTGCACCACGCGGCCAACGCCTGCGAGATCGTGCGCAAAGGCGGTAGCGGGCCGCGCCGAAGACATGCGTCGAAGCGCCGCAAGGGCCGCCGCCCGGTCCTCCGGATCGTACCGCCGCAGCAGAGCGCGGACGCTCGGTTCTTCGTCCGTGCCCAGCAGGGCAGCTAGCCCGGCCGTCAGCACCACGCCGCGCGTCAAAAGGTCGTAGCGCCAGCCGAGTGGCGCGAATGCCGGACCCGCCTGCCACTCGCGTGCCATCCGTTCGGCGTGGCGCGCGGCGAAGCGCAGCGCCTGGAGCAGTTCTGCGTCGCTGAAGGGGCTCGCCAGGAAATGCGTCGCGCCTGCGTCGTACAAGGCAGCAATGGTCGCGCCTTCCCCGCGCGACACCAGCACGATCATTGCGCCGCCATTCGCCTCGACCGCGCCGCCCAGCAGTTTCGCGGCGGCCAAACCCTCTTCAGGTGCGCCACGTGCATCGATCACGGCGACCGAGGCCCCGCTCGACAGGAAGCGCCGCTCAGCGCCGCCGACGCGGCGCGCGGCGACGACTTGCCACCCCGCCCCGGCCGCAAGGGATGCCAGTTCATCGCGCTGCCGGAACGACAGAATGAAGAGCGGAGCGGGCGCGAACGTCATGGCCGGACCCTAATGCGGGATGGCGGGTTAAAGAAGAGGCACGCAATCGCCCTTGTTCCCGCACCTTCGAAGGCTTAGCTCCTACCGGCATGGACATCCGCCCCGCCCTTATCGACCGTCACGGGCGCAGCATCAGCTATTTGCGGATTTCGGTAACCGATCGCTGCGATCTGCGCTGCCGATATTGCATGGCGGAACAGATGACCTTTCTGCCCAAGGCCGCGGTGCTGAGCCTCGAAGAAATCGCGATCATCGCCGAACATTTCATCGCGCGCGGCATTCGCAAAATTCGGCTGAGCGGAGGAGAGCCGCTAGTACGGCGCGATGTTGGCGAGTTGATCAAGCGGCTCGGGCGCAGCGTGGGGAACGGTCTCGACGAACTGACCATGACGACCAACGGCAATGCGTTGGCGGAACATGCCCCGGCATTGGTCGCGGCGGGGATGCGCCGCATCAATGTGAGCCTCGACAGTCTCGATCCCGACACCTTCCGCTACATCACGCGGCATGGCGACGTGGCGCGCGTCATCGGCGGCATCCGCGCCGCGCGCGATGCAGGGCTCTCCGTGAAGATCAACATGGTCGCGCTGAAAGGCCTGAACGATCAGGAAATCGCGCCGATGCTGCGTTGGTGCATGGCCGAGGGGCTCGATCTGACGCTGATCGAGACGATGCCACTGGGTCAGATCGACGAGGATCGCACAGACAGATTTGTGCCGCTGCCCGCCGTGTTCGACGCCTTGTCGCACGAATTTCCGCTGGTCCGCGATTCCCATCGCAGCGGCGGCCCGGCGCGGTATTGGCGGGTGGAGGGCAGTGAGACGCGGCTTGGGCTGATCTCCCCGCTCACCGGCAATTTCTGTGACACGTGCAACCGCGTGCGGCTGACCACCGAGGGGGTGCTCTACACCTGCCTCGGTCATGACGATCAGGTCGATCTGAAAGCGATCCTGCGCGGCGAAGGCGTCGCCGGGCTCGATGCTGCGATCGATGCGGCGATGCTGAGCAAGCCCGCGCGGCACGATTTCGACATTGAAGCGAGCGCGCCCGCCGTTGCGCGCCATATGAGCGTCACCGGCGGATGAGCGTGCCGCAGCGTCGCGCGCTCGTCGCGTCGCCCACGCCGCCTGCTCAGGCGGCGGCGGCGGCGCTCGCCGACTCGCACGATTGGGTTGCGCCGGAGGATGCCGAGCTTATCGTCGCGCTCGGTGGTGACGGTTTCATGCTGCAAACGCTCCACGCCATGCTGGAGCGGCGCAAACCCGTCGTGCCGGTGTTCGGGATGAACCTCGGCACGGTCGGCTTCCTGATGAACGAATGGCGCGCGCACGGGCTCGATACGCGGCTGGAGCGCACCAAATCGTTCAAGGTCGTGCCGCTCGCGATGACCGCCACGACGGTGGCGGGGAGACGTTCGCGCTCCCGGCGATCAACGAGGTGTCGCTGCTGCGCGAAACGCGCCAGACTGCGAATCTTGAGGTCACGGTCAACGACCGCGTCGTGCTGCCCGAACTGGCCTGTGACGGCATACTGGTGGCGACGCCCGCCGGCTCGACCGCCTACAACCTGTCAGCACAGGGGCCGATTCTACCGCTCGGATCGAACATGCTCGCGCTCACGCCGATCAGCCCGTTCCGTCCGCGGCGCTGGCGTGGTGCGATTCTGCCGGACAAGGCGCGCATACGGCTGCGCGTGCTCGATCCGGCCAAGCGCCCGGTCAGCGCGGTCGCCGATCAGCGTGAAATCCGGGATGTTGCTCTGGTAGAAATCGTGATCGACCGCACGCGCGAACTCACGCTGCTGTTCGATCCCGAACATGCACTCGACGACCGCATCACGATGGAGCAGTTCGTCGCCTGATAGCGCTGTAAGATTGCGCCGCTGGCTCCCCGAGTTGGATTCGAACCAACGACCAAGTGATTAACAGTCACCTACTCTACCGCTGAGCTATCGGGGAACATGCGGTGGCGGGGCTATAGCAGCGAGATTCGCGAACGCGCAAGGGCCGTTTCGCCCTTTTCTACAGAAACGTCTGGTCGCGGAAATTACTCGGTCCGTCACCTGCCGTTCATCTGGGATTTGGTATCGGACAGATAGCAGATCGCGATAGCCGGAGCCTTGCGCGCGATCGTTCGTTCTGCGCTTCATGGGTTGTCGGCACGGTATGCCGAACAGGCCGAGTCATTGGAGACTGAAATGCCGATACCTACCCCATCACTCCGCAAGTCGTTGGTGATCGCGCTCGGGGC
Source organism: Sphingomonas sp. MMS24-J45 (assembly GCF_044881195.1). Classification (GTDB taxonomy): domain Bacteria; phylum Pseudomonadota; class Alphaproteobacteria; order Sphingomonadales; family Sphingomonadaceae; genus Sphingomonas. The sequence goes on along the minus strand of NZ_CP173255.1, from coordinate 3,377,349 downwards.
GACGACGCTGCTGACGTCGGCCTGCGCAACTGAATCGACCTACCGCCCCGCGGTCGGCCGCGGCTTCGAACGCTCGGGCTATAGCGATCGCCAGATCGAGGAGAATCGCTTCATGGTCAGCTTCTCGGGCAACAGCTACACCTCGCGCGAGACGGTCGAGAAATATCTGCTGTACCGCGCCGCTGAGCTGACCGTGCAGCGCGGCTATGATTATTTCGTGTTCGCCGACCGCAACGTCGACCGCCGCTCGCGCACCTATTCGACGCCGGGCGTCGGCGGCTTTGGGGGCGGCTTCGGATATGGCGGCTTCGGCGGTGGCTATTGGGGTCCGAGCTGGCGCTATCACGGCGCTGGCTTTGGCTGGCGCGCCTGGGACCCGTTCTTCGGTGATCCGTTCTTTGACCGCGGCATCAATATCGACACGATCGACAAATATGAGGCCAATGCCGAAATCATCGTCGGGCGCGGCCCAAAGCCCAGGGACAACATCCGCGCCTTCGACGCGCGCGACGTGATCAACAACCTCGGGCCGACGATCGTCCTGCCGAAATAAGCCGACACCGACACCCAAGAAAAAGGCCCCGTGCGAAAGCACGGGGCCTTTTTGTATCACACCGCGCCGTGGCAGTGCTTGTATTTGCGACCAGAGCCACACGGGCACGGCGAGTTGCGGCTTACCGTCCCCGCCCAAGCGGCCGGGTCCTGCCCGATCTCGGCGCCATCGGGCTGCGGGATCGACAGCGGCGGCAAGCGCGTGGTGATGAGGCCCGCTCCGCCATCCCGGTCATAGGTGTCGTCGTCGCCCGTGAACGGGTCGAAGTGCGAGGTAATGAAGTCCGGCAGGCTCGGCAGTTCGGGCGGCTGCTCGATCTGGAATTGCGCGAAGGCGATCGTGCGCGTCACATCCTCGCGAATGTTGGCGAGCATGCGTTCGAACAGCGAAAACGCTTCCTGCTTATATTCGTTGATCGGAGTCTTCTGCGCATAGGCGCGCAGATGAACCACCTGGCGCAGTGCATCGAGCGTCGCGAGATGCTCCTTCCAGTGATGGTCCAGATTTTGCAGCAGGATCGACTTTTCAACGCGCACCCACGTGTCCGGATCGAGCGACGCAGCCTTTTCGGCGATCATCTCGTCGGCCATTCTCTGGACGCGTTCCTCGATGATCTCGGGGTCGATCGCCTCTTCCTCCAGCCACGCCTCGATCTGCGGCTCGATGTTGAGCATTTCGGCGAGCCCGGCCTTCATCCCCGCAATATCCCATTGCTCGGGGTAGGTTCCCGGCGGGCAGGCACCACCCACGATCGTGTTCACGGTCTCGGTGCGCATATCCTCGACCACGTCGCCAACGGTGTCGGCGTCCATGATGTCGGCGCGCTGTTCGTAGATTACCTTGCGCTGGTCATTCATCACGTCGTCATATTCGACGACCTGCTTGCGGATGTCGTAGTTGCGCGCTTCGACCTTCTTCTGGGCGGTCTCGATCGCCTTGGACAGCCACTTGCTGCCGATCGCTTCCCCGTCGCCGATGTTCGAGCGCATCATCTTGGCGAACAGCGTGTCCGGCCCGAAGATGCGCAGCAGATCGTCGTCGAGGCTCAGGTAGAAGCGGCTAAGGCCCGGATCGCCCTGACGGCCCGAGCGGCCGCGCAACTGATTGTCGATGCGCCGGCTCTCGTGGCGCTCGGTGCCGAGCACGAACAAGCCGCCAGCCGCGAGCACTTCGGCCTTCTCCTGCGCGATTTCCTGGCGGATACGCTCGATCGCGGCTTCGCGCTCCGGCCCCTCGGGCATGTCGGCCAGTTCGTCGTTGACGCGGAATTCGAGATTGCCGCCCAGCTGAATATCGGTGCCGCGGCCCGCCATGTTGGTCGCGATGGTGACCACGCTCTTGCGCCCAGCCTGCGCGACGATATGCGCCTCGCGCTCATGCTGGCGCGCGTTGAGCACCTCGTGCTTCACGCCCTCCTGCACCAGGAATTCGCTCAGCAGTTCGGACTTCTCGATCGAGACCGTGCCGACCAGCACCGGTTGGCCGAGATCGGCGTGATGCTTGATCTTCTTGGCGATCGCGCGGAATTTGTCGGCGGTATCCTTGTAGAATTCGTCTTCCTCATCGACGCGCTGTACCGGCACGTGCGTCGGAATGGTGACAACGTTCATCTTGTAGATGTCGTAGAATTCCGCCGCCTCGGTCGCCGCCGTGCCGGTCATGCCGGCGAGCTTCGGATACATGCGGAAATAGTTCTGGAAGGTGATCGAGGCCATCGTCTGGTTCTCTGGCTCGATCTCGACGCCCTCCTTGGCCTCGACCGCCTGGTGCAGACCGTCCGACCAGCGCCGGCCGTCCATCATTCGGCCGGTGAATTCATCGATGATGATGACCTTGCCGTCCTTGACGATATAGTCGGTGTCGGCCCGGAACATCATGTTCGCGCGCAGCGCCTGATTCAGGTGATGCACGACCTGGGTGTTCTCGAAATCGTAGAGGTTCGCACCCTCCAGCAGCCCGGCCGCCTCGAGCATGCGCTCGACCTTCTCGGTACCGTCCTCGGTCAGGATGATCGATTTCTGCTTTTCATCCTTTTCGTAATCTTCCGCGCTCAACTGCTTCACGACCAGATCGACCGAGCGATACAGGTCGGATTTGTCGTCGGTCGGGCCAGAAATGATCAGCGGCGTGCGCGCTTCGTCGATCAGCACCGAATCGACCTCGTCGACGATCGCCATGGCGAAGGGGCGCTGCACCATCGATTCGCGGTCGTACTTCATATTGTCGCGCAGATAATCGAAGCCGAACTCGTTATTCGTGCCGTAGGTGATGTCGGCGGCATAGGCCTCGCGGCGCTCCTCATCCGACAGATTGGGCACGATCACGCCGACCGTCATGCCCAGGAATTTGTAGACCTGGCCCATCCAGCCTGCGTCGCGCGCGGCGAGATAGTCGTTCACCGTGATGACGTGGACGCCCTTGCCCGGCAGCGCGTTGAGATAGGTGGCGAGCGTCGCGACCAGCGTCTTGCCCTCGCCCGTGCGCATCTCGGCAATTTCGCCCCGGTGGAGCACGATGCCGCCGATCACCTGCACGTCGTAATGCCGCTGCCCCAGCACGCGCTTTGCCGCTTCCCGCACCGTCGCGAAGGCCTCGGGCAGCAGGTTGTCGAGCGTTTCGCCCGCGTCCAGCCGGGTGCGGAACTTGATCGTCTGCGCCGACAGGTCGGCGTCCGACATGGCTTGCAGCGACAATTCGAACGATGCGACCTTGTTGACGATCGACCCGAGCGATTTGACGTACCGGTCGTTCGACGACCCGAAAAGCGTTTTGGCAATGCCGCCGAGCATAGAGATTTCCTGAAATGAAGAGAGATGGCCCGCGCGGCGCGCGGTGCCGAAAAATGTGGTGATGGCAGCGCGATCAGCGCCGCCGGATCAAACCCGCAGGCGACCCAGGTACAGCGGCACACTGGCAGGCGTGGGAACGGCCAGCGTAGTCAGCAAGGCAAAAGCGGGCCGCACGCCAAAGGCACCGAGCAGATGCACATGCGCGCGCGCCAGTGGTGCTGCTGTTGCGACACGCTGCCGAATCGCCGTGGCGAGCGCCGAACGCTGCACGACCGCGGAAAGCGGATGCGCACCGACGTTGACGCCGGTCAGCGTCGAAAAAAGCGCGGAAAGAACGAGTAGCCAGTTCATCGTGTGCCGCCGCATGTAAGGGTTCGCCAGCGTAACGTCCATGACGAACTGTGGTTGCGGCGAGGCGGGGGCGAGGCCCGGCGGTGCGAAAAACGGAAATTTAGTAAAGATGGTGGAGCCGAGGGGGATCGAACCCCTGACCTTTCGCATGCCATGCGAACGCTCTCCCAGCTGAGCTACGGCCCCATCTCCCGGGTGGGTGGTCCCGGGCAGGCGTCGCCCCTACCGAGGCGACGCACCCTTGGCAAGCGGCCTGAGTGCCACTTGCCATTAAAAAGTTTCGATCAATGCCCGACGATCAATGTTCGTCTTCGCTGATCGGCGCATCAACGCCGAGATCGTCGTCGCCGCCGAGATCGACCTCATCGTCCGGCGAGGGCTCTTCGTCTTCACCGGTGTCGATATCCTCGTCATCACCGGCGAGATCGTCGTCCTTCTTCACCATATCGGGCTTGGCCTGCTCGAACGGCAGCGGCTGCTTCGACTTCAGAATCGGTTCCGGCTCCCAATGCGCGCCGCAATTGATGCACGTGACGGGATCGTCCTTGCCGAGATCGTAGAAACGAGTGGCGCATTTCGGGCACGTACGCTTCGTGCCCCATTCCGGCTGGATCATATGCCGTAGACCTCTTGTCAAAGATGGGAGTTTTGCAGACCGTATTCGACCTTGGCCAGCAAAGTGGGGCGCGCCTTGCCATAGCGCAAGCGCACTGTCAAAGCGCACGCCCGATGGCTCACCCTACCCCACATCCCCGCACGATCTCTCCATCCGGCACGCTCACCGGCCGCGTGCGGGTGCCCGGCGACAAATCGATCAGCCACCGTTCGCTGATGTTCTCGGCGCTTGCGGTAGGCACCAGCACCGTGACGGGCCTGCTGGAGGGTGAAGACGTGTTGGCGACCGCCGCCGCGCTGCGTCAAATGGGGGCGAGCATCGCGCGCAGTGACGATGCGGTGTGGACGATCGACGGGGTCGGCGTCGGCGGGCTGCTGCAACCGGCGAGCGCGCTCGACATGGGCAATTCGGGGACGTCGACCCGACTGCTGATGGGCTTGATCGCGAGCCATCCGATCACCGCGACCTTCATCGGTGATGCGTCGCTGTCGAAGCGGCCAATGGGGCGAGTGATCACGCCGCTGACGCAAATGGGCGCCGACATCACCGCGAGCCCCGGCGGTCGCTTGCCGCTGATGCTGCGCGGGCTGTGTCCGGCGGTGCCGATCCGCTACACCTTGCCGGTCGCCTCGGCGCAAGTGAAGTCGGCGGTCCTGCTCGCCGGGCTCAACACGCCGGGAATCACCAGCGTGATCGAACCGGTCGCCACGCGCGACCATAGCGAGCGGATGCTGCGCGGTTTCGGCGCGACCGTCACGGTGGAGGCCGCAGCGCAGGGCAAGATCATTTCGATCACCGGCGAGGCCGAACTGAAGCCGCAGCATATCGTGGTGCCAGGCGACCCCTCCTCGGCGGCGTTCCTGGTCGTCGCGGCGACGATCGTGCCTGAATCGGATGTCGTGGTCGAGAATGTCGGGCTCAACCCAACCCGCGCCGGGCTGTTCACCGCGCTGCGCCTGATGGGCGCGAGCATCGAGGAACTGGATCGTCGCGAGGTCGGCGGCGAACCGGTCGCCGATCTGCGCGTGCGTCATGCCGCGCTGACTGGGATCGAGGTGCCACCCGATCTGGCTCCCAGCATGATCGACGAATATCCCGCGCTGTTCGTGGCGGCGGCGTTCGCGACGGGCCGTACGATCGCGCGCGGTGCCGAGGAATTGCGCGTCAAGGAATCGGACCGGATCGCCGCGATGGCCGCCGCGCTGAGCGCGATCGGCGCGCGGGTCGAGGAAGTCGAGGACGGCTTGCTGATCGACGGCACCGGTGGCGATCCGCTGCCCGGCGACGCGACGATCGCGACGCACCTCGATCACCGCATCGCGATGAGCTTGAGCGTGGCGGCCCTCAACTGCCGCGCGGATGTCACGCTCGACGATGCCTCGCCCGTCGCGACCAGCTACCCCGCCTTCTTCGATCAGATCGCACACCTGCAGGGCGACGCGGCATGATCAATTCGGCCACCGCCGATATCATCGGGTTCGTCGGCGCGGTGACGATCCTCAGCGGCTTTGCCTATCAGACGCTGCGCAATGCGGCGCCGGATCGGCTGTCGAACGCGCTCAACTTCATCGGCGCGTCGCTGCTCGCCCTTTCGCTGATCGTGAACTATAATCTGCCCGCGCTTCTGCTGGAGACGGCATGGGCGGCAATCGCTTTGATTGGATTGGTACGGACCGTGGTGACACGCCGATGATCATCGCCGTCGATGGCCCAGCCGCATCGGGCAAAGGCACGATCGCGCGTGCGCTCGCGCGGCATTACGGCCTGCCGCACCTCGACACCGGCCTGCTGTACCGCGCCGTCGCCGCGAACGTGCAGCGGCTAGAACTTGACGCGTCGATCGAGGCCGATGCCATCGCCGCGTGCGATTTCGACGATGCCTTGCTGGAGGATCCGATCCTGCGCACCGACGAAATCGGCACACTCGCCTCGGTCGTCTCGGCGCATCCGCTGGTGCGCGCCTCGCTGCTGCAACGTCAGCGGCGATTTGCGGCGCAGCCGGGCGGCGCAGTGCTCGACGGGCGCGACATCGGCACGGTAATCGCGCCCGACGCCGACGCGAAGCTTTTCATCCGCGCGACCCCCAGCATCCGCGCCAAACGCCGCCACGCCGAGCTGCGCGCGAACGGCTCGACGATCAGTATCGATAAGGTGCTCGCCGACATCCGCGCGCGCGATTTGCGCGATTCGACCCGGTCCACCGCCCCCTTGCTGCCAGCCAAGGATTCGGCCCTGCTCGACACGAGTTTCCTGTCGATCGACGCATCGGTGCAACGCGCCATCGCGATCGTCGAGGCGAAGGTCGCGGCAAAGCGCTGAGCTGCGCGGGCGGCGCTTGCTAGAAAGCGCTCGCTCGGTTATAGGAAGGGCGTCCGGCGGGCGGTGCTCGCGGAGGTCGGCGCGACAGGCATGTCCTCTCGCGCCCTTTTCGCATTATGGCGACTTGATCCTCCGCAAGTTCGAATGGCGGATGTCGCGGCGGCATTCGGCCTCCGCGGCAATATTGGCCAAGACCGCCGGAGACAACCGGCTGGCCGGAAACTAACTTAGGAATACAGGACTTTATGGCCACTCAGGCAAATCCAACGCGCGACGATTTCGCCGCTCTTCTCGAAATGACTCTCGGCGGTGCCGACAGCTTCGAAGGCCGCGTCGTCAAGGGCACCGTCACTGCAATCGAGAATGACCTCGCCGTCATCGACGTCGGTTTGAAGTCGGAAGGTCGCGTGCCCCTGCGCGAATTCGCAATGCCGGGCCAGAAGGCCGATCTGAAGGTCGGTGACGAAGTCGAAGTGTTCGTCGACCGCGTCGAGAACGTCCACGGTGAAGCGATGCTGTCGCGCGACCGCGCCCGCCGCGAAGCCGCATGGGACACGCTCGAAACCGAGTTCGCCAAGACTGCCCGCGTCGAGGGCGTGATCTTCGGCCGGGTCAAGGGCGGCTTCACCGTCGACCTCAACGGCGCCGTGGCGTTCCTGCCCGGTTCGCAGGTCGACATCCGCCCCGTGCGCGACGTCACCCCGCTGATGGACATCCCGCAGCCCTTCCAGATCCTCAAGATGGACCGCAAGCGCGGCAACATCGTCGTGTCGCGTCGCGCGATCCTCGAAGAGACCCGCGCCGAGCAGCGCTCGGGCCTGATCCTGTCGCTCGCCGAAGGCCAGATCATCGACGGCGTCGTCAAGAACATCACGGATTACGGTGCGTTCGTTGACCTGGGCGGCATCGACGGCCTGCTGCACGTCACCGATCTCAGCTACAAGCGCGTCGGCCATCCGTCGGAAGTCCTGAACATTGGCGATACCGTCAAGGTGCAGATCATCCGCATCAACAAGGACACGCAGCGTATCTCGCTCGGCATGAAGCAGCTCGAGAGCGATCCGTGGGAAGGCGCATCCGCCAAGTATCCGGTCGGCGCGAAGCTGTCGGGCCGCGTCACGAACATCACCGAATATGGTGCGTTCGTCGAGCTCGAGCCGGGCATCGAAGGCCTGGTCCACGTGTCCGAAATGTCCTGGACCAAGAAGAACGTCCATCCCGGCAAGATCGTCAGCACGTCGCAGGAAGTCGACGTGGTGGTCATCGAGGTCGATCCCGACAAGCGCCGCATCTCGCTCGGCCTCAAGCAGGCGATCAGCAACCCGTGGGAGGCCTTCGCCGAAGCGCATCCGATCGGTTCGACCGTCGAGGGCGAAGTCAAGAACGCGACCGAATTTGGCCTGTTCATCGGCCTCGACAACGATGTCGACGGCATGGTCCACATGTCGGACATCGCATGGGGCGTTTCGGGTGAAGACGCGCTCAACCTGCATCGCAAGGGTGAGGTCGTTCAGGCGATCGTGCTCGACATCGATGCCGAGAAGGAGCGCATCTCGCTGGGCATGAAGCAGCTCGAGCGTGGTGCTCCGGCAGCAGGCGGCATTGCGGCCGGCGGCATTTCGGCAGCGGCATCGGGCCTTAGCAAGAACGCCATCGTCACGGTCACCGTGCTCGAAGTGCGCGACGCGGGCCTCGAAGTGCAGGTCGGCGACGACGGCGCGACGGGCTTCATCAAGCGGACCGATCTCGGCCGCGACCGCGACGAGCAGCGCCCGGAGCGCTTCCAGGTCGGTCAGAAGTTCGACGCGATGGTCACCGGCTTCGATCGTTCGAAGAAGCCGACCTTCTCGATCAAGGCGATGCAGATCTCCGAAGAGAAGCAGGCCGTGGCGCAGTACGGTTCGTCGGATTCGGGCGCATCGCTCGGCGACATCCTGGGCGCAGCGCTGAAGGCTCAGAGCGCCGACAGCAAGAAGTGAGCAGTTGGCGAGGCTACTCGTACAAATTGAGTAGCCTCGCCGCTGTTTTCCCCTATCGTTTCGTGCCTATACCCGCTGACGAACTTAAGCTATATTAAGTCCGATGTGGCCTTACCGTCCTGATTGGGCGGTAAGGGGGGCAAGGGAAATGAGACGATGATCCGTTCGGAACTCGTGGCGATGCTGGCGGCGGACAATCCCGATCTGTCGGCGCGCGATATTGAATCACTCGTCACGACGTTTTTCGACGAAATCTCGAAACGCCTGGCCGAAGGTGGCCGTGTCGAGCTGCGTGGCTTCGGTGCCTTCTCGACCCGCGCACGCGATGCCCGTACGGGCCGCAACCCCCGCACCGGCGAATTGGTCGCGGTCGATGCCAAGCGCGTTCCCTATTTCAAACCCGGCAAGGAAATGCGCGCCCGTCTCAACGTCTGAGACACGCATCCCGGCTTGACGCCGCACGCGCGGTGCGCTTGGCATTTCCGTGGATGCGGACGTGGCGAAATTGGTAGACGCACGGGACTTAAAATCCCTCGCCCATTGGGTGTGCGGGTTCGAGTCCCGCCGTCCGCACCATTCCTGCTGTGCTTCGCGGGTGGCATAGTGCGCTTGCCGGTGGCAGGGTAGCGCGATGATCCGCCGCCGACCGATCCTTCTTTCCGCGCTGATCCTGGCCGCTGCCTCGGCGCTCGCGGCGTGCACGCCGCGTTCCGAGACTGGCCCGATCGTCGTCAGCGCGATCGGTGACGCGCCTAAGCTCGCGGATCCGGCGCGTGGACCACTCGACACATCGGCGCGGGTAATGCTCGACATGACCGCGCAAGGATTGGTCCGCTTCGATTCGGCCGGACAGATCGAGCCCGGCATCGCGGAACGGTGGAGCGTCATCGACAACGGTACCAGCTACATTTTCCGTTTGCGCGACGCGGAGTGGAGCGACGGAAGGCCAGTCACCGCGTCTGACGTCGTCCGGGCGCTGCGTCGGCAGGTTGCCCCCGGATCGCATAATGTGCTGCGTCCGTATCTGACCGCGATCGATGAGATCGTCGAGATGACGCCCGAGGTCATCGAGATCCGGCTGAAGCGGCCGCGTCCCGACTTGCTCAAACTCTTTGCGCAACCTGAGATGGCGATTTTACGCCTGGCCCCGCCCGGCGGCAGCGGCCCGTATCGAATCATGTCGCAACGCGGGCGCAGAGTGACGTTGCGACCCGCTTTCGACCCGGCACGCAGCCCCGATGAGGATGCGACCGAACCATCACCCGCCGCCGACATCCGCCTGATCGGAGAGCGAGCTTCGCGCGCAATCCTCCGATTTGACCGGCGCGAAGCCAATTTCGTGACCGGCGGCACCTTTACCGATTGGCCGCTGGTCAATCTGACGACGATCGCGCCAATCAACCGTCGTTTCGACCCCGCCGCAGGCCTGTTCGGACTGGCCATCGTCAACCGGACCGGACTGCTGTCCGATGCAGCAAATCGGGCCGCGATTGCCCGAACGATCGATCGTGCCGGTTTCATCGCCGCAATATCTCCGGACTGGGAGGCCGTGACACAATTGCTTCCGGAACAGCTCGACTCTTCCGCGTCTCCGGCCGTCCCCGCATGGAGTGCCCCCCTCGCGCCGGGCGAGCCAAGCCCACGGGACCGGATCGCGGCCTGGAGCAAAGCGCATTCTGGCGATTTGCGTCTGCGCATCGCTTTGCCAAGCGGGCCCGGCGCGAATGTGCTGTTCGGCTATGTCGGCTCTGCGCTGCTCGCTCTCGGGATCACGCCCGAGCGCGTCGCGATCGATGCGCCCGCCGATCTCCGCCTGATCGATGCTGTGGCGCCCTATGACAGCGGCCGCTGGTATGTCGCCACTGCCTGCCAGATGTGCAGCGAAGCCGCGCAAACCGCAATCGATGCGGCGCGCGATGCCGACTCGCCTCGCCTCCGCGCGCAGCAGATCGCGGCCGCAGATGCCGCGCTTGCCAGCGACGTGGCCTTCATTCCGTTGGCGCGGCCGCTACGCTGGTCGCTGGTCAGCATCCGATTGCGCGCGTGGACCGGGAACTCGCGCGCATGGCACCCGTTGAATCACCTCCGCACCGATCCCAATTAAGGTGACATGGCAGACAAGACCACCCGCATGAGCGCCCCGCCCTTTGGCGACTTCGCTGCATCTTACACAGGGCGCGATGCCGCAGCGGTGCGCAAGCGGATCGAGGCGATGGAGCATCTCCTGGAAGGGTTGTTCGTCATCCCGGGCATCAATCGTCGGGTTGGGCTCGACGTGATTCTCGATCTTATCCCGGTCGGCGGCGATGCGGTCGGCGCGGCGATGGGCGCGTGGATGGTGTGGGAGGCGCGTAATCTTGGCATGTCGAAAGCGCAGATGGCGCGGATGTTCGGCAATGTCGGCGTGGATTTCGTGCTCGGCCTCATCCCGTTCGTTGGTGCGATACCCGACTTCTTCTTCCGGTCGAATACGCGCAATCTGAAGATCATCAAGCGCCACCTCGACAAGCATCACCCATCAACGGTGGTGCTTGAAGGGCGCTGACGGGTCAGCGGCGGCCGCGCCAGATCTTGAGGCTGGAATTAGCGGGCAGACCTCCAGAATTGGCCTCGCAGCGGGTGTAGGCGAAGCCCTTGTCGAGACAGAGCCACACTTCGTCGAGCCAGCCCTTGCGATTGGCGGTAACGCGCACCGCATTGGCCGGTACGCCGGGATTGGCAGCGGCAAAGGCTGTGGCGAATTGCCCGGCGTTCAAGGGCTTGCGCGACAAGGCATCCATGTCGGGATAGCGCAGCTTGCCGTACAGGCCGGTCGACCGCGCGAAGTAATCGGCCGGCGTGGTCTGCATACAGGTTCCGTGCTTGGCCCATTCGTGCTGCAGGAGTTGCGCCGACGGCGTCGAACACAGGTTCCGCTTGATCACGGCGGGCGGCAGCAAAGGCGTCGCGGTGCAATATTGCGGCCACTCCTTGCCAACGCCGTCGGGCCACAACCCGTGCAGCGTGAAACCGAAGCGGTTGCCGCTCTGGCATTGAAACCGCGCCGAGGCATCACGCGCATTGTTGTGGCAGAATTGCGGAGCCCATGTCAGCGCGAGCGTGTAGCCAGTGATCGGGCGCAGCCGCTGCGGCTGACGCTCTGACGCAAGATCCGGGCGCGGGGTCGGGACGTTCGAAGGCACGGTACATTGATAGCTTTGCGCCGCCGCCACGCCCGGCAACGCGAGCAGTGCAGCCCCAGCGAGCCCTACCATCGTCCGCATCGCCAATTCCCTCAAATTGCCGCGAAATCCAGCCCGATATCGGCCGCCGGAGCCGACTGCGTCAAGCGTCCGACGCTGACAAAGGTCACGCCCGTCTCGGCGATCGCGCGGATCGTGTCGAGCCGCACCCCGCCCGATGCCTCGGTCGGCACGCGCCCGGCGACGATCCCCACCGCCTCGCGCAACGTCGGCGGGTCCATATTGTCGAGTAACAGATGCGTCGCTCCCGCCGTCAACGCCGGTTCGATCTGGTCGAGCGAATCGACCTCGACGATGATCCGTTCGATCCCCGCCGCCACCGCACGCGCGACTGCCGGGCCGACGCCACCCGCAACGGCAACGTGATTGTCCTTGATCATCGCGGCGTCCCACAGCCCCATGCGATGGTTGGTCGCCCCGCCCATCCGCGTGGCGTATTTCTCGAGCACGCGGAGACCGGGGATGGTCTTGCGCGTGTCGAGCAAAGTGGCGCCGGTGCCAGCGATGGCATCGACATAGGCACGCGTCATCGTCGCGATCCCGGAAAGATGCTGTACGGTATTGAGCGCCGAGCGCTCCGCCGTCAGCATCGCGCGGGCGAGGCCGTGGAGCCGCAGCAGATCGGTCCCGGCGGACACGCTCTGCCCATCCTCGACCAGCCGTTCGATCACCACCTCAGGATCGAGCGCGCGAAAGAACGCTTCTGCGATCGGCAAGCCAGCGACGACGATCGCGTCACGGCTGTCCATCGTGCCGGTGAAGCGCGCGTCAGCCGGTATGACGGCGGCGGACGTGATGTCTCCGCCGGGGCCGAGGTCTTCGGCGAGCGTGGCGGCGACGAAGGCGGGGAGGTCGAAACGGTCGAGGGCGAATGTCACCACCTCAATCCCCCGTGACCCGCACCGGCCCCAAATCGCCCATCCCCACCGTGCCGCTCGCCATCGCGAGCATCGCGTCGAGGCTCTTCTTGGCTTGCAGGCGCAGGCCCTCCTCGATCTCGATCCGGGGGGTCAGGTCGCGCAGCGCGACGTAGAGTTTCTCCAGCGTATTCAGCGCCATGTACGGGCAGATGTTGCAGTTGCAATTGCCGTCCGCGCCCGGCGCGCCGATGAAGTTCTTGAGCGGTGCCGACTTCTCCATCTGGTGGATGATATGCGGCTCGGTCGCGACGATCAGCGTGTCGCCGGGCATCTGATCGGCATAAGCGAGGATGCCGCTGGTCGATCCGACATAATCGGCGTGATCAAGGATGTAGGGCGGGCATTCCGGATGCGCGGCGATCGGCGCGCCCGGATATTGCAATTGCAGCTTTAGCAATTCGGTCTCGCTGAAGCGTTCGTGCACGATGCAAACGCCCGGCCAGAGCAGCATCTCGCGCCCGGTCTTGCGCGCCAGATAGCCGCCGAGATTCTTGTCCGGCCCGAAGATGATCTTCTGGTCGAGCGGGATTTGGCTCAGAATCTTCTCGGCCGAGGAGGAGGTGACGATCACGTCGCTGAGCGCCTTCACCTCGGTCGAGCAATTGATGTAGGTCAGCGCGATGTGATCGGGATGCTGCGCGCGGAATTCCGCGAACTTGTCGGGCGGGCAGCTATCCTCCAGGCTGCACCCGGCGTCCATGTCAGGGAGCACGACGATCTTGTTCGGCGACAGGATCTTGGCCGTTTCCGCCATAAAGCGCACGCCGCAGAAGGCGATGACGTCCGCATCGGTCGCCGCGGCCTTTTTTGACAGATCGAGGCTGTCGCCGACGAAATCGGCGAGGTCCTGGATTTCGGGCTTCTGGTAATAATGCGCGAGGATGACCGCGTTGCGTTCCTTGCGCAGCCGATCGATTTCGGCCCGCAGGTCCAGCCCGGTCAGGCTCCCGCCGATACCATTACGTGCGTCCATCGTGCTGCTCCCGCGTTTGCGGGTGTCACATGGACGCGGGCGCGCCTGCGATCAAGGGTGCCGCGGGAATGGCGGGAACGCGAGCGGCGCGATCGCCGCACCCGGCGTGCCCGCCGTTACCGCTTCGTAGATCGATACGCCAGTCGCGCTATGGCTCAGGAGTTGGACGAACACGAGCGTCCCCAGCACGATCACGCCAATGCCCCAGCCCCAGGCTGGATGAACGCGTCCGGTGCGGCGCCAATCGGCAATCACGCCGACCACGGGAAAGATCATTACCGCCGCGAACGTCGCCTCATAGGCCCAGGGAATCAGCAAGGGCAGCGGGAGCAACCGCCCGTAAGCCGGCCCCATCAGGATCGCCATGCCGCAAAAGTGCAGCCGCCGGTGCCAGTCGGTCTGCCGCCGCAGCACGATCGCCGCGGCCGAAAGGCCAGCGAAGGAAAAGACCGAAACCGGGTCCAGGATGAGGAATTGCAGCGGCGTGAAGAAGAACGGCGTGCGCCCCTCCCGCACCATCGCCAGCGTGACCGCGCAGCCCAGCACGCACATCGCGACGATCCACCCCGCCGCGACCCACCCCAACCGCCGATGCAGTGCGATCGACCCGCTCGCGACCAGCACATTCTGCGTCACATAGATCGCGACCCAGCCCATGAAAACGATGGCATGGGCATGGACCAGCGGCGGCGATGCGGCGAAGCTCGACCGCCCCATTGCGAGTTGCAATGAAAAGCCCGCCACGATGACCAAGGCCATCGCGATCGCGCTCCACAGGAAAAAAGGTTCGCCGCGCACCTGCGTGCCACGCGCTGTCGCTATCGTCGCCATGCTTGCCCCCCGACCGCCATGTAACCGTGGCAGCTGTAGCGGAAAAACGGAAACGAAACAAATCGAAAGCCCGGCTTGCTCAGCCCGCTTGCGAGCCATTCGCTAGCGTGCAAGCTTGCTGCGGATGGCATCCCACCCCACGACCCGGCCAAGCGATCTTTGGGGTCAGCCGCGTGGCTTATGGGTGCTTGCCGGGACCGAGCTCTGGGACCGTATCTCCTTCCACGGGATGCAGGCGCTGTTGGTGCTCTACATGGTCGGCGCGTTGCTGCTGCCGGGGCATGTCGAGCATGTCGCGGGTTTTGCGGGCTTTCGGAATCTGGTCGAGCGCCTCACCGGGCCGCTGTCGGTGCAGGCGCTCGCGGCGCAGACCTTCGGGCTTTATGTCGGGCTGATCTATTTCACGCCCGTGATCGGCGGATGGATCGGCGACCGGCTGACCGGGCGGCGCGTCGCGGTGGCGCTCGGTGCGCTGTTGATGACCGCGGGGCATTTCGCGCTGGCGTTCGACGTCACGTTTCTGCTTGCGCTCCTCCTGTTGATCCTTGGCGCGGGGCTGCTGCGCGGCAATCTCAGCGCGCAAGTCAAATCGCTCTATGCCGATGGCGACCGGCGCGAGGCCGATGCGTTTCAGCTTTACTATGTCGCGATCAATATCGGCGCGTTCATCGCCCCGATCATCACCGGCGCGCTGGCCGCGGTCTATGGCTGGCACACCGGTTTCGGCTTTGCCGGGTTCGGGATGCTGATCGGGTTGATCGTCTATCTGGTCGGGCAGCGCCATTTGCCCGCGGACACGGCGCGTGTAGCCGTGGTCGAGCGCGCACCGCTCACCGGCAGCGATTGGTCGCGGATCGGCGGACTGGCGATCGTCTTCCCGGTGCAGATCTGTTTCTGGATCGCACAGAGCCAGGTCTGGAACGTCTATAATCTGTGGGTGCGCGATCATTTGAACCTGCGCGTCGGCGGGTTCATCGTGCCGGTGCCGTGGCTGCAGGCGCTCGATGGCGTCGCGCCGATCCTGGTCATGCCCGCGTTTCTCGCTCTGTGGCGCTGGCAGGCGAAACGTGGGGCGGAGCCCGACGATATCGGCAAGCTGGCGGTCGGCTGCGGGATCTTCGCGCTGGGCACAGTGTGGCTCGCCGCAGCGCCATTCGTGTCGGGCGCAGATGGGCGCGCGCCTCTGCTATGGGCGGTGGCGTTCCATCTCATCTCGAACATCGGCTGGCTCTATTTCACGCCAATTTCGCTCGCGCTCTATGCGACCAAGTCTCCGCCGTCGCTGCGCGGCACTCTGGTCGGCATCAATTATCTGTCGACCTTCTTCGCCAGCATCATCAGCGGGCGGATCGGCGGCTTTTACGAGACAATAGACCCGACGCGCTTCTGGCTGATGCACGCCGCGATCGTCGGCGGTGGCGGGTTGGCACTGGCGCTCCTCGCACGGCCGCTGCGAAAGCTGCTTGCCGCCTAAGCTATCAAAGACGGTTGCCGAGCACCTCAGGGATCGAGCGGGTGGTGTCCCACCGCTCGCCATCGCCCTTGCGCTCGAACGGGAAGCTGATCGCCACCTCGACATCATCCTGCTTCGCGGCGGCCAGCGCCCCCTTCAGCAACGTCGAGAGCCCGCGCCGCGCGCTTTCCCGTGCCGCGGCGAGGTGCTCCGCTTTCTGCCCTTCGGTCTGCGCATTGGCTTGCGCCTTGACCGAGATGGTCCGGGCCAGCGCCACCTCGGCCCCGCGCGTCACCCATACACCGCTGGTCTGGTTGATCGTCATGCGGCTTTCATCGACATTGGCCCGCGCGACCGTCACGTCGGGGACCTCGACCGTCAGGCGACGACGGCGCTCGTCCCACTGATATTTCCGCAGCCCCAGCGTGCCGAGATCCACGAAATAATCGACCGTGAAGGGCACCTTGACCACCTTGGCCGAGGTCAGCCACCCGCCCATCCGCACATCGCGCGCGGTGACCTGTTCGGTGCCGGACAGGGTCGCGACTTTCAGCGCCGTCGTCTTGGCAAAGGTCGTCTGTACGATCCGGTCGATCGCTTCGCGGTCGTCATTCTGTTCGACGACATAATCGGTGCGATAGCGGTCATAGACGAGCTTGATCGCAAAGAGCGCCGCGATCAGCAGTGCGAGCGCAACCGCGATCTTGATCGGCGATCGTTCGACCGTCATGCCGCCGCCGACCACAAGGCGGCATCGCCCGTCACCAACGCGCGGTCGCGCAAGTCGATCAGGTGCGCGAGTACCGACCGCTCCGCCGCCGGGAACAGCCGCGGATCGAGGCCGACATACATGCGAGCGACCATGTCGGGGATCGTCGCGGGGGCGCTACGCAGCAGACGCAGGATCTGCCCCTCGCGCTGTTTGCGATGCCCGAGCATCCCGCGCACCAGCCGCTGCGGATTTTCGACCGGATCGCCGTGGGCGGGATAATACACGCGGTCGGTGCGTGGCATCAGCTTTTCGAGGCTCGCCATATAGGCCGCCATGTCGCCGTCGGGCGGGGAGACGATGCTGGTCGACCAGCCCATGACATGATCGCCGGTGAACAGCGCCCCTGCCCCATTCTGCGCCTCCGGCAGCGCGAAGGAGAGATGGTTGGAGGTGTGGCCGGGGGTGGCGAGCGCGGTGAGCGTCCAGCCGTCGCCGCTCACGCTATCGCCCTCGGCCAGAATCCGGTCCGGCGCGTAATCACGGTCGAACGACGCGTCCGAGCGGATCCCGGCGTCGTCTAGCGCGAGTGGCGCACAGCCGACGATCGGTGCACCCGTCGCGGCGGCGAGCGGGCGCGAGGCGGGACTGTGGTCGCGGTGGGTGTGCGTGATCAGGATCGCGCGGACTGGGCGCCCGGCGATCGCGGCGAGCAGCGCTGCGATATGGTCCGGTGTCTCGGGGCCGGGATCGATCACCGCCAGATCGGTCGTGCCGACCAGATGCACTTGCGTGCCGGTATGGGTGAAAGGCGACGGGTTGGGCGCAAGAACGCGCGACACGAGCGGTTCGAGCTGCTCGGGGACGCCGGGGAGTTGCGCGCTCATGGGGTGCGAGATGGCGGGTCGCGCAGGGATTGGCAAGAGCAACCCTCCCCCGGGTTGTCCGGGGGAGGGATCGTTCTGTCGGCCCTACTGCACCCTTGCCAGATCGCTTTCGACTTCCTTGATCGCGGTATCAATGCCTTCCAGCGCGTGCTTGCGCGCTTCCGCGCTCATGTCCGTATCGCTCAGCATCCGAGCGCGCGCATCCCGCAGGCCGCTCAGCGCATGAGCATAGGCGTCACGCTCGATATGCGCGCTGTTTGCAGCCATCGCAGCGCCCTTGCTGGCCGCAGCGGCGATGCGATCGTTGCAGATGATGATGCGCCGCCCACCAGCAGACTGCTCCTTGATCACCATCTTGCCATCTGCCCCGACGGGACCACAGGCCCGCGAAGAGATTTGCGGCATCGGCGGCAGCGGGCGCATCGCTGCCAGTGCGGGCATCGGTGGTACTGCTGGCATGGGCGGTATTGTGCGCATCGGCGGTACCGGCGCGATCTCGCCGACCATGGTATAGCTGCCGTCGCGGTTGAGCTTCACGTAGCGGCCATAGCGGACGATGCGCTTGCCGTCCTTCGTCACGGTAACCGTTGTCGTCGTGGTGCGCGCCTCACCCGGCGCGCGGGCGGAAGCTTCGGGCGGGGTGGGTTCCTCAGGCGCAACCGGAGCCACGCTCGATGGCGGCAGCGGCTGCTCGGGAGTCGACGGCGCAGGGGACGCAACGCGCGGTGGTTGCGCATCGGTGGTCGTGCGTGGCGGGACCGGCGCTGCGGGCGGAGCGAACGGCGCGGCCGCGCTCTGATCCAGGCTGGCGAGATCGACGCCGGTCGCGTTTTCGACCGTGCTGCGCACTTTGGTGACCGCAGCGGTGCCCGAGGCGGTCAGGCCCAGTCCGGCGGCGGCGCACAGGCTCAGCACCCCTGCCCCAGCGATCAGCCGCGCGCGCGACGTCTTGGTAGTGGTCAGCATCCTCAGTCTCCCTTTTAGGTCGTCGATGGTATGGAGGTGGCACGTCGCGGAAACGGTGCCGCTCAGAAATGTCGGGTGCGCGGCTTTCAGGATCGCGCAGGCATAGCTGTGGCGCAGCATCGGGTTCATCCCCGCCAGCACGCGGGCATCATTCGCGATTTCCTGGTCGGCCCGGAAAGCGCGAAACGCGCGCCAGGCCACCGGGTTGAACCAGTGCAGCGCCAGCACTACCAGAGCGATCCAATTGGCGATCAGATCACCGCGGGCGTGGTGGCCGAGTTCGTGCGCCAGCGCCAGATCGCGCTCGTCCGCGTCATACCGCTCGGCAAAATCGCGCGGGAAGGCGACGTAGCGGCGCATCACCCCGAAGGCGAGCGGGCCGCTCGCGGCGTCGGTTTCGATGATATGGACGCCGGCCTGTTCGGTGCGATTGTGCGCCCGGTTGAGCAAA
The DNA here is from genome assembly GCF_044881195.1 of Sphingomonas sp. MMS24-J45. Classification (GTDB taxonomy): domain Bacteria; phylum Pseudomonadota; class Alphaproteobacteria; order Sphingomonadales; family Sphingomonadaceae; genus Sphingomonas. Next base: position 3,358,310 of record NZ_CP173255.1, on the reverse strand, counting down.
CGGCGGCAGAAGCGGTGGTGCGCCAGCGTATGCCAGCCGACGAACGCGACCGCCCCCAGGCCCCACAGGACTGCCAGCGCGGGCACCAACACCGGTTCAAGCGTCGGCAAGGTTGGCGCGGCCGCTTCGGTGACCGGGGCGACGAACAGGACCGCCATCTGCTCGGTGGCCCGCTGCACCGGTGCCACGGCAGCCGCCTGCCACCAGGATGCAGGCAACGGAGGCAATACGAGACGCAATACGGGGAGCAACCACAACGCATAAGCGATCTGCGCACCGAAGGCTTTGCGCACCGGTCCGCGCAACAGCAGCACCGCGATCATCAACACAGTGGAGGCGATCAGCGCCTCGATCAACCAGGCGATCATGCCTTCAGCCCCTTCAACAGCGCCTCGATCTCAGCAATATCCTGCGCGCTCAGTTCGTCACGCTCCGCCAGATGCGCGACCAGCGGGGTGAGCTTTCCGCCGAACAGCCGGTCGATCAGTTTGCGCGATTCGCCCGTGACATAATCCTCGCGCTGCACCAGCGGACGGTAGCGATAGCGCCGCCCATCCTCTTCATGCGCAATGACTTCCTTGGCGAGCAGCCGGCCGAGCAAGGTCTTGACGGTGTTCGCGGACCAGTCCCGCTCGGGCGGGATCCGCTCCGCCACGTCCTGCGCCGTCAGGGGGCTTTCGTCCCACAACACTTCCATCACTGCATGTTCGGCATCGCTGATGCGTTCGGCCACGAGTCGCTCTCCGTAATGACTACGCCTGTAATCGTACCGATTACGGCTGTAGTCAAGTGTGCCCTTTGGCGATCCGCCAACTCCCGATACGTTGGCGCAAAAAACAGGAGTTGGATGTGACTTTCGAGACTTTAGCGAGCGGCCTGCGCTTCCCCGAAGGCCCGGTGGCGATGCCCGATGGCAGCGTCATCCTGGTCGAAATCGCCGCTGGCCGCATCACCCGCGTCTGCCCCGACGGATCGACCGAAACCGTCGCCGAGCCGGGCGGCGGCCCCAACGGCCTGGCGATCGGCCCCGATGGGAAGCTCTATTGCTGCAACAATGGTGGCTTCAATTATGTCGATCATCCGGCCGGCCTGCTGATCCCGCACGGTCAGGCCGACGATTATTCGGGCGGGCGGATCGAACGGATCGACATCGCGACCGGCGCGGTCGAAATCCTCTACAAGGACGGCGATTTCGGCTGCGTGCTGCGCGGGCCGAACGACATCGTGTTCGATGCGTACGGCGGCTTCTGGTTCACCGACCACGGCAAGAACCGCCCCCGCGAACGCGATATCACCGGCATCTTCTACGCGCACGCCGATGGCAGCCATCTGGAAGAAGTCGTCTTCCCGAGTGAAAACCCCAACGGCATCGGCCTCTCGCCCGACGGCAAGCGGCTTTATGCGGCGGAGACCTATACCTGCCGCCTGATGGCGTTCGACGTGACCGCGCCGGGAAAGGTGGACCAGAGCGTCGGGCTCGCCGGGCTCGGCATCCCGCTGTATCGCCCGTCCGGCTACAAATTCTTCGATTCCCTGGGCGTAGAGGCGAGCGGCAACATCTGTGTCGCGACGATCGGCGAGAGCGGCATCTCGGTGATTTCGCCCGCCGGGGAGCTGGTAGAGTTCGTGCCCACGCCCGACCCGTTCACCACCAACATCTGCTGGGGCGGGGCGGATCTGCGCACCGCCTACATCACGCTGTCGGGCACCGGGCGGCTGATCAGCATGAAATGGCCGCGTCCCGGCTTGGCGCTGGCCTATTGAGCAGCGCCCCGCTACGGCAGCGGGATGATAAGACACGGCGAACGACATCTGGTCCAGCGCATCGGCTGGCTCCGCGCGAGCGTGCTTGGCGCGAATGATGGGATCGTCTCGACCGCGAGCCTGATCGTTGGGGTCGCCGCCGCCGCGCAGAGCCAGAATGCAATCCTGCTGACCGGCATCGCCGGGCTGGTCGCGGGTGCAATGTCGATGGCGGCGGGCGAATATGTCTCGGTCAGCTCGCAAGCCGATACCGAAGCGGCGGACCGGGCGCGGGAGGCGGCCGAGCTGGAGGAAGACCCCAAGGCCGAAACGCACGAGCTTGCGGCCATCTATCGGCAGCGCGGGCTCGACCGCGCGCTCGCCACGCAAGTGGCCGAGCAATTGATGGCGCACGATGCGCTGGGTGCGCACATGCGCGACGAGCTTGGCATTCACGAGGCGATGGTCGCGCGCCCGGTGCAGGCCGCGCTCGCCTCGGCGGCGAGTTTCGCGGTTGGCGCGATCCTGCCCGTGCTGATGGCGTTCCTGTTCCGTGGAACAGCCCTGATCGAAGCGGTGGTGGTGGCGACGCTGGTGCTGCTCGCGGTGCTTGGCGGGATCGGCGCGCGGATCGGCGGGGCGAACATCTGGAAGGGCGCAATCCGCGTCCTGTTCTGGGGCGCGCTGGCAATGGCAGTGACCGCCGGTATCGGCCACCTGTTCGGCGCAAATATCTGACCTTGTGGGACAGGGCACTGGGCTTGCCTTGACCGGCAACCCCTCCCCGCCCTAATCGGCGCGCACATCCGAAAGGGACCCGTCCGATGCGCAAACTCTATCCCGACGCCGCCGCTGCTCTCGAAGGGCTGCTCCATGACGGGATGACGATCTGCGCTGGCGGCTTCGGCCTGTGCGGCATCCCCGAACGCCTGATCGACGCGATCCGCGATGCAGGAACCAAGGACCTCACGATCGCCAGTAACAATGCCGGCATCGATGGCGAGGGTCTCGGCAAGCTGCTCCGCACGCGCCAGGTCAAGAAGATGATCAGCTCCTATGTCGGTGAGAACAAGGAGTTCGAGCGGCAGTATCTGAGCGGTGAGCTCGAGGTTGAATTCTGCCCGCAAGGCACGCTCGCCGAACGCTGCCGTGCAGGCGGCGCAGGTATCCCCGGCTTCTACACCAAGACTGGCGTCGGCACGCTGGTCGCCGAGGGCAAGGAAGTGAAGACCTTTGACGGCGAGGACTATATCCTCGAACGCGGCATCCGCGCCGATCTGTCGATCATCAAGGGCTGGAAGGCCGACGAGAGCGGCAACCTCATCTTCCGCAAGACCGCGCGGAATTTCAATCAGCCGATGGCAACCGCAGGCCGCATCTGCGTCGCCGAAGTCGAGGAAGTGGTCCCGGTCGGCAGCCTCGACCCCGACTGCATCCATCTGCCCGGTATCTATGTGAAGCGCATGGTCATCGGCGCGCCATACGACAAGAAGATCGAATTCCGCACAGTGCGTGAGTCGGCGTGATGGGTTTGGCGAGCCACGCCGCTTCCGCTCCCCTCCCGCGTGCGGGAGGGGCTGGGGGAGGGAATGGCCAGCGCTCGGTCGCCCCAACATCCCCTCCCCTAACCCCTCCCGCGCGCGGGAGGGGAATAGTCGCGCTCATCGCGCTCGCGCTATCATCTTGCGCGGCGGGACCACTTACCGCAGTTCGACATACTGGCGACGTGGCGCCTATCGAGCATGGCGGCTGGATACCACCCGCCCCAACCGTTCCAACTGGCATCCAATATCTCTACGGCTCGGGCGAAGCCGCCGCAGCCTCGCAGCAGACGTGGCGCGCGATCGTTTCCTACGTCGCACGCCAGGTGGCGACGCCACCGGAGAACTCGGTCGTGCTCGCCCCCGACGCCACGCTCGCGGCGCCGAAATGGGTGCCGTGCGGCACGAAGCCGAAAGCGGTCGTATTCGATGTCGACGAAACCGTCCTCCTCAACAGCGGCTTCGAATATGACGAGGCGCTCCACCCCGGCCGTCCCTATGACGAAAAGCGCTGGCAGGCGTGGGAGCGGACCGGCGGCGGCAAGGTGCTCCCGACGCCCGGATCGGTCCGCGCGTTAGGCACGATCCGCCAGATGGGCGTGACGGTCATTTTCAACACCAACCGTTCTGCCGCCAATGCCGACGCGACGCGGGCCGCGATCGAGGGGGCCGGACTAGGCCCGGCGATCCACGGCGAGACGCTGTATCTGTCCGGCGACGATGCAATGGGTAGCAAGAAGGACGGCCGCCGCGCGACGATCGCCGCCAAATATTGCGTCGTGGCGATGGGCGGCGATCAGCTTGGCGATTTCAGCGACCTGTTCAACGCCCGACTCGCCCCCACCGCGCGGCGCAGCGCGGTGCTGACTGAACCGCTGATCACGGTGTTCGGCTCGGGCTGGTTCACTCTGCCCAACCCCGCTTATGGCACCGCACTGAAGGGCGGGGTCGATGATATCTTTGCCCCTGCGCAGCGCTGGACCCCAACGGAGGCTAAACCATGAAAAAGCCCGTCCCGATCGACTTGCAGCCTTATGCCGGGATGCTGGGCGATGCGCGGGAATTCCTGCGCGTCTGGGCGATCAAGGACGGCCCCACCACCTGTTTCATCAATCCCGTGCCGATCGGTCCCGATCCCTTCGCCCTGGGCATCGCCTTGGTTGACGTCGTCCGCCACGGCGCGCGCGCGTATGCGCAGGCGACCGGGATCAGCGAGGCCGAGGCCGAGGCGCGCATCTGGGAAGGGCTTGACGCCGAACGCGGCAACCCGACCGATCCCGGGCATCAGCTCGATCCCGACGATGCCGACGACGGCATCATCAGCTACCTACCGAACAAGGATATCCATTGATGGCCTGGACTCGCGACGAAATGGCGGCGCGTGCTGCGCGGGAATTGCAGGACGGCTTCTATGTGAACCTCGGCATCGGTATCCCGACGTTGGTCGCCAACCACATTCCGCCTGGCGTCGAGGTTACGCTGCAATCGGAAAACGGGATGCTCGGCATCGGCCCGTTCCCGCTCGCCGGTGAGGAAGACGCCGATCTGATCAATGCCGGCAAGCAGACGATCAGCGAGCTTCCGCAGTCGGTCTATTTTTCCAGCGCCGACAGCTTCGCGATGATCCGCGGCGGGCATATCGATCTGACCGTGCTCGGCGCAATGGAAGTCGCCGAGAATGGCGACATCGCCAACTGGATGATCCCCGGCAAGATGATCAAGGGCATGGGCGGCGCGATGGATTTGGTCGCGGGCGTGAAGAAGATCATCGTCGTGATGGAGCACACGTCGAAAAACGGCGACCCGAAGTTCATCCCGGCCTGCACGCTGCCGCTGACGGGCAAGAACGTCGTCGACATGATCATCACCGATCTCGCCGTCTTCCAGCGGCCCGACCATGCCTCGCCCTTCCGCCTGGTCGAAATGGCGCCGGGCGTCACCGCCGACGACATCGCCGCCAAGACGACCGCGAAGTATATCGCTTGAAGCGCCGGATCGTCGTTGCGCTCGCCCTGCTGCTGATGGTGAGCCTGGGGTCCGCTGCGGCGCTGACCTCGCCACCGGGGCTGCTCAGCTTCCTAGACAAGGTGATGGGCGGCGGCAACGGCGTGGAGCGCGTCGGCAAGGATCTGGCGTTCGGGGATCACGGCCAGACGCTCGACGTGTGGCGTCCGGTCGGGGCGACGGTCAAGCGGCCGGTGCTGATCTTCTGGTATGGCGGCGGCTGGGCCAAGGGGAACCGCCGTGCCTATGGGTTCGCCGCCCGCGCCTTCGCCAAGGCCGGTTTCGTCGTCGTGGTGCCGGATTACCGCAAGGTCCCGCAAATCCGCTTCCCGGCGATGCTGCAGGATGGGGCGGACGCGGTGAAGTGGACCCGTGACCATGTCGCCGAGTTCGGCGGCGATCCGGCGCAGATCGTGCTGTCGGGGCATTCGGCAGGCGCTTACACTGTCGCCATGCTGACGCTCGACCAGCGCTGGCTGCGCGCCGTCGGGGTGGATCCGCGCATCGTCAAGGCCGCAGCGCCCTTATGCGGGCCGTATGATTTCTACCCCTGGACCTCCGATCGGGCGCGCGAGGCGTTCAAAGGCGTGGCTGATCCGGCGATGACCCAGCCGATCACCTTCGGCCGCGCGGATGCGCCGCCGATGCTGCTCGTCACCGGCACCGCCGACACCACCGTGCGCCCACGCAACGCGATCCGGCTCGGGGCGCGGTTGAAGGAGTTGGGTGCGCCGATCGAAGTGAAGAATTATCCGGAGCAGACGCACGAAGGGATCGTCATGGCGCTGTCGGTGCCGTTCCGCGAGCGCTCGCCGGTGCTGGCGGACACCACGGCCTTTCTGAAGGCCAAACTCGGCGACGCGGCACCCGCGCAATAAACGGCGGGTCTGCCCTTGCAGGAGCGCATCTTTTGGTTAAACCGCCCGAATGTCCAGCCGTCCGCGCACCCTGTACGAAAAGATCTGGGACGATCATGTCGTCGAACGGCGGGATGATGGCACGTGCCTGATCTATATCGACCGGCATCTCGTCCATGAAGTGACCAGCCCGCAGGCTTTTTCGGGTCTACGCGCCAATGGCCGCGCGGTGCGCCGCCCGGATCTGACGCTCGCGGTGCCCGACCACAATCTCCCCACCACCGCACGGCGTGATGCCGCTGGCCAGCGGCTGCCGATCGCCGATGCCGAGAGCGCCGCGCAACTCGACGCGCTGGAGCGCAATACGCGCGACTTCGGCATCGACTATATCGACGCCGCGGCGCCCGAACAGGGCATCGTCCATGTCGTCGGGCCGGAGCAAGGCTTTACCCTTCCCGGCACGACACTCGTTTGCGGCGACAGCCACACTTCGGCGCATGGAGCGCTCGGCGCGCTCGCTTTCGGGATCGGGACGAGCGAGGTCGAGCATGTGCTCGCGACGCAAACGCTGCTGCTAACCCCGTCCAAGACGATGGAAGTGCGCGTCGATGGCACGCTCGGCTACGGGGTCAGCGCTAAGGACGTGATCCTCGCGATCATCGGCAAGATCGGCGCGGCCGGCGGCACCGGCCATGTGATCGAATACACCGGATCGGTAATCCGCGCGCTGTCGATCGAAGGGCGCCTGACCATCGCCAATATGTCGATCGAGGGCGGCGCGCGCGCTGGCCTGGTCGCGCCGGACGAAACGACTTTTGCGTATCTCAAGGGTCGTGCGATGGCCCCGGCGGGCGCAGCATGGGATCAAGCCGTCGCCTACTGGAGCACCCTGCCGAGCGATGCCAATGCACGCTACGATGCGCTGGTCACGCTCGATGCGACCGACATCGCGCCGCAGCTTACCTGGGGCACCAGCCCCGAAGATGTCGTGCCGATCACCGGCGTCGTGCCCGATCCCGACAGCTTCGCTGATCCGGCCAAACGCGACGCGGCGCGGAAATCCCTCGATTATATGGGCCTCACGCCCGGCACCGCGATGCAGGACGTGGCCGTCGATTACATCTTCATCGGCAGTTGCACCAACAGCCGGATCGAGGATTTGCGCGCCGCCGCCGAGGTGGCGAACGGTCGGCGGGTGGCCGACGGCGTCCACGCGCTGGTCGTTCCCGGATCGGGCCTGGTCAAGCGTCAGGCCGAGGCCGAGGGGCTCGACCGCATCTTCACCGCAGCCGGGTTCGACTGGCGCGAGCCGGGCTGTTCGATGTGCCTGGCGATGAACCCGGATAAAGTGCCGCCCGGACAACGCTGCGCTTCCACTTCGAATCGGAATTTCGTAGGACGTCAGGGGCCGGGTGCGCGCACGCATCTGGTTTCTCCGGCCATGGCTGCGGCGGCGGCGGTGACCGGGCGGTTGAGCGACGTGCGTGATTTGATGCTGCGTCCCAGAGGGGGGGATGGTCTATGAAGCGCGTTCTGGTTCTGCTGGTGCTCGGCACGCTCGTGAGCGGCATCGCCGCTTATGCTGCGACGGCCAATTCCATTCCGGTCGCAAAGACCTCCGCCAAATAAGCGTGGGCGCGGCTACGGCGCGCGGCTATCACGCGGCGATCCCGGAGAGAAACGTCATGAAGAAGCTGCTGTTCGCCACCCTCGCCGCCACCGCTTTGATGGGCCAGACCGCCGCGCCGAAAGCGCCCGTGCCGGTCAAGCTGATGCGGCTCGATTGCGGGTCGGTCGCGGCGAACGATCTCGACCAATTCTCCGACACGCGCGCCTATGTCGGGCAAAGCAAGCGGCTGACCGCGAGCTGCTATCTGATCAAGCATGGCGACAGCTATATGCTGTGGGACACCGGCCTGCCCGCCGCGATGAAGGGTAAGCCGATCGACCCCAAGGCGCCGATGGACGCGACCGTCACCGCGACGATCGTCGAGCAACTCGCAGCAGTGGGCGTGAAGCCCGAGCAGATCTCGAAGATCGGCATCAGCCATTATCATTTCGACCATGTCGGCCAGGCCGCCGCCTTTCCGGGCGCGACGCTGCTGATCGGCAAGGGTGATTTCGATGCGCTGAAGGCCGGGGCACCGGGCACCAGCAAGGTGCCGCTCGCGCCGTGGATCGACGGGACGGCCAAGGCCGATCCGGTCAGCGGCGATAAGGACGTGTTCGGTGATGGCAGCGTGACGATGCTCGATTTGCCGGGGCATACGCCGGGGCATCACGGGCTGCTCGTCCATCTGGCGGGCAAGGGCAACGTGCTGCTGACTGGCGATGTCGCGCATTTCCACGAGAATTACGACAGCGACGGCGTGCCCGGCTTCAACACCAACCGCGCCGACAGCATCGCCGCGATCGAGCGGTTCAAGGGCCTCGCCAGGAATTTGAAGGCGACCGTGATCATCCAGCACGACCCGCGCGACATCGCCAAGCTGCCCGCCTTCCCGAATTGGGCCGAATGATGCAGCCGGTCACCCAAGTCTCCGGCACCGCCTATCCGTGGGGCCAGAAGAATGTCGACACCGACGTCATCATCCCGGCGCACTGGCTGAAGACCGTCACCCGCGAGGGGCTCGGCAAGGGTGCGTTCGAGACCGTGCGCGCCGATCCGGCAAATATCTTCGACGATCCGCGCTATTCGGGTGCGCCGATCCTGATCGCGGGCGACAATTTCGGCTGCGGGTCTAGCCGCGAACACGCCGCCTGGGCTCTGGCCGACATGGGCATCACGGCGGTGATCGCGCCGAGCTTTTCCGACATCTTTTCGGGCAATGCCTTCAAGAACGGCATCGTCCCCGTCGTCCTGCCGCAGGAGGCGATCGACCGGTTGCTGGTCGTGGCGCAAGACCAACCGATCACCGTCGACCTGGAGACGATGACGGTGACGACCCCGTTTCAGGACCGCTTCGCCTTCGAACTCGACCCGTTCCGCCGTCAATGCCTGATGGAAGGGCTGGACGAGATCGGCCTGACACTGGCAAGGGATACCGCGATTTCGAAATACGAAGCCGGGGTAGCGACACACCGGTCGTGGATGAGCGGAGAACGGGCACATGCGGGCACTTCTGTCGAAAGCAGCGGGCGGACCTGAAACTCTAGTCCTGGATACCCTGCCCGATCCGGTGGCAGGGCCGGGCCAAGTCGTCGTCGCGGTCAAGGCGTGCTCGATCAACTATCCCGACGTGCTGATCATCGAGGACAAATACCAGTTCAAGCCGCCGCGCCCGTTCGCGCCGGGCAGCGAGATTTCGGGCGTGATCGAAAGCGTCGGGGACGGCGTGACCGACTGGGCGGTTGGCGACCGCGTCATCGCGACGACAGGATCGGGCGGACTGGTCGAGAAGATCGCCCTCCCCGCCGCCGCTTTGTTCCGCCTGCCCGAGGGGCGGACCTTTGCGGAAGGCTCCGCGCTGTTGCTGACCTATGGCACGACGATCCACGCTTTGCTCGATCGCGGACATCTGGCCGAAGGGCAGACCTTGTTGGTGCTGGGTGCGGCGGGTGGCGTTGGCCTCGCGGCGATCGAGCTGGGCAAAGCATTCGGCGCGCGCGTGGTCGCCGCCGTATCGTCCGAAGAGAAGGCGCAGGCCGCGCGCGATGCGGGCGCGGACGACACGATCGTCTATGCCCGCGCGCCGTTCGACAAGGACCAGTCCAAGGCGCTCGCCGAGCAGTTCAAGGCGGCGGGCGGCAAGGCGGGTTACGACGTGATCTACGATCCGGTCGGCGGCGATTATGCCGAACCGGCGCTGCGCTCGATCGGGTGGGAGGGGCGCTATCTCGTGGTGGGCTTCCCGGCTGGCATCCCGCGTTTGCCGCTCAATTTGACGCTGCTGAAATCGTGCGACGTGTGCGGCGTGTTCTGGGGCGCGTTTGCCGCACGCGACCCGCAAGCCAACCGCGCGCACATCGACCGCCTGTTCCGCCTCTGGAAAGACGGCAAGATCGCCCCGCGCGTGACCGAAACCTTCGCGTTCGAGGACGGCGGCAAGGCGATCGCCAAGATGGCGGCGCGCGGCGCGATCGGGAAATTGGTGGTGGAGGTGGCGGCGTAGGCCTCGCGTAAACGTCACACGAGTCGCACCATCGGGGGGTGGTGCGGCAGTCGGAGATGCCAATTTTGTGACTAAAGTCGCACAACATCAACGCCCTTTCCGGGGGCGTGGGTTGAGAGGTATGCCGACGGTTTGAAAGAGCGGATGGCGAGACTGACAGAATCGCGGCGTGTAGGACAGGTCTGATGTCCCTAGTTGGTGGATTTGAGATGGTTCGCTTCGGAAAGCCACCGCCGAAAGCTGACCTTATTTTGCAAAAATCTGCATAAGACAAAACCCTACACCACAGATGGTGCCGACTGCGCCAAGCGCGCGGATAGCTTTCGCACTCCGCAGATACCGATAGCTTTGATAAGTCCGCTGTTCCTCAAAATATCTATCATCCCCGGCCGCAATGCGCTTTTCCACAGCTTGGACATGTCGACGCGGGAACAAGAGCATCATGATGCACGGAAGCGTAATGAGGACACCGTAAAACAGCATTTCCATCTTTTCTCGTCTTGCCGGACCTTTGACGCGTATGGGGTAGCAGCGTTCGACTGTCTACGACGTCATCTAGGCGAAAGCAGATGGTCCAACTATCCAGCTTCCGCCACCCGCCCCCGCCACCCAAACCGCACCCACCCCGCGAACCCCAGCATCAACCCGGCAATTGCGCACACCCAAAGAGGCCCAATCGTCTGCCACAGCAAATACACGTTGAGCCCAGCGATCACCGTGCAGATCGCGTAGCCCAGCAGCTTCACCCACCACGGATTGGCATACTCCCCCATCCGCTTGGCGCTGCTCGTCACCATCATCAGCGGGAAGATCGCGAAGGGGAGCTGCATCGACAGCACGACCTGGCTGATCACCAGCAGTTCGACCGTGTCCTTGCCGCCGGTCGCCGAGATCACCACCAGCGCGGGCGCGATCGCCAGCCCGCGCGTCACCAGCCGCCGCAGCCACGGCGCGATGCGGATGCGCAGGAAACCCTCCATCACGATCTGACCCGCCAGCGTGCCGGTGATCGTGCTCGACTGCCCCGAGGCGAGCAGCGCGACCGCAAACGCCGTCGCCGCCACGCCGCCGAGTGCCGGGCGGAGCAATTCGTGCGCCTGGCGCAGATCATCGACCACCACGCCGCTGCGGTAGAACACCGCCGCTGCCAGCACCAGTATTGCGGCATTGACGAAGAAGGCAGCGCCGAGTGCGAGCACGGTATCGACGGTGTTGAAGGCGAGTGCCGCCTTGACGTCTCGCGTGCCCTTGCCGAATGCGCGGGTCTGCACGATCGCGCTATGCAGATAGAGATTGTGCGGCATCACCGTCGCGCCGAGGATGCCGAGCGCGACCAGCAAGGCGGCGGTGTTGGGAATGTCGGGCGTGACCGCGCCCAAAGCGACCGCGCTCCAATCGGGCTTGGCGAGCCAGATCGTATAGGCGAAGCACGCCGCGATCGTCGCGACCAGCGTCATCACCACCGCCTCGAGCTTGCGGAAACCGAGGTTGATCAGCAGCAGCAGGACGAGCACGTCGAGCCCGGTGACGATCACGCCCCAGACGAGCGGCAGGCCGAGCAGCAGGTTGAGCGCGACCGCCGAGCCGACCACTTCGGCCAGATCGCACGCGATGATCGCGATTTCGCACAGCAGCCACAAGGCGATGGCGACGGGTTTGGGGTAATAATCGCGGCACGATTGCGCGAGGTCGCGGCCCGTCACGATGCCGAGCCGTGCGCAGAGGATTTGCAGGAAGATCGCCATCAGGTTCGACGCGAGGATCACCCACAGCAAGGCGTAGCCGAACTGGCTGCCGCCGGCGAGATCGGTCCCCCAATTGCCCGGGTCCATATAGCCGACCGAGACCATGAAGCCGGGTCCGGCAAAACCGAGCCATTGCCGCCAGTTCGAGCGCTTTGCGTCGCCCGTCTCCCACACTTTCAGCGTGCGGTGCGCCTCGGGCAGCGACTGCGCGAAATCGGCCTCACCAGGGCGACGGAAGAAGCGGTTGTGCGTCGGTCGTTCGGGTCGTGTCGCCATGCTTGCGGTAACATCCCAAAGGGCGGGTCGATCCCCCGTCTATACCCGCTCGCGCTGATTGGGCCACGGCCAAGCCGCGCTTGGGGACGCTGCACGATTGGTTTTGACCGCTGGGCGTTGCGTCGTAGGGCGGGCGCGCTTATCTCAGGCACGACAATCGAATTGCCCCAGGGGACCGTTACATGAGCACCTTCGACGATCGCGAGCGCGCTTTCGAGACCAAATTCGCCCGCGACGAGGAAGTGGCCTTCCGCATCACCGCGCGGCGCAACCGCTTGCTCGGGCAATGGGCCGCGGGCCTGATGGGTCTCACCAAGGAAGAGGCGGATGCTTATGCCACCGCCGTCGTGCAGGCCGATTTCGAGGAAGCCGGGGACGAGGACGTGATTCGCAAGCTGGTCAGCGATCTGACCGCCGCGAACGTCGCGATCGACGAAGCCGCGATTCGCCGCGCGATCGAGGAACAGACGGTCGAGGCACGTCGCCAGCTGATGAGTTCCGAATAATGCCGATGGCTGGCGACGAGATCGCCGCGCTGATCGTGGCGGGCATTCCCGATGCCACGGTCGAGATGACCGATCTGGCGGGTGATGGCGACCATTGGGCGGCCCGCGTCACCGCCGAAAGCTTCCGGGGAATGCCCCGGCTGAAACAACAACGCGCGGTCTATGCCGCGCTCGGCGACCGGATGGGCGGCGTGCTCCACGCGCTGCAACTCTCCACCGCCGTACCGCAGGAGTGAAGTCATGAGCACCGATCCAGACCAGATCCGTATCGCCGAAATGGTCGGCAAGAGCGACGTCCTGCTGTTCATGAAGGGCAGCCCGCTGTTCCCGCAATGCGGCTTCTCCAGCCGCGCGGTGGCGATCCTCAACCATCTCGGCGCGGAATTCGACAGCGTCGACGTGTTGCAGGACCAGGGCGTGCGCCAGGGGATCAAGCAGTTTTCGGACTGGCCGACCATTCCGCAGCTGTACGTGAAGGGCGAATTCATCGGCGGATCGGACATCATGATGGAGATGTACGAAAGCGGCGAGCTGGCGGCGCTCTTGGAAGAGCAAGGCGTCAAGACCGCGGGCTGAGCACGCCTGTCCTCCTTCGTGCTCCGGCGAAGGCCGGAGCGTTGGGTTGCCAGGGACGGTGCGCGTTACCCAGGGCTCCGGCCTTCGCCGGAGCACATCTGTGAGTATGTGAATTGGAAGCCGGGTCGGGCGGACCTGCGCGAGACTGAAAGCGCTGGCCCGCCCTGCTGAAGCGGTTACCGCTCGGCATGCTGGGAGTGTTGCATCGGGCGTGCCAATTTTGGTGCAGCACGGATTTCAGTGGGATTTGGTAGTTAACAAGGTCCGCTGCCGCACGGCTTTGTAAGAAATTCCGACGTTTCTCACCTGTCGGCTCCACCCCGGCGAAGGCCGGGGCCCAGTTGCGAAAACCCAGGATCTTGAGCGTTGCCCCCGACATCATCCACCTCCGCGACTGGGCCCGGCCTTCGCCGGGGTGGAGCGCGGGAAGGAGCAGGGTTGCAGCTACCCAAGCCCCCTAACCCCCGCTAAACCGGGCCGATGACCACCTCCCCCCTCCCCGCACCGGCGGGCGTATCCTCGTCGATCAGCTTGTCGCACAAGGCTGCGACCGCATCTTCACCGTGCCCGGCGAGAGCTTCCTCGCGGTGCTCGACGCGCTGCACGACACGCCCGAGATCGACCTCGTCGTGTGCCGGCAGGAGGGCGGCGTCGGCTTCATGGCCTGCGCCGATGGCGCGATGACCGGGCGGCCGGGCGTCGCGTTCGTCACGCGCGGGCCGGGCGCGACCAATGCGAGCATCGGCGTCCACGTCGCGATGCAGGACAGCCAGCCGATGGTGCTGTTCATCGGCGACGTCGATCGCGGCACGAAGGACCGCGAAGCGTTTCAGGAAATCGATTTCCCCGCGATGTTCGGCCCCATCGCCAAATGGGCCGCCAAGATCGGCGACGCCCGCCGCATCCCCGAATATATCGCGCGCGCCTGGAACGTGGCGATGAGCGGGCGGCCGGGGCCGGTGGTGCTGGCGCTACCCGAGGACATGTTGCTGGACGAGGTGGTGGCGGTGGATCGGCCGCGCGTGGAGCGGGTGGTTATCGATACTGATGTGGTGGATTGGTTGGAAGCTGAACGCCTCATCAACGAAGCAAAAGCGCCCGTCGCGATTATCGGGGGAGCCGGATGGACTTCTGAAACAGCCGAATATGTGGCAAAGGCGGCAAGCGATCGTGGATTGCCCGTGATTGCGGCCTTCCGTCGCCAGGATGCAGTCCCAAACGACTGCGCGACCTATGCCGGCAATCTCGGATACGGGCCAAATCCTAGACTAGTGGAGCGGGTGCGCACTGCCGATGTCGTTCTGGTGATCGGTGCGCGCCTCGGGGAGGCGACGACCGATGGCTACACGCTCGTCACGCCCGAGCATCCCGGTCAGACGCTCATCCACGTTCATCCAGACCCGACAGAACTTAATAGCGCCTACCGTGCGGATATTGCCATCTGTAGTGATGTGACCCAGTTTTGTAAGGGGTTGGAACTCGGTACGACCGAGACTCGTATCCACGAGGGCGGCGCCGAAGCCCATGCCGACTACCTCGCCTGGTCCACCCCCGCCCCGCGCGACGGCGTGACCCTCGACCTCGGCCTGTGCGTCGCGGAAATGCGCGAGCAGCTTCCCGCCGACAGCATCATTTGCAATGGCGCGGGGAATTACTCCGGCTGGTGGCACCGCTACTGGCGTTACGCCGGGCACGGCACGCAACTTGCCCCAACCGCTGGCGCGATGGGCTACGGCGTCCCTGCCGCCACCGCTGCGGCGCTGCGCCATCCGGATCGCACCGTCGTCGCGCTGGCGGGCGACGGGTGTTTCCTGATGAACGGGCAGGAACTCGCCACCGCCGTCGCGCACGGCGCGAACATGCTGGTGCTGGTAATCGATAACAGCGGTTACGGCACGATCCGCATGCATCAGGAGCGCGAATATCCGGGCCGGATCAGCGGTACGCGGCTGCAGAACCCCGATTTCGCAGCACTTGGCCGCGCTTATGGCTGCTGGGCGGAGACGGTCGAGACGACCGAGGAGTTCGCCCACGCCCTCGCCCGCGCGATGGAGCAGACTGGCGTACGCTTGCTGCATCTCAAGACCGACATCGAGATCATAACCGCAGGTACGACGATCAGCCAGATCCGCAACAAATAACGATTATGTTGCTTTCTGTTGCTGGTATGGAGTGAATTGTTTCCCCGCCGAAATTAACGATAGTTCGGGCGGCGCAGATGTTGAAACGAGCGCGAGGCTTGATAGGCGCGGGGTATGTTCAACCCTGTCGCAGCCGAGCATCATTTGCCCCACCCCGCCCCCCTGCCGATTTCGACACGCCTGCGTCAGGCCGTTGCTGGCCGGTCGCCGCTCGCGCTGGCCACGGCAGGCGTCAAGACGACGCTGGCCTTCCTGCGGCAGCTGACCCCGGCTGCAAGAGCAGCGGCCCGCGCCGACCAGGCGTTCGACCGGCAATGGGGCACCGATACCAGCCGCCAGATCGGGATGAACGCGCTCGATTTCCCCGTCGCGCTCAAGAACGGCAGCTTCCATTACCAGGCGAGCGGCGCGCATGTGCTCGATGAGACGATCGCGCTCGCCAGGATCAATCCCGCCGATTACACCTTCATCGACTATGGCTGCGGCAAGGGGCGTGTTGTCCTGCTCGCCGCGGCCAAGCCCTTCGCCCGCGCCATCGGCGTCGAATATTCGGCGATGCTCACGCAAATCGCCCAGGCCAACAGCGCGACCTTCCTAGAACGCGGCGGCGCGCCGATCACGCCCGAATTCTGGCAGGGTAACGCCGCCGACTATGTACCACCGCTGGGGGCGCTGTTCTGTTACCTCTACAATTCGTTTGGCGCCGAAATCCTGCACGGCTGCCTTGATCGGCTGGAGGCGGCGAAGGCGCAGAACCCGGCGAGACCAATCCTGCTCGCTTACGTCAATCCGCAGTGCGGCGATCAGGTCGCGGCGCGCGCCGCCTGGCACGAACGCGCGGCGGCCAACGACATTCGCCTGTTCGAATGCGTGGTGCCCTTCACGCCATGAAAAAGGCCGCCCCGGTTTCCCGGAGCGGCCTTATCCGATCGTTTCAGTCGGCTCAGATATCGTCGCCGAGTGCGCCCTTGACTTTGCCTGCGGTCTGCTGCGCCTTGCCCTTCAGCTCCTGCGCGACACCTTCGGCCTGGGTATCGGGATTGTCGCTCTGCTGCTTGACCTTGCCAATTGCTTCGTTGACGTTGCCCTTGATCTTGTCGACGAGTTCACCCACGGAAAATTCCTTTCGGTTCTAAGCGATACCGGATATCGGCGACGCCTTATCCGGGGTTAAGAACGGGCAAAATCGAAAGCGGTTCCGCCGCCGCGATCGCGCTGAAATGTCGTCAGGGCGCGACCTTCTTGAGAAACGCCAGCACGGGGAGCCAATTGGTCTCGGCACCCTTTGGATCGCGCGCGGGGATCAACGTCGATGCCCCATGCACGCCCGCCACCGGGACGTAGCGCGTGGCCAGTCCGCGCGGCACGGCATCGGCAATCGCGCGGGCCGCCGCGACCTCCTCGGCATCGGGTGCAGACGTGACAAACACCGGGATCGAAACGCGTGCAGCGGCCGCGGCAACGAATTTAGGATCGTCGAAATACTCGCCGGGCGAGAAGGCCAGCACCGCCTTCACCGCGGGATTGTCGGCGGCGAGCGGGAAGACCAGCGACGAGGAATAACTGCTGCCCCAGACGATGACCGGCGGCCCCTGCGTCCGCGCCCAATCGATCGCCGCCTGCAGATCCGGCGCGGCGTCGCGGTAGGTCGGCTTGCCCGCGACATGGGCGGCAGTCTCGTTCGGCCCGAACAGGGCGCCGCCCGCGCGTTGATCGATCGCCAGCGCAGAATAGCCAGCAGCGACCAGGCGCGGCGCGATCGTGGCGTATTCGTCCTTGCTCGATCCGGCCTGATGAAACAGCAGGATCAGCGCCTTGGGCTGCTCGGCGGGGTATAGCCGGGCATAAATGGTGACGCCGTCTTTCGCCGTCAGCGTCATGGCGCGCGAGGGCGCGACGAACGGCGCGGCCGTGTTCCCGGCGGGCGCGGCTGGCTTGCAGGCGGCGAGCGCGCCAAGAGCGGCGAGAACAGCCAGAGAACGAAGGCGGCGAATCATACCCTCTGTTCGCTCCCTCAACCGCGCCGGTTACGCGGGCCCGCTCAGATCAGCCCGGCGAGTGGACTCGACGGATCGGCATACATCCGCCGGCCCATCCGCCCGGCGAGGTAGGCGAGCCGCCCAGCTTCGACCCCGGCCTTCATCGCCGCAGCCATCATGACAGGGTCCTTCGCCTCGGCGATCGCGGTGTTCATCAACACGCCGTCGCAGCCTAGCTCCATCGCCTGCGCCGCTTCCGACGCGGTGCCGACACCCGCATCGACCAGCACCGGCACTTTCGCGCCCTCCACGATCAAGCGAATCGTCACGCGGTTCTGAATGCCGAGTCCCGACCCGATCGGCGCGCCGAGCGGCATGATCGCGACCGCGCCGGCATCCTCCAGCCGCTTCGCCGCGATCGGATCGTCGACGCAATACACCATCGGGAGGAAGCCCTCCTTGGCGAGGATTTCGGTTGCGCGCAGCGTTTCGACCATGTCGGGATAGAGCGTGCGCGCCTCACCCAGCACTTCAAGCTTTACCAGGTCCCATCCCCCTGCCTCGCGCGCCAGGCGCAGCGTACGAATCGCTGATTCGGCATCGAAGCAGCCTGCGGTGTTGGGAAGGTACGTCACCTTCTTGGGATCGATGAAGTCCGTCAGCATCGGCGCGTTCGGGTCGCTGACGTTGACGCGGCGCACCGCCACGGTGACGATTTCCGCGCCCGAAGCCTCCAGCGCGGCCGCGTTCTGCGCGAAATCCTTATATTTCCCCGTGCCGACGATGAGGCGCGAGCGGAAGGTGCGGCCTGCGACGGTCCAGCTGTCGGCGGCGGTGATCGGCGTGGCGATGTTCATGTGCAATTCCGTATCCATGCTGCGTTCCTGCGAAGGCAGGAACCCTGGGCGCCAGAGCGGCACCCATAACCCTGGGCTCCGGCCTGCACCGGAGCACCGCTAAAGTCAGCCGCCGCCGACGAAATGCACGATCTCGATCTGATCGCCATCCTCGACCACCACCTGCGGCAGCGTCGAGCGCGGCACGACCGACAGATTGCGCTCCACCGCGACCTTTTCGGGCATCAGGCCGAGATCGGCGGCGAGATCGGCGAGGCTCATGCCAGCGCGGATGCGGCGATGTTCGCCGTTGACCTGGATGGAAAGGGTGCCGTCGGTATGAGCTTGCACGATGCAAATATCCTGTTCGACCCGGACCCGATCCGGGGCTGTCGACGCCCTGCTCTCCCCTTCCACCGGATGGACGAAAGAACAGCCCTTCGACAAGCTCAGGGCGAACGGGCTATGCTACGCGGGTCACCTAAGCGCTCGACCAGCGCCGTTCAACCGAAAGCCCGCAATGCCCGACACGATCTTCGTCCTAAACGGCCCGAACCTCAATCTGCTCGGCACGCGCGAGCCAGCGATTTACGGGCACGACACGCTCGACGACATTGCCGGGCGAATGGAGGACCGCGCGCGCGAACTCGGTCTCGACATCGATCTGCGGCAATCGAATCACGAAGGGCATCTGATCGACTGGCTGCACGAGGCGCAGGCGCTGCCGGCCAAGGCGGTGATCCTCAATGCCGGCGCCTATACGCACACCTCGGTCGCGCTGTATGACGCGATCAAAGCGATCCGCACGCCGGTGATCGAAGTCCACCTTTCCAACCCGCATGCGCGCGAAGCCTTTCGCCATATCAGCCGTATCGCCCCGGTCGCGCACGGCACGATCAGCGGGTTCGGGCCGCTTTCCTATCTGCTGGCGCTTGAAGCCGCCGCGCGACTCTGACAGGACGGTGGGCAAATAAGGGAGCTAAGGGTCGCATGGCCGAAGATAAACACAATGACGCAATGCGGATCGACGTCGATCTGGTGCGGCAACTCGCGCAATTGCTCGATGACACCAGCCTGACCGAGATCGAGGTCGAGGATGGCGGGCGCAAGATTCGCATCGCACGCAAGGCCGCAGCGGTCGCGCAGGCGGTGCAATACGCCCCCGCGCCGGTCGCGGCGGCACCGATCGTCGCGCCGACCGAATTAGGTGCGGCACCACCGTCGGCAGCACCATCGACCGCCAATGCGGTGAAATCGCCGATGGTCGGCACGGCCTATCTCTCACCGAACCCGGAAGCGAAGCCGTTTGTCAGCGTCGGCGACACGGTGGCAGCGGGCGACACGCTGCTGATAGTCGAGGCGATGAAGGTGATGAACCCGATCCTCGCGCCGAACGCCGGCGTCGTGAAGATGGTGCTGGTCACCAGCGGCCAACCGGTCGAATTCGACCAACCGCTCGTCGTCGTCGAATAAAATGCCCGAGATCAAGAAACTCCTGATCGCCAATCGCGGCGAGATCGCGCTGCGCATCCACCGCGCCTGCCATGAAATGGGCATTCAAACGGTGGCGGTGCATTCGACCGCAGATGCCGATGCTATGCACGTTCGGCTCGCCGATCAGGCGATCTGCATCGGGCCGCCTTCGGCGACCGAGAGCTATCTCAACATTCCGAACATCATCTCGGCCGCCGAGATTTCGGGCGCGGATGCGATCCACCCCGGCTACGGTTTCCTGAGCGAAAATGCCAAGTTCGCCGAGATCGTCGAAGCGCACGACATCATCTTCGTCGGGCCGAAGCCCGAACATATCCGCACGATGGGCGACAAGATCGAGGCGAAGCGTAGCGCGGGTGCGCTTGGCCTGCCGCTCGTCCCCGGCTCGCCCGGGCCGGTCAGCGATCTCGCCGAAGCCAAGGAAATCGCGGCGAAGGCCGGTTACCCGGTCATCATCAAGGCCGCGTCGGGCGGCGGCGGGCGCGGGATGAAGGTCTGCACGTCCGAGGCCGAGCTCGAAACGCTAATGCAGCAAGCCGGCAGCGAGGCGAAGGCCGCGTTCGGCGATGCAACGGTCTATCTCGAAAAGTATCTCGGCAACCCGCGCCACATCGAATTCCAGGTGTTCGGCGACGGCCAGGGCAATGCAATCCATCTGGGCGAGCGCGACTGCTCGCTACAGCGTCGTCACCAGAAGGTGCTGGAGGAGGCCCCCTCCCCCGTGCTCGGCGAGGAAGACCGCGCGCGGATGGGCGGCATCTGCGCCAAGGCGATGGCGGACATGGGCTATCGCGGTGCGGGTACGATCGAATTCCTGTGGGAAAATGGCGAGTTCTTCTTCATCGAGATGAACACCCGTTTGCAAGTCGAACATCCCGTGACCGAGGCGATCACCGGGCTCGATCTGGTGCGCGAACAGATCCGCATCGCCGAGGGGCATCCGCTAACGCTGCGGCAGCAGGACGTGCAGTTCCGCGGCCATGCGATCGAATGCCGCATCAACGCCGAAGACCCGCGCACCTTCGCCCCCTCGCCAGGTCTGGTGAAGCAGTTCCATGCGCCGGGTGGCATGAACGTGCGAGTCGATAGCGGGCTGTATGCGGGATACCGCGTGCCGCCTTACTATGATTCGATGATCGCCAAGCTGATCGTCTATGGCACCACGCGCCAGGGGGCGATCCGGCGGTTGCGTCGCGCGCTCGAGGAGTTCGTGATCGACGGCATGAAGACCACGATCCCGCTGCATCAGGCCCTGATCGAGGATCCCGAATTCCAAAGCGGCGATTACACGATCAAATGGCTCGAGGAATGGCTGGCGCGGCAGGAGGATTAAGCGTGCGGCGCGCGATCGGGTACATTGTCCTCGCGCTGATCGCGGTCGCCGTCGCCGCCTTCCTGTGGTTTCGCACGCCAGATACCGATCCGGCGGCGATGCGCGCCAAATACGGCGCGGCGCCGTCGCAATTCGTCGATCTTGGCGGCGGGTTGACGGTGCATTTGCGCGACACCGGACCGCGCGATGCACCGGCGCTGGTGCTGGTCCACGGATCGAACGCCTCGCTCCAGACGTGGGAGCCTTGGGTCGACCGGCTGGGCAAGCAATATCGCATTATCCGCATGGACCTGCCCGGCCACGGCCTGACCGGCGCGAGTCCGACGCGCGATTATAGTGCCGCGGGCTATGTCGATGTGGTCGAACGCATCCGGGCAAAGCTTGGCATCGATCATATCGTGCTGGCGGGCAATTCGATGGGCGGCGGCGTCGCCTGGCACTATGCGCTCGCTCATCCCGATCATGTCCGCGCGCTGGTGCTGATCAATTCGGTCGGCCAGCCCGAACCCGGGGGCGGCAAGGCGCCCCTCGCCTTTCGCATCGCGCGCGTGCCGATCCTCCGCAACATCGCGGCGCAGATCACTCCCCGCAGCATGATCGCCGACAGCCTGCCGGGCGTGTTCGGCAATCCGAAGCTCGCCGATGCCGCGATGGTCGATCGCTATTGGGAGTTGCTGCGCTACCCCGGCAATCGCGAAGCTACGCTCGACCGTTTCGCTCGTCCCTCCGACCGCGCGACCCCGGCGCAACTCGCGTCGCTGAAAATGCCGGTGCTGATCCTGTGGGGCGAGAAGGACCAACTCATTCCATTGTCCTCGGGACGATGGCTTCAGGCGCATATTCCGGGCAGCAAGCTGATCATCTACCCCGGCGTCGGCCACTTGCCGATGGAGGAACATCCGGATCAGAGCGCGGCGGATGTGCAGGCATTCGTGGCGGCGCTCCCGACGAAATAGGAGCTCGACCTCCACTTGATCCAGAATCATTTCGATAGTATTCGAAATATCGAAATGAAACAACCTGACCAGATTGTCTCGGCACTTGCCGCCCTTGCCCAGCAGCATCGGCTCGCTGTGTTCCGGATGCTGGTCGAAGCGGGGCCGGACGGGCTCGCCGCCGGCGTGATCGCCACGCGGCTCGATCTTGCGCCGTCGTCGCTATCCTTCCACCTCGCGCAACTCGAACGCGCCGGTCTCGTCAGCACGGTGCGCGCGGGTCGATCGATCCTCTATTCGGCGGACTTTGCCGCGATGACCGCGCTAGTCAGCTATCTCACCGAAAACTGCTGCGGCGGCAGCACGTGCGAAACACCTGCAACACCCGTCCCTCCGGAAAGGAACGCCGCATGAAACGGTTGCACGTCCATGTCGCGGTCGACGATCTCGATCGCTCGGTCGGCTTCTATTCAACGCTGTTCGCCGCCGCGCCAACAGTGTTGAAGCCCGATTATGCCAAATGGATGCTCGACGATCCGACCGTGAATTTCGCGATTTCTGCGCGCGGCGGAACGGCTGGCGTCGAACATCTCGGAATTCAAGTCGAGGACGCCAGCGAGCTCGCCGAAGTCTATGCGCGCCTCGACAAGGCCGACGCACCGGTCGTCGAAGAAGGCGCAACGACCTGTTGCTATGCAAAATCCGAGAAGAGCTGGATCACCGATCCGCAGGGCGTGGTGTGGGAGACATTCCTGACGCAAGGCGAATCGACGACCTATGGCACCTCGGCGACAATCGACGCGCTGACCGCCAAATCGGCCTGTGGGTGCGCGTGATGCAGGCGACGATCTGGCACAATCCGGCGTGCGGCACGTCGCGCAAGACGCTGGCGATTCTCCAGGAAACACCTGGCGTCGCGGTGACCGTGGTGGAATATCTCAAGCACCCGCCGACGCGCGAAAAGCTCACGGCGCTCTATGCGCGCGCCGGAATGACGCCGCGCGATGGCCTGCGGACCAAAAACAGCCCCGCCGCCGATCTCTGCGCCGAA
This sequence comes from Sphingomonas sp. MMS24-J45, assembly GCF_044881195.1. Lineage (GTDB taxonomy): Bacteria > Pseudomonadota > Alphaproteobacteria > Sphingomonadales > Sphingomonadaceae > Sphingomonas. The sequence continues at coordinate 3,335,181 of NZ_CP173255.1, read as the reverse complement.
CTGAACCTGCTCGAGGCCGATGATTTGACGATCCTTGACGCCATGATGGCGCATCCGGTGCTGATCAACCGGCCTTTGGTCGAAACCGAAAAGGGCGTGCGCCTGTGCCGACCGCAGGACCTTGTCCACGACATCCTGTGACCGACGCAACCGCCCGGGCCATCGCCGCGGAAGGTATCGGATCGCTGATCCTGTTCGCGACTGTGGTCGGATCGGGCGTGATGGCGCAGCGGCTGGCGGGCGGAAACGATGCAGTCGCCTTGCTCGGCAATACCGCCGCGACGGGCGCGGTGCTGTTCGTGCTGATCACGCTGCTCGGCCCGATTTCAGGCGCGCATTTCAATCCTGCGGTGACGGTTTTGCTCGGGCCGCGGGACCGATGGCTGTCATTTGTCGCAGCACAGCTGCTCGGCGGAATACTGGGCGTGCTGATCGTTCATGCGATGTTCGACATGCCGCTGATCGAACAAGGCAGCAAAATCCGCACCGGCATGGGGCAGTGGATTGGCGAGTTCGTCGCGACCTTCGGCCTGCTGTTCACGATCGTGCTCGGCAGCCGCCAGCGGCCCGATGCCGTGTCGGCCCTCGCCGCGCTATGGATCGTCGCTGGCTATTGGTTCACGGCCTCGACGAGCTTCGCCAACCCCGCAATCACGATCGCGCGCGCGTTGACCGACAGTTTCGCCGGAATCCGGCCGATCGACGCGGTAGGGTTCATCATCGCCCAGTCGCTCGGCGCCTGGGCCGGGGTGCAGGTTGCAAAGTGGCTAGCCCCCCTCGCCCCACCCCGCTAAAGCCGCGGCATGACCGAAATCACGCCTGAGATCGTCGCCCAGCACGGGCTTTCCCCGGAAGAATATGAGCGCGTCCTGCACGCGATGGGGCGCGAGCCCAATCTGACCGAGCTCGGCATTTTCTCGGTCATGTGGTCCGAACATTGCAGCTATAAATCCAGCCGTATCCATTTGAAAAAGCTTCCGACTACGGGTCCGCAAGTAATTTGCGGCCCCGGCGAGAATGCCGGCGTGATCGACATCGGCGACGGCCAGGCGGCGATCTTCAAGATGGAGAGCCACAACCACCCGTCCTACATCGAACCGTATCAGGGTGCCGCAACCGGGGTCGGCGGGATTCTGCGCGACGTGTTCACGATGGGCGCGCGGCCGATCGCCAATCTGAACGCGCTGCGCTTCGGGCGGCCCGATCATCCCAAGATGCGCCACCTGATCGCGGGCGTCGTCCACGGCATCGGCGGCTACGGCAATTGCGTCGGCGTGCCGACGGTTGGCGGCGAGGTGAATTTCCACCCCGCCTATGACGGTAATATCCTGGTCAATGCGATGACGGTGGGCATCGCGCAGACCGACAAGATCTTCTATTCCGCCGCGAGCGGCATCGGCAATTCGATCGTCTATGTCGGTTCCAAGACCGGGCGCGACGGCATCCACGGCGCGACGATGGCCTCGGCCGATTTCGGCGAGGATTCGGAAGCGAAGCGCCCGACGGTGCAGGTCGGCGATCCGTTCACGGAAAAGCTGCTGATCGAGGCGTGCCTCGAACTGATGGCCTCCGACGCGATCGTCGCGATCCAGGACATGGGCGCGGCTGGCCTCACCTCTTCGAGCGTGGAGATGGCGTCAAAGGGCGGGGTCGGGATCGAGCTGATCATGGACGACGTGCCGCAGCGCGAAACCGGCATGACGCCGTATGAAATGATGCTCTCCGAATTGCAGGAGCGCATGTTGATGGTGCTGAAGCCCGGCCGCGAGGATTTCGCCGAGGCGATCTTCCGCAAATGGGAGCTCGATTTCGCGGTGATCGGCCATGTCACCGACACCGGCCGGATGGTGCTGAAGTGGAAGGGCGATACCGTCGCCGACATTCCGCTTGCCCCGCTTGCCGACGAAGCGCCGCTGTACGACCGGCCCTCCGCGACGAAGGAAGAGTATCAGGCCTGGGCCAAGGTTGCCCCGCTCGGCGCGGTGCCGGATTCGACCGACATCGCGGCCGATCTGCTGAAATTGATGGCCTCCCCCGACATCGCCTCGCGCCGCTGGATCTGGGAGCAGTATGACACGCAGGTCGGTGCCGACACCGTCCAGCGCCCCGGCGGGGACGCGGCGGTGGTGCGCGTCCACGGCACGCAAAAGGGGCTCGCGATGAGCACCGATTGCACCCCGCGCTATTGCTATGCCGACCCCTATGAAGGCGGGAAGCAAGCGATCGCGGAATGCTATCGCAACCTGTCGGCGGTCGGGGCAACCCCGCTCGCGGTCACCAACTGCCTCAATTTCGCCAATCCGCAGCGGCCCGAGATCATGGCGCAGCTGACCGGCTGCCTCGACGGCATGGGAGATGCGTGCCGCGCGCTCGATTTCCCGATCGTGTCGGGCAACGTCTCGCTTTACAATGAGAGCAAGGCGACCGGCGGCGGTTCGGCGATTCTGCCGACCCCGGCGATCGGTGGCGTCGGGCTGCTGCCCGACTGGTCAAAGAGCGCGACGATCGCGTTCAAGGGCACCGGCGATGTCATCGTGCTGATCGGCGAGCGGCGCGGGCATCTGGGCCAGTCGCTGTGGCTGCGCGAAGTGCACGGCCGTGAGGAGGGCCCACCGCCGCCGGTCGATCTGATGGCGGAGCGCCGCACCGGCGTGTTCGTCCGCAAGCACATTGCCAATGGCGCGCTGACTGCGGTGCACGACGTATCGGACGGCGGCGTCGCGGTGGCGGTGGCGGAAATGGCGCTGGCCGGCAATATCGGCGCGATGCTTCATGCGCCGCTGCCATGCGGGGTCGCCTGCTCGCTGTTTGGCGAGGATCAGGGTCTCTACATAGCGACGATCGCGGATCATCTGCTGCTCGACACACTGACCGCCGCCGACACTGCCGGCGTTCCGATCGAGCGGATCGGGCGGACGATCGCGGGGCGGATCATCTTCGAACTGCCCGACGACGATCATGTCGTGACACTCGATCAGTTACGTACTGCGCATGAAGGGTTCTTCCCGCAACTGATGGGGGACGCGAGCGCACCTGCCGCGTAACGCGCCCGGGGCGGCAGGCGAATAGAGTGGGGTCATCACCGAGAGGACTCCCGCCATGACGTCACTGCCGCTTCGCCCCTTATTGGCCATCGCCCTCGCGCTCGGCGCGGTGGGGGCGGCCACGATCGTCCACGCCGAGCCCAAGCCAGCCGCCGCCGCGATCGGCCCGGCGGTCGGCGCGCGCATCGCCACCAATGCCGCGCTGGTCGAAAGCACCGGGCGCAAGACCACCCTCGCCGCGGTCGCGCACGGCAAGCCGATCATGGTCGTGCTGTTCCGCTCGGCCAAATGGTGCCCCTATTGCCAGGGCCAGTTGAAGAGCCTCGGGCCGGTGGCCGCAGCCGCCAAGGCAAGGGGCATGGGCTTCATAGCGGTCAGCTATGATTCGCCCGCCGACCTGGCCGCCTTCGCCGCCAAGCAGAGCCTGTCCTATCCGCTCTACAGCGACACCGGCAGCAAGATGATCGACGCGCTGAAACTGCGCGATCCGCGCTACGCGCTAGACAGCTTCGCCAATGGCGTACCGTATCCCACGACGCTGCTGCTCGATGCGGCGGGCACGGTGAAGGGCAAGACGGTCGAGACCGATTACAAGATCCGCCCGAGCAATGCCGATCTGATCGCGATGCTTGCGCGAGTGTGACGCCGCCGCCGCCGGGCAGGTGCTGGCGCGCACCTGCTCGGCATGGCACACTCACCCGATGATCGCGCCGTCCGCCATCGCCAAGATGCTGTCGTTCATCGGTCGGTGGCTGTGACCAGCGGCTATTCCGGCACCCCGCTGGCCAAGAAGCTGGGGCTGAAGCCAGGAATGGCGACCTGGTTCCGCGATGTACCCGAAAGCGTCCGCGCCGAAATCAACCCGGAGGCCGTGGGGATCGTCGAGCATGATGACGCGATACCCGGTCTCGACGCCGCCCATCTCTTCGTCACGCGCCGCGAGGACCTTTCGCGCGGGCTCGCCCTGTTGCGCGACACGATCGCGCCCAACGGAATGGTGTGGGTCTCATGGCCCAAAAAAGCGTCCAAGGTCGCGACGGACATCACCGAGGACACGATCCGCGAGATCGCCCTGCCAATCGGCTTCGTCGATGTGAAGGTGTGCGCGGTAGATGCGGTCTGGTCGGGTTTGAAGCTGATGATCCGCAAGGAATTGCGATCGAAATAGCGCGCCGTTAGTTGCGAATCATACGCATTAGCCCTTGCGACCAATTCGCATTAGCGCTACGTCTTGCAGCAGAGAAGGAGTGCTGCATGGTCGTTTGCATCTGCAATGCAATTCGGGAACGCGACGTCCGGGATGCCGCGCGCCAAGGTTCGCGGACCCCGTGCCAAGCCTATCGCGCGCTTGGGTTGAAGCCGAAATGCGGCCAATGCCTGCCTTTTGCGCGGACCATCATCGACGCCGAGCGCGCTGTCGCCTAAGCTCGCGCACACAAGCTGTAATTCAAGAGGCGGTCATGCAGGGCGACGCAAAGGTCATCGAGTTCCTCAACGAGGCACTCAAGAACGAACTCACTGCAATCAATCAATATTGGCTGCACTATCGCCTGTTCGACCATTGGGGCGTGCGCAAACTGGCCGACTTCGAGCGGCACGAATTGATCGACGAGATGAAGCATGCCGACTGGCTGTCGGAACGCATTCTGTTCCTCGACGGCTTGCCCAATTTCCAGATGCTCGGCCGCCTGCGCATCGGCGAGACCGTCGAGGAAGTGCTGAAGGCCGATCTCGCGCTCGAGATGGAAGCGCTGCCGCTGCTGCGCGACGCGATCGAACATTGCGAGAAGGTCCGCGACTATGTCAGCCGCGATCTGTTCCGCCGCATCCTCGACAGCGAGGAAGAGCATGTCGATACGCTGGAACGCCAGTTCGAGATGATCAGCCGCATGGGGATCGAGAACTACATCCAGCTCCAGAGCAAGAGCGCCGACGACGCGGGGTAAGGGTTACTGCCCCCCCCATTCCGTTCGCCCTGAGCCTGTCGAAGGGCCGCGTGCAACACATGCGACATCGGTTTGTGGCGCGCGGGGCGTCGACAAGATCAGCCCGAACGGATCGGGGCGCAACGCCCCTCCGCTCTACCCCTGATATTCAACCCCATTCCACGCACCCAGTGGATCGATCATCTGTGGCGTTACCCAGCCATAGGTGAAGTTCAGCATGTAGAGCGCCCACAGAATTGTCGCGAGAATGGTGACGCGCAGCGCGATCTTGCCCGGTTTGAATTCATGCGGGGCACTTTCGGCCTGGCCCGGGATTCGTTCGACCCCGGCCTCGTCGCTGGTCTTCACCCCGAACGGCAGGACGAAGAATACCGAAAAGGCCCAGAACAGAAAATAGATCGCCAGCGCCGAAGTCCACCGCATTTTTGTCCAGCCTTACATAAGGTCCCGTTCGCGCTGAGCCTGTCGAAGCACGTGGCACAGGCGATGCTTGTGGCACCGGCCCTTCGACAGGCTCAGGGCGAACGGAGATTGTCGCTCAAGCCTCGATCAACAACACATCCACATTGGGTTTCTTGCCGGTCCAGCGCGTCGCGACTTTTCGCGCGGCCAGCCGGATATTTTCGCGCAGTTTCGCGCGATCATTGCCACGTCCACCCTGCTTCACCGCGGCCACGACCGCATCGATCGTCTCGTCAAGGAAGGGATCGCGATCCTCCTCGACCGGAATGCCCTGAATGCGCACTTGCGGCTCGCCGATCATGCCGCGCGCGCCGATCGCCACGGCGATCGAGATCTGGCCGTTGATCGCCAGTTTGCGGCGCTCGTTGATCGTCTGGCCATCCCCCGGCAGGATCACGTCACCGTCGAGCACCAGACGCCCGATCGGCGCATTGCCGATCTTGGTCGGCTCGCCCGGCGCGAGCCGCACGATATCGCCATTGGTCTGCACCAGCGCGCGCGGGACGCCTTCGGACAAGGCAAAGCGCGCCTGCTCCATCAGATGCCGCATTTCGCCGTGAACCGGCATCAGCAGTTCGGGCTTCATCCAGCGATACATTTGCAGCAGTTCCGGGCGGCCCGGATGGCCCGACACGTGGACGTGCGCCTGGCGATCGGTGATCATGATCACGCCCTTGGCCGCCAGTTGGTTTTGGATGCGCCCGATCGCGACTTCATTGCCGGGGATCTGCTTGGACGAGAAGACGACGGTATCACCACTTTCGAGGCTGATCGGGTGCTGACCATTGGCGACGCGCGCGAGCGCGGCGCGATCCTCGCCCTGGCCGCCGGTTGCCACCACCAAAACCTTGTTGCGCGGCAGGCGCATCGCGGCATCGGCGTCGATCGTCTCGGGGAAATCCTTGAGATAGCCGGTTGCCTTCGCGACCTTGAGGATGCGGTCGAGCGAGCGGCCCTGCACGCTCAACTGGCGTCCAGTCTCGCGCGCGACGACACCGAGCGTGTGGAGCCGCGCCGCGTTGGACGCGAACGAGGTCACCATCACCCGGCCCTTGGCCTTGCCGATCACATCCATCAGGCCGGAAAGGACATCGCTTTCCGAACCAGAGGCCTCGGCGTTGAACACGTTGGTCGAATTGCAGACGAGCGCAAGGATGCCCTCATCGCCAATCGCTTCAAGCTGCTCGGGCGAAGCAGGGTGGCCGAGCACCGGTGCCGCGTCGAGCTTCCAATCGCCGGTGTGGAAAATGCGGCCATAGGGCGTATCGATCAGCAGCGCCGAGGCCTCGGGGATCGAGTGCGACAGCGGCACGAAGGTGACACCGAACGGACCGACATCGAACTTCGTATCGGGCTTGATTATCTTCAGCTTGACACGGTTGGCATTGCCCTCTTCCTCCAGCTTCCCGCGGATCAGCCCGGCGGTGAAGGCGGTGGCGTAGAGCGGCACGCCGAGATCTTCGGCAAGGTACGGCAGCGCGCCGATGTGGTCCTCATGGCCGTGAGTCAGCACGATGCCGACCAGGTCGTCGAGCCGTTCCTCGATGAATTGCAGATCGGGCAGGATCACGTCGATGCCGGGATAGTGCGGATCGGCGAAGGTGATGCCGCAATCGACCATCATCCACTTGCCGTTACAGCCATAGAGGTTGACGTTCATGCCGATTTCGCCCGACCCGCCCAGGGCCAGGAAAAGCAGCTCGTTCTTGGGTTTTGTCACGTAGGTCTCGTTCTTTCACATGCGGCCTGGCGGGACTCGCGGGCCAAGGGTTGCGCATCTAAGCGCTTGATTTCGTAGAGATCGGGGAAGCGGGGCACCGCGTAGCCTGAACTTTGGCGGGCGCGCACACGCTGACTCTAGGCCCCTATATGGGCGCGATCCCACAAAATCGCCAGCCCCTGAATGGTGAGATCGGGTTCAACCGCGTCAAACATGGTCGTATGCTGTTCGAACAGGATGGCGAGGCCGCCGGTTGCGACGACGGTGATCGGCCGCCCGACTTCCGCCTTCATCCGCGCGACCAGCCCCTCGATCATCGCGACATAACCCCAGAAGATGCCGATCTGCATCTGGCTGACGGTATCGCGGCCGATCACACTGGTATCGGCAGGCGCCTCGATCGCGATGCGCGGCAGCTTGGCGGCGGCAGTAACCAGCGCATCGAGCGACAGGTTGATACCCGGCGCGATGATCCCGCCTTTGTACGCGCCGGTATAATCCACCACATCGAGCGTGGTCGCGGTGCCGAAGTCGATCACGATCAGATCGCCCTTGTGGATCGCGTGCGCGGCGATCATCGTCACGGCGCGGTCTGCGCCGACACTCTTGGGCTCAAGCACGTCCAGCGCCATGCCCCATTCCACCGGCGGCTCACCCGCGATTAGCGGTTCGCTACCGAAATATTTGCGCGCGAGCGTCTGCAGATTGTGCAGCGCGCGCGGCACCACGGTGGCGATGATGACGCCGCTCACCTGGCCGCGGTCATAGCCTTCGAGGGTCAGCAACTGGCTGAGCCACACGGCATATTCATCCGCCGTGCGGCGCGGGTCGGTGGCGATGCGCCAACGGGCCTTGATGTCGCGCCCCTCCAGCAGCGCGAAAACGACATTGGTGTTGCCGGCGTCGATGGCGAGCAGCATGAGCTAATCTTCTTGTCAGAGCAGGAAAACGTCGCCCGCGTGAATGACACGGGTGGTGCCATCCGCCAAGCGCAGGTTGAGCGCGCCGTCCAGATCGAGCCCGCCGAACAGTCCGTCGGTCGCACTGCCATCGGGCAGCCGCGCGGTGAGCGCAGTGCCGATCGGGTGCGCCCGCTCCAGCCAGCGTGCCCGAACCGGCGCGAGCCCCTGCCCGCGCCAAATGCCGACCCAGCGCGCGAAGGCATCGGCCAGCGTTTCGGCGAAGTCGGCCGGGTCAGGGGTCGCGCCATGTGCGGCAAGGCTCGTCGCAACCCGATCGGTGTCGTCCGGGTGATGCGCGAGGTTCACGCCCATCCCCACGACGACCGCGTCACCGGCACGTTCGAGAAGGATGCCGGAGAGCTTCGCGCCATGGAGGAGGAGATCGTTGGGCCATTTGATCGCCAGACCCTCCCCTGCTCCGGGAAGATAAATGCGCAAAACCTCTTCCAACGCCACCGCCGCGACCAGCGCCAGCGTAGCAGGCGAAGGATCGCCGCCGCGCATCCGCACCACGGTCGATCCGTAGAAATTGCCGACCGGCGAGGCCCACACGCGCCCCTGCCGCCCGCGCCCGCCGGTCTGGCGCTCGGCGCGAAGCCACACACCCTCGGCGATGCCCGATCCCGCGAGCCCCAGCATGTCGGCATTGGTCGAGCCCGTCTCGGCGACGGTCCGCACGCGCTCGCTCAGAACAGCGCCCTTGCTGCGGTCACCGTCCACACGCCAAGCGCGCCAAGCCCGACCCAGCCGACCGGCGAGACGGCAACCGCCATCACCGCGATCAGCCCGCCCTCGACTGGGGTGGCGCGGCCCGAGTAGGCCTCACCCGGCGTGTCGAAATACATCACCTTGATGACGCGCAGATAATAATAGGCACCGATCACCGAGGCGACAAAACCCACCACCGCAAGCGGATACAGCCCGGCGTGGACCGCTGCGGTAAACACCGCGAGCTTGGCGAAGAACCCGACCAGCGGCGGAATGCCGGCCAGCGAGAACATGAAGATCGCCATCGCCAACGCAAGACCCGGCCGCGTGCGCGACAGGCCCGCCAGGCTCGCGATCGCCTCGACCGGATGCCCCTCGGCATCGCGCATCTGCAGCACGATCAGGAAGCTGCCGAGCGTCATAACGACATAGATGGCGAGGTAGAACAGGGTCGCTGCAACGCCCTCCTGCGTTCCCGCCGCGAGCCCGACCAGCACGAAGCCGACATTGTTGATCGACGAATAGGCAAGCAGCCGTTTGATGTTGCTTTGCCCGATCGCCGCGACAGCGCCGAAGATGATCGAGGCGAGTGCCGCGAAGATCACGATCTGCCGCCATTGGTCGGTCGCCGGGCCCATCGCTTCGATCGCGACGCGCACCGAAAGCGCGATGCCCGCCACCTTCTGCGCCGAGGCGAACAGCGTCGTCACCGGGGTCGGCGCGCCTTCGTACACGTCGGGCGTCCACATGTGGAACGGCACGGCGCTGATCTTGAAGGCGAGGCCAGCGAACACGAACACGAGGCCGAACGTCAGACCCATCGAATGGCCCGCGCCATATGCGGTCGCAATCGAGGAGAACAGCGTGGTCCCGCTGAACCCGTACACCAGGCTGATCCCATACAGCAGGATCCCGCTCGCCAGCGCACCCAGCACGAAATACTTCAGGCCAGCCTCCGCCGAACGCACATCGCGCCGCATGAAGCTCGCCAGCACATAGGCGGCGAGGCTCTGCAATTCGAGGCCGACATAAAGCGTCAGCAGATCGCCGGCCGACACCATCATCCCCGCGCCCGCTGCCGAGAGCAGAATGAGGACCGGATATTCGGGGCGCAAGCTATCGCCCGAGCCGCCCTCGAAGAAGCGCGGCGCGATGATGATCGCGACCGCCGACGCGCCATAGATCAGCACCTTGGCAAAGCTCGCGAACGCATCCGCGCGGTACAAGCCGCCAAACGCGGCACCACCGCTCGAGGCCGGCCCGGTCAGCGCGATCCCCGCGCCGATCAACACCGCGACCGAGGCCCAGGACACCAGCTTGGTCGAGCCCTGCCCGCCCCATGCCGCCACCAGCATCAGCGCAATCGCGCCAGCCGCCAGCACCAGCTCCGGCAGCGTCATCAACAGATCGGCGTTCATTTGTGTGCCTCCGCATGGTGCGCAGGCAGCGCGACCGCCTTGCCCATCGTCGGGAGCGAATCCCCCTTCGGCGCGGCACGCGCAATCCGCGCCTCAAGCGTGCCGACGTCCCCGCGCATCGGCGCCAAGAAGCTCTCGGGATACACGCCCATCCACAAAACAACGGCGGCAATCGGCGCGAGCAACGCCACCTCGCGCAAACTCAAATCGGGCATCGCGCGGACATCATCCTTGGTCAGTTCGCCGAACACGACGCGGCGGTAGAGATAGAGCATGTAAGCGGCACCCAGAATGATGCCCGTCGTGCACAGGAGGGTGATCGTGGTCGAGACGCGATACGTGCCCGCCAGGCTCAGGAATTCGCCGACGAACCCGCTCGTGCCCGGCAGGCCGATCGACGCCATCGTGAACAGCAGGAACAGCACGGCGTACTTCGGCATGTTGATGGCAAGCCCGCCATAGCGATTGATCTCGCGCGTGTGCAGCCGGTCGTAGATCACGCCCACGCACAGGAACAACGCCCCCGAAACGAGGCCGTGGCTGAGCATCACGATCATCGCGCCTTCGATGCCCTGCCGGTTGAAGGCGAACAGGCCGATCGTCACGATCGCCATGTGCGCGACCGAGGAATAGGCGATCAGCTTCTTCATGTCGGACTGCACCAGCGCGACGAGCGAGGTGTAGATGACCGCCACTGCCGACAGGCTGAGGATGAGCCAGCTCAGCTGCGCCGAAGCCTCAGGGAACATCGGTAGCGAGAAGCGCAGGAAGCCATATCCGCCGAGCTTCAGCAGCACGCCCGCCAGGATCACCGATCCAGCGGTCGGCGCCTGCACGTGCGCGTCGGGCAACCAGGTATGGAACGGCCACATCGGCATCTTCACCGCGAACGATGCGAAGAAGGCGAGCCACAGCCAGGTCTGCACGTGCACCGGGAAATCGGTGTTGAGCAGCGTCGGAATGTCGCTGGTGCCTGCGAAATTCGCCATCCACAGCATCGCGATCAGCATCAGGAGCGAGCCGAGCAGCGTGTAGAGGAAGAATTTGTAGCTGGCGTAAATCCGGTTGGCCCCGCCCCAGATGCCGATGATCAGGTACATCGGAATCAGCCCGGCCTCGAAGAAGATGTAGAAGAGGAACAGGTCCTGCGCCGCGAAGGTGCCGATCATCAGCACTTCGGTGAACAGGAACGCCGCCATATATTCCGGCACGCGCTCCGTCACCGAGACCCAGCTCGCGCCGATGCAGATCGGCATCAGGAACACGCTCAGCATCACCAGCATCAGCGCGAAACCGTCGATCCCGAGCTTCCAGCCGAACACGCCAAAGCTGCCGGCATTCTCGACGAACTGCCACTGCGGCCCGCCGATGTCGAACTGCGCCCACAGATAGATGCCGAGCACGAAATCAACCAGCGTCGCGATCAGTGCGATCCAGCGCGCGTTCTGCCCGGTCGTGAAAAGACACGCGACCGCCGCGATCGCCGGCACTGCCAGCATGATCGAAAGAAGAGGCACGCCGGTCATCGTGTAATCGCCCAGGTAACGGCGCCGGTCAGCCCAAGCAGCATGACGAAGGCGTAGGTATAGACATAGCCCGACTGGATCTTGCCCGCGACGCGCGCATTCTGCGCGACGATCCACGCGACGCCATTCGGGCCGAAGCGGTCGATCGTCTTTTCGTCGCCGCGGTGCCAGAACAAGCGGCCGAGCGCGAAGGCAGGCTTTACGAAGAGCAGGTTATACAGCTCGTCGAAATACCATTTGTTGAGTAGCCACAGGTAGATCGGCCGGTACGTTTCGGCCAGCTTCACCGGCGCCTGCGGGCTGCGGATGTAGAAGATGTACGCGCCAAAGAGGCCGGTCAGCATCGCGATCGTCGCCGACAGCTTCACGCTCAGCGGCACCGCATGCATTTCGTGCATCAAATGCTCACGGAACGCGATTGCACCGCGCCAGTAACGCTCGCCAGCCTCCGGCTCGATGAAATAGCCGTGGAAGACGAAGCCGGCCGCAATCGCGCCCATCGACAGCAGGATCAACGGGATCAGGATCGGCAGCGGACTTTCATGCGGATGATATCCGCCGGTGCCGTCATGCGAGGCGTGATGGCCGTGGTCGTCATGCGCATGATCGTGATGGGCGTGGTCGTCGTGACCATGCCCATGCGCATCGTGCAGCGCGTGCTGGATATGCTCGGACTGATCCCAGCGCGGCTTGCCCCAAAAGGTGAGGAACATCAGCCGCCACGAATAGAAGCTGGTCAGCAAGGCGACGATCATCCCGACGATCGACGCACCGTGATTGCCCGACGCCCAGGCCGCCTCGATGATCGCGTCCTTCGAATGGAAGCCCGCAAAACCGATCGCGAGCGGATTGCCGAACACCGCGGGCAGGCCAACGCCGGTGATCGCCAGCGTGCCCATCATCATGCCCCAGAAGGTCAGCGGGATATGTTTCCGCAGGCCCCCATAATAGCGCATGTCCTGTTCATGGTGCATCGCGTGGATCACAGAACCGGCACCCAGGAACAGCAACGCCTTGAAGAAAGCGTGCGTGAACAGGTGGAACATCGCCGCGCCGTAAGCGCCGCAGCCAGCCGCAAAGAACATATAGCCGAGCTGCGAACAGGTCGAATAGGCGATCACGCGCTTGATGTCGGTCTGCACCAGCCCGACCGTCGCCGCGAACAGACACGTCGCGGCACCGATCGTCATCACCACATGCAGCGCGAAGGGCGAGGTTTCGAACATCGGCGACAGGCGGCACACCATGAACACGCCCGCTGTGACCATCGTCGCCGCGTGGATCAGCGCCGACACCGGGGTCGGACCCTCCATCGCGTCAGGCAACCAGGTGTGGAGCCCCAATTGCGCCGACTTGCCCATCGCGCCGACGAACAGCAGCAGGCACAGCACCGTCATCGTATCGAAACGATAGCCGAGGAAGCCGATCGTCGACCCCGCCATCCCCGGCGCGAGCCGCAGGATTTCGGGGATCGAGATCGTGTTGAACACCAGATAGGTGCCGAAAATCCCCAGCATGAAGCCAAGATCGCCGACACGGTTGACGACGAAAGCCTTGATCGCGGCGGCGTTCGCAGTCGGCTTCCGGAACCAGAACCCGATGAGGAGGTACGAGGCGAGACCCACCCCTTCCCAGCCGAAGAACATCTGGACGAGGTTGTCGGCCGTCACCAGCATCAGCATCGCAAAGGTGAAGAGCGACAGATACGCGAAGAACCGCGGCTGGTCCGGGTCCTCCTCCATATAGCCCCAGCTATACAGATGGACGAGCGCCGACACCGACGTGATGACGACGAGCATCACCGCGGTCAGCGAATCCACCCGCAGCGCCCAGTCGATCCGCATATCGCCCGAATGGATCCAGTCGAGCACCGGCGTGACGGTCGCCTCGCCACCCCCGAGGTACGGGATAAAAACCGTCCAGCTCAGGAATGCGGCGACGAACAGCGCGCCGGTCGTCACGACCTTGGGCAGTACCGCGCCGAAACTCTTGTTCGCGAACCCTGCGACGATCGCCGCGAGCAGCGGCAGGAAAACGATGAAAAGGATCGAATGCACGTAACTTTACCCCTGCATCCGGTTGGCATCGTCGACCGCGATCGTCCCGCGGGCACGGAAATAGATGACCAGGATCGCCAGACCGATCGCCGCCTCACCCGCCGCGACCGTCAGCACGAACATCGCGAACACCTGGCCGACCAGATCGTGCAGATAGCCCGAGAACGCCACGAAATTGAGGTTCACCGCGAGCAGGATCAGCTCGACCGCCATCAGCATGACGATCAGGTTCTTGCGGTTGGCAATGATCCCGAACACGCCAAGAGCGAACAAGATCGCCGCGACGACGAGATAATGCGTGAGCCCAATCACAATTCCACCCCTGCGCCGACGGTCGGCCGCGTGTTGCGCGTTGCATCCTGTGGACGCCGCGCATTTTGCCGCGCGACATTCTGCTGGCGCGAGCCCTTGCGTTCGCGGTGCGTCAGCACGATCGCGCCGATCATCGCGACCAGCAGCACCAGCCCCGCCCCTTCGAACACGAAGAGGTAGCGCGTGTAGAGCAGCATCCCCAGCGCCTCGATATTCGGCACCGTCTCCGGCGTCGGCGCGGCGCGGCGGCCGAGTTCGATCTTGCCCGCGCTCCACGCGCCAAACGCGACCATGATCTCCGCCGCCAACCCGACCGCGAGCAACGCCCCGATCCCGGCATAGCGCACGAAGCCAGCGCGCAGCTCGGCGAAATCGACGTTCAGCATCATCACGACGAACAGGAACAACACCGCGACCGCGCCGACGTACACGATCACCAGCAGCATCGCGATGAACTCGGCGCCCACCAGCACCATCAGGCCGGCGGCGTTGAAGAACGCCAGGATCAGCCACAGCACGGCGTGGACCGGGTTGCGCGCGGTGATGGTCAGCGCGGCGGACGCGATTACCATCACGGCGAAAAGATAAAAGGCGATTGCCTGGATCACGGAATCAGTGGCCCCTTTAAAGTCGGGTGGCGCTTAACGGTACGGTGCATCGGCGGCAAGGTTCGCAGCGATCGCACTTTCCCAACGATCGCCATTCGCGAGCAATTTTGCCTTGTCGTAGATCAGCTCTTCGCGCGTTTCGGTCGCATATTCGAAGTTCGGACCCTCGACCACGGCATCGACCGGGCACGCTTCCTGGCACAGACCGCAGAAGATGCACTTGGTCATGTCGATGTCGTAGCGGGTCGTGCGGCGGCTGCCGTCGTCGCGCGGCTCGGCCTCGATCGTGATCGCCTGCGCCGGGCACACCGCCTCGCACAGCTTGCACGCGATGCAGCGTTCCTCGCCATTCGGATAACGCCTGAGCACATGCTCGCCGCGGAAGCGCGGGGAGATCGGGTTCTTCTCGAACGGATAGTTGATCGTCGCCTTGGCCTTGAAGAAATACCGCAAGGTCAGCGCATGCGCCCTGAGGAATTCCCACAGGGTGAAGGATTTGATGAGTTGGGCGGGGGTCGTCACAGGCCCATCCTTAATTTCGTCGTGTTGATACAGCCCATCGGATATTTCGTTTCAGGCATCGGAGCATAAAGCGTCCAACCCCGCGCTTTGGTCGGATCACCGATTTGCGGGCACGGTACTCGTTGGAGCATCAGATACCCCGAAACCAGAAACACCCAGAAAAGCGACAGCGGCAGGAACACCTTCCACCCCAGCCGCATCAACTGGTCATAGCGGTAGCGCGGGACGGTCGCCTTCACCCAGCTGAACAGGAAGAAGAACACCAGCATCTTGACGAACAGCCACAGGATGCCCGGCACCGCGTACAGGATCGGGATGTCGAGCGGCGGCAGATACCCGCCCCAGAACAATGTCGCGTTGAGCGTGCACATCAGGATGACGTTGGCATATTCGCCGAGCCAGTAGAGCGCGAACGACATGGACGAATATTCGGTCTGATACCCCGCGACGAGCTCGCTCTCCGCCTCGGTCAGGTCGAACGGCGCGCGTTGCGTCTCGGCGAGCGAGGAGATGAAGAACACCACCGCCATCGGGAACAAGAGCGGGTTGATAAAGAAGCCGTTGATCAGCCCGAGGCCCACGCCGCGCTGCGCCTCGACGATCTCGGTCAGGTTGAAGCTGCCCGCCCACAAAACGATCGAGATCAGCACGAAGCCGATCGCGACTTCGTACGAAACCATCTGCGCCGCCGCGCGGATCGCCGAATAGAAGGGATATTTCGAGTTGGACGACCAGCCGGCCAGAATGATGCCGTACACGCCGAGCGACGACGCCGCGAGCACGTAGAGCAGCCCGACGTTGATGTTGCTGAGCGCGGCCAGGCGGTCGAACGGCACCACCGCCCACACGATCAGCGCGACGGTGAAGGTGATGATCGGCGCGAGCAGGAACAGCGTCTTGTTCGCCGCGGACGGGATGATCGTTTCCTGCAGGAACACCTTCAACCCATCGGCGAAGCTCTGCAGCAGGCCGAACGGCCCGACCACGTTCGGCCCGCGCCGCAGCGCCATCGACGCCCAGATCTTGCGGTCAGCATAGATGATCATCGCCACCGACAGCATGACGGGAAACGCGATCAGCAGAATATCGATGATGGTCCAGAGGAACCACGATCCTTCATAGCCGAGCCAGGCGGAGGTCCAACTTGTCATCCGAGATTTCCCACCCCGGCGCAGGCCGGGGCCCAGTCGCGGAGGTCGTAGTTTGTGAGCGCAACGCCCGAACAATCGGCGGCGCGCAACTGGGCCCCGGCCTTCGCCGGGGTGGAGCGGAAGGGGAGCGCGCTCATTCCGCCGCCTCCGCAAAATCCTGCCCGTGAACGAGTTCCGCCGAACAACGCTGCATCGTCGGGGACGCGCGGCAGATTGCGTTGGTCAGGTAGAAATCCTGGATCGGATACCCGGCAATCTCCCCCGAAGCGCCGGCATCGAGCGCAGGCGGCGCCCATTCGAAGCTCGCCAGACCCAGCGTCGCGAGCGCCGGCGTATCCACGGCCATGGCCGCGCGCAATTCATCGAGCGTATCGAACGGCAGCGTCTTGCCCAGCACCGCCGAAAGCGCGCGGAAGATCGTCCAGTCCTCGCGCGCGTCGCCAGGCGGGAACACCGCGCGCTCGCCACGCTGCACTCGGCCTTCGAGATTCACATACGTCCCAGACTTCTCGGCATAGGAAGCACCCGGCAGAATAACGTCCGCCGCCGCCGCGCCCTTGTCGCCGTGATGGCCGACATAGACTTTGAAGGTGCCCGCGAACTTGCCGAAATCGACCTCATCCGCGCCGAGGAAGAACGCCAGCTTCGGTGCCGCCGCGACGACATCCGCGATGCCGCCCTTCTGGGCATAGCCGAGCATCAGCCCGCCCATCCGGCTCGCCGCCATGTGCAGCACGTTGAAGCCGTTCCAACCGTCTTTCACGAGACCCAGCGGCTCGACCAGCGCGAGCGCGCCACCGAGGGCCTTCAGCCCTGCCCCGCCGACGATCATCATCGGCCGCTCGGCCTTGCCGAACGCCTCGGTCACCGCCTCGGGCAGATTGCCGAGCAGCGCCAGATCGGCGCCGAGCCATTCCACCGGATAGGTCAGCTCGGTCTCCGGCCCGATCGCAAAGACCTTCGCGCCCTTCTTGATCGCCTTGCGGATCCGCGTGTTCACCAGCGGCGCTTCCCAGCGCACGTTGCTGCCGACCAGCAGAATGACGTCGGCGCGCTCGGTGCCCGCAATCGTCGTGTTGAAATTGACGGCGGCCAGCGACGAGGTGTCGTAATCCATCCCCGTCTGCCGCCCTTCGAGCAGCGACGAGCCGAACGATGCGAGCAGCGCCTTGGCCGCGTACATCGTCTCGCAATCGACCAGATCGCCCGCGATCGCCGCAACGCTCGAACCGGCATTCACCGCCGCGATCGCTCCGAACGCCTCTTCCCAGCTCGCCTTGATCAGGCGGCCGTCCTTGCGCACGAACGGCGTGTCGAGCCGCCGCCGCACCAGGCCGTCGACGGCGTGGCGCGTCTTGTCCGACGCCCATTCCTCGTTCACATCTTCGTTGATTCGGGGCAGCGCGCGCAACACCTGCCGCCCGCGACTGTCGAGCCGGATGTTGGTGCCGACCGCGTCCATCACGTCGATGGTCAGCGTCTTCTTCAGCTCCCACGGCCGCGCTTCGAACTGGTACGGCTTCGACGTCAGCGCGCCGACCGGGCACAGGTCGACGACGTTGCCCGACAATTCGCTCTGCACGGCATGTTCGAGGTATGAGGTGATCTGCATGTCCTCGCCACGATAGATCGCGCCGATTTCCTCGACCCCGGCCACTTCCTCGGCAAAGCGGATGCAGCGCGTGCACTGGATACAGCGCGTCATCACCGTCTTGACGATCGGGCCCATGTACTTTTCGGTGACCGCGCGCTTGTTCTCGTCATAGCGCGACTGGCCACGGCCATAGGCTACCGACTGGTCCTGCAGATCGCACTCACCACCCTGGTCGCAAATCGGGCAATCGAGCGGATGGTTGATGAGCAGGAACTCCATCACCCCTTCGCGCGCATTCTTCACCATCGGCGAGTTGGTGAAGATTTCCTGATTTTCGGCAGCCGGCAAAGCGCACGACGCCTGCGGCTTCGGCGGGCCGGGCTTCACCTCGACCAGGCACATGCGGCAATTGCCCGCAATGCTCAGGCGCTCGTGATAGCAGAAACGCGGGATCTCCTTGCCGGCGATCTCGCACGCCTGCAGCACGGTGGCACCGGCGGGGACTTCGACCTCGACGCCGTCGACTTTGAGTTTAGGCATTATTGTTCGTCCTTGTGGGCGGAAACCACGCCCACGGCCATCGCGCCAGGAATGTTGGGATGCGCAGGGTTTGGGATCAGTTGCTGCCGACGCGGATCAACCAGCACGTCCATGCTCTCCATCGGGATCGCACCAAGCAGAACCTGATTGCCCGTCACCATCCCGCCGGTGAAGGCAGTGCGACCGAACACTTCGACACGGATCGGTCCGACATAATCAACGATGATCTGCCGACCATCCGCGACAGTGATCATCCGCTCTTCTACCTTCTCCAGCCGTAACTGCTTGGCGACGAGCTCGGGAATGCACAGGTCTGCAGCGCCGGTATCGACCAGCGCATTGGCGTCCAGCTCTTCCAGATCGGGCCGCGCCGCATTGGCAAGCCTGATATGTTGATACACCAGACCCATCTTACTCCGCCGCCTCCATCATCGGAGCAAGCCCACCACCGCGCTTCTCGGCGATGCGGCGCTCCATCTCGGGGCGGAAATGGCGGATCAAGCCCTGGATCGGCCACGCCGCGGCATCGCCGAGCGCGCAGATCGTGTGGCCTTCGACCTGCTTGGTCACCTGATAGAGCGTGTCGATCTCGGAAATGTCGGCGTCGCCGGTGCGCATCCGCTCCATCACGCGCCACATCCAGCCGGTGCCCTCGCGGCACGGCGTGCACTGGCCGCAGCTTTCGTGCTTGTAGAAGTACGACAGCCGCGAAATCGCGCGGACGATGTCGGTCGACTTGTCCATCACGATGATCGCCGCGGTGCCGAGGCCCGAGCCCAGCGCCTTGAGCCCGTCGAAATCCATCGGGCAGTCCATGATCTGCGCGGCCGGCACCAGAGGCACCGACGATCCACCCGGGATGACCGCGAGCAGATTGTCCCACCCGCCGCGAATGCCGCCGCAATGTTCCTCGATCAGCTGGCGGAACGGGATGCTCATCGCTTCCTCGACCACGCAGGGGCGGTTCACATGGCCGCTGATCTGGAACAGCTTCGTGCCGCGGTTATTCTCGTTGCCGAAGCTCGAAAACCACGCCGCGCCGCGCCGCAGGATCGTGGGGACGACCGCGATCGACTCAACATTGTTGACCGTCGTCGGGCAACCATAGAGGCCCGCACCCGCAGGGAACGGTGGCTTCAGCCGCGGCTGGCCCTTCTTGCCCTCCAGGCTTTCGAGCATCGCGGTCTCTTCGCCGCAAATGTACGCGCCAGCGCCGCGGTGGACGAACACGTCGAAATCATAGCCCGACCCGCACGCATTCTTGCCGAGCAAGCCCTTGTCATACGCCTCCGCGACGGCTGCGAACAGCGTCTCGGCTTCACGGATATACTCGCCACGAATGTAGATGTAGGCGGCGCGCGCGCGCATCGCATAGCCAGCGATCAGCGCGCCTTCGATCAGCTTGTGCGGATCGTGCCGGATGATTTCGCGGTCCTTGCAGCTGCCCGGCTCGGATTCATCGGCATTGATGACCAGGAAGTTCGGCCGGTCGGGCTTGGGTTCCTTGGGCATGAACGACCATTTGGTGCCGGTCGGGAAACCAGCGCCACCGCGCCCGCGCAGGCCCGAGGCCTTGATCTCGTCGATGATCGGGTCCTGCCCGCGCGCCATCAACCCGCGCGTGTTGTCCCAATCGCCGCGCTTGATCGCCGCGTCGAGGTTCCACGGCTGGAAACCGTAGACGTTGGTGAAAATGCGATCCTTATCCGCAAGCACTTACTTGATCCCCTGCGACCGGTTCGCGCTGAAAATGCCGAAACCGCCGAACAACGCGCCCAGGATGAGCCAGACGATCCATCCGCCATCGGTGAAGAATTTGAACACCGCCAGCGCCAGGAAGATGACGCCGAGGATCGGCACCCCGGCCTTTACGGGACTGGCCATTACTTCGGCCCCCCGATGCGCTTGTCACCGGTCAGCGCGAGATAGATCACCACGCCCAGCCCGATCACGATGATCGGTCCCAGCAAGGCGAAGGTCAGGCGCAGCACCCAGCCGAGCACGACGATGCCGCCGATGATCGCCAGGATCGTGACGATGGTGTTCTTGTTCATGCCCATTCACCCCGATAATCGTGGTTCTCGGTCACCATGTCCTTCAGGCTGGTCGGCCCGCCCGCGGGGCAGCTGTCGCGCCGCCCGGTCTGCGAGCCCGGCGTCACCGGCTTGCCCTCGGCCAGCGCTTCGAGGACGGCGATCGTGCGATCATAGTCCAGATCCTCGAAATTGTCGTCGTTGATCTGCACCATCGGCGCGTTGGCGCATGCACCCAGGCATTCGACCTCGGTCAGCGTGAACAGGCCATCGGGCGTGGTCTTGCCCTTCACCAGCCCCTTGTTCTTGCACGCGGCCAGCACATCGTCCGATCCGCCCAACATGCACGGCGTCGTGCCGCACACCTGGACGTGATATTTGCCCACGGGCGCCAGGTTGAACATCGTATAGAAGGTAGCGACCTCATACACGCGCATGTACGGCACGCCGATTTGCCGCGCGACGAATTCGATCACCGGCACGGGCAGCCAACCCTGCGTCTGCGTCTCCGCACCCACCTGCCGCTGCGCAAGATCGAGCAACGGGATCGACCCGGATTGCTCGCGCCCCTTGGGATAGCGGCCGAGGATCTCGTTCGCCTTGACCTGATTTTCTTCGGTCCAGGCGAAGGCGCCCCAGCGTGCGCGGGTTTCGGCTTCGTCGGGGATTTTGGGGGCTTCAGCCATTAGCGGTCACATTCACCAAAAACGATATCCATCGCGCCCAGAATTGCGGTCGTGTCCGCCAGCATGTGGCCCTTCGCCATGAAGTCCATCGCTTGCAGATGCGAGAAGGCCGTCGGGCGGATTTTGCAGCGGTACGGCTTGTTGGTGCCATCGGCGACGAGATACACGCCGAACTCGCCCTTGGGGCTTTCGGTCGCGACGTACACGTCGCCCGCGGGCACGTGATAGCCTTCGGTATAGAGCTTGAAGTGGTGAATCAGCGCCTCCATCGAGCGCTTCATCTCGGCACGCTTGGGCGGCACCACCTTGCGGTCGAGCGACGCGATCGGCCCCTCGGGCATCTCGTTCAGGCACTGCTTCATGATCCGCGCCGACTGGCGGACCTCCTCGACGCGCACCATGAACCGGTCATAGCAATCGCCGCGCGTGCCAACGGGCACCTCGAAATCCATCTTGGCGTAGACGTCATACGGCTGCGACTTGCGCAAATCCCAGGCGATGCCCGAGCCACGGATCATCGGCCCCGAAAAGCCCCATTTGATCGCGTCGTCGCGGCTCACCGTCGCGATGTCGACGTTGCGCTGCTTGAAGATGCGGTTGTCGGCGACGAGCGAAATCGCGTCCTCGAACAAACGCGGGAGGCGGTTATCGAGCCAGTCGGCAATGTCGGTCAGCAGCTTCAGCGGCGTATCCTGATGCACGCCACCGGGCCGGAAATACGCGCTGTGCATCCGCGCACCGGAAACGCGCTCGAAGAAGTTCATGCAATCTTCGCGGATTTCGAACAGCCACAGGTTCGGCGTCATCGCGCCGACGTCCATGACGTGGCTCCCGAGGTTGAGCATATGGTTCGAAATACGCGTCAGCTCGGCGAAGAACACGCGCAGATATTGCGCGCGGATCGGCACTTCGAGATCGAGCAATTTCTCGATTGCGAGCACATAACTATGCTCCATGCAAAGCGGCGAGCAATAATCGAGCCGGTCGAAATACGGCAGTGCTTGCGTGTAGGTCTTATACTCGATCAGTTTCTCGGTGCCGCGATGCAGCAGGCCGACATGCGGATCGACCCGCTCGACGATTTCGCCGTCCAGCTCCATCACGAGGCGGAGAACGCCGTGCGCGGCGGGGTGCTGCGGGCCGAAATTGATCGTGTAATTCTGGATTTCGACATCGCCGACTTCCGGGTTTTCCCCGTCGAGGCGGCCTTCGATCTGGTCGAGATAGTCGGTCATAGCGTCACATTCCATGCTCCGGCGCAGGCCGGAGCGTTGGCAGGAAGAGAAACCGCTGGCGTGTTCAAAGCCGCCAGGGCTCCGGCCTTCGCCGGAGCACAGTTTGCGCGCGCCATCACTTCGGCCCCGCCTTACCCGCACCGGTCTGCGCGGTATTCTCGCTGGTCTTCACCTCGCTCGCCGCCGCAACCGGCGATTTCGCGGCATCCGCCTTGACGATCTCGTCGGCCTTGAGCGGCGTCGGTGCGCCCTTCGCTTCCGACAGCTTGGCCTTTTCGTCGCCCGGCAGGATGTATTCGGCACCCTCCCACGGGCTCATGAAATCGAAATTGCGGAAATCCTGCGCGAGCTTCACCGGCTCATAAACGACGCGCTTAGCCTCTTCCGAATAGCGCAGCTCGACATAGCCCGAGAGCGGGAAGTCCTTGCGCTGCGGATGCCCGCGGAAGCCGTAATCGGTCAGGATGCGACGCAGATCAGCATTGCCGCTGAACAGCACGCCGTACATGTCATACACCTCGCGCTCCAGCCAGCCCGCGACCGGCCAGATGCCCGTCACCGACGGGACCGGCTTTTCGTCATCGGTCTGCACATGCACGCGGATGCGGTGATTGCGCGTCAGCGACAGCAGGCAATAGACGACCTCGAACCGCTCTTCGCCGCGATCCGGATAATCGACGCCGGCGATTTCCATCAGCTGCTGATATTCGAGGCCGGGCGTGTCGCGCAGCGTCGTCATGGTCTGCACGAGCGATGTCCGCTCGACATGCAGCGCGACTTCGCCGACCGCCTCTACGGCTTCGAGCAGAGCCGCGTCGAGCGCTGCGGTAGCGGCGTCGATCACGCCGTCATTGGCGACATAGGCAGGTGCGGGCGCCCTCACCGTTCGATCGTCCCGATCCGGCGGATTTTCCGCTGCAATTGCATGATGCCGTAGAGCAAAGCCTCGGCGGTCGGCGGGCAACCGGGGACGTAGATGTCGACCG
This sequence comes from Sphingomonas sp. MMS24-J45, assembly GCF_044881195.1. Classification (GTDB taxonomy): domain Bacteria; phylum Pseudomonadota; class Alphaproteobacteria; order Sphingomonadales; family Sphingomonadaceae; genus Sphingomonas. The sequence goes on along the minus strand of NZ_CP173255.1, from coordinate 3,311,671 downwards.
GCACGATCCGGTCGCACCCGCGCACCACGCTGTACGAATAATGGTAATAGCCGCCGCCATTGGCGCAGCTGCCCATCGAAATCACGTACTTCGGCTCGCTCATCTGGTCATAGACCTTGCGCAGAGCCGGGGCCATCTTGTTGCACAGCGTACCCGCGACGATCATCACGTCCGACTGACGCGGCGAGGCGCGCGGGGCGGCGCCGAAGCGCTCAAGGTCATAGCGCGGCATGTTGACGTGGATCATCTCGACCGCGCAGCACGCCAGGCCGAAGGTCATCCACCACAGGCTGCCGGTGCGCGCCCAATGGAACAGGTCTTCGGTCGACGTTACGAGGAAACCCTTGTCGCCCAGCTCGCTGTTCAGATCGTTGAAGAACGCCGCATCCGGCTGGATGATCTCGCCAGCCGCCGACGGATGGGTGAGTTCTACTCCCATTCGAGCGCTCCCTTCTTCCACGCATACACCAGGCCGAGCGCGAGCTCGACAATGAACACCATCATAGAGGCCCAGGCGACCCAACCGAGTTTGAACACGCTCACCGCCCACGGATAGAGGAACGCCGCCTCCAGATCGAAGATGATGAACAAAATGGCGACCAGATAGAAGCGCACGTCGAACTGGCTGCGCGGGTCCTCGAACGCCGGGAAACCGCATTCATATTCGCTGAGCTTTTCCGCGCTCGGCTTGTAGGCCCCGGTAAAGCGCTGCGCGAGCATCGGCAGGAATACGAACGCGCTCGAAAGCAGGAGGGCGACGCCCAGAAATAGAAGGATCGGCAGATATTGCGACAGGTCGATCAAGAGGCATCTCGCATATGCGAAGGGGATGACGCGGGCTTTAGGCCCGTGGCGGGAGTCGGGCAAGGGTTTGGGGCGTGAGAATGATTCGCAAGAACGCGAGGGCTGTCCTACACGTCACGGTGACGTCAGACTGTTGCGCGCTCTTTGAACCGTCGGCTCTTCAAACACCTGAAACATGGCACGTGCAAAACACGCTTCATGCCTAAACTTCGCCTAAACTTCCACGGCGCGATTTAGCGCAAAGCGCCCGCGATCAGCTTGTGCAGCCGTGATTGCAGCGCGTCGTTCGCCGCAAGGAACTCGCTGCGCTCGATCATCCGCTCACCGCCGCGGAAATCCGAGACGAAGCCGCCCGCTTCCTTGACCAGCAACAGGCCCGCGGCCACGTCCCAATATTGCAGGTCGCTTTCCCAGTAACCGTCGTACCGCCCAGCTGCGACCCAGGCGAGATCGAGCGCGGCCGATCCCATCCGGCGAATCCCCGCCACTTCGGGGGCAACCGCACCGAAAATCCGCGCCCATTGCGCGAAATCGCCATGCCCCATGAAGGGAATGCCGGTCGCGATCAGCGAATCGCCGAGATCGCGTCGCGCCGAGACGCGCAGTCGTTCCGACTGTACCCACGCGCCACGGCCCTTTTCGGCCCAGAACGCCTCATCGGTGATCGGCTGATAGACCATCGCCGAGGTGATCTCGCGCTTGCCATTGGGCAGCGGCTCCTCGACCCCGATCGAGATCGCGAAATGCGGGATGCCGTGGAGGAAATTGGTCGTGCCGTCGAGCGGATCGACAATGAAGCGCGGCTTGTTCGGGTCGCCGGCAATCTCGCCGCGTTCTTCCATCAGGAAGCCCCAATCGGGCCGCGCGCGCGACAGTTCCTCGAAGATCGTCTGTTCGGCGCGCTGATCGGCCATCGACACGAAGTCGGCAGGGCCCTTGCGGCTGACCTGCAGGTTCTGGACTTCGTTAAAGTCGCGGCGAAGGCGCGGTCCGGCCTTGCGGACGGCCCGATCGATGATGGTCATGAGACCGGAATGGGATGCCATAGTATCATTTTCCAAAACCCTCTCCCACCGGGAGAGGGAGGGGCCCGCCGCCGCAGGCGGTGGGAGGGTGAGGGCAGATAAGAGCCCTGCCCTCACCCGACCTCGCTTCGCTCGGCCACCCTCTCCCACAGGGAGAGGGAATTAGGCTTAATCGGCCCGCCGGACGTAAGCCTGCTCGTAAACATCGACGACAATCCGCGTCCCCGCCCCGATATGCGGCGGCACCATCACGCGAACGCCATTCTCCAGAATCGCAGGCTTGTAGCTCGATGAGGCGGTCTGGCCCTTCACCACGGCATCGGCCTCGACGATCATCGCCTCGATCGTGTCGGGCAGCTGGACCGAGATCGGGCGCTCCTCCCACAATTCCATCACGACATCCATGCCGTCCTGCAGGAAGGCGGCGGCGTCGCCCAGGATGTCGGCGTCGAGCGTGATCTGCTCATAGGTGTTCTTGTCCATGAAGGTCAGCGTGTCGCCTTCGCGGAACAGATATTGGAAATCGACCGTGTCGAGCCGCACCTTTTCGACGCTTTCGGCCGAGCGGAAGCGGACGTTGGTTTTGCGGCCGTCGATGAGGTTCTTCATCTCGACCTGCATATAGGCACCGCCCTTGCCCGGCTGGGTGTGCTGGATCTTGACGGTCTTCCAGATGCCGCCTTCATATTCCAGGATGTTGCCGGGACGGATTTCGACCGCGTTGATCTTCATGGGGGTGCCTGTAGTTGGAAAGAGCAAGAGCGCGGCGCTTTAGCGGCGCTCGCGGTTTTGGGCAAGGCGGGCTGGACTCGCCTGCGCGCGACCGGCACACTCTTTGCCCGTGCGCACCTTCCTGACCGACACCGAAAGCGTCCTGGGTTCGCCCACGCGCAATCTCGCGTCGATCGTGGCGTTCGTGCTGACCGTCGTGGTGGTCTCGACCCTCGCATATATGGCGGCGGGGTGGAGCTTCACCGACGCCTCTTACATGGTGGTGCTCACCGTCTACACCGTCGGGTACGGCGAGGTCCGCCCGATCGACACGCCGTATCTCCACGCGGTCACGATGGCGACGATGATCCTCGGCTGCACCGGCATGATCCTGCTGACCGGTGCCTTGGTGCAGCTCTTCACCGTCCTTCAGCTCAAGCAGATCCTGGGAGCGAACCGAATGCACGCGCGCATCGAGAAATTGACCGGCCACGTCATCGTCTGCGGCTTCGGGCGGATCGGGCTGACGCTGGCGCGCGATCTGGCGAATGCGGGGACGCCGCTGGTCGTGGTCGAGCGCGGGCCCGAGCGACTGGCCGAGGCGGAGGCGGCAGGCTATCTCTGCATCGCCGGGGATGCGACCGAGGAGGATATCCTGCTCGCCGCCGGGATCGAACGTGCGCGGGTCCTCGCCACGGTGCTGCCCGACGATGCCGCCAACGTCTTCATCACGCTGAGCGCGCGCAATATGAACCCCGCGCTGCAGATCATCGCCCGCGGCGAGGCGCCGACGACCGAGCGCAAGCTGCTGCGCGCCGGGGCGAACAAAGTGGTGCTGCCGACGCATATCGGCGCAGAGCGGATCGCGCGGATGATCCTCTATCCCGCCAGCGACGCGCTGTCCTCGGCCCCGGACCTCGCCCGTACGCGCCACGATCTTGGCGAGCTTGGGCTCGATCTCGAACTGATCGTCGCGGAGCCCGGCACGGCGATCGCCAATCTCTCTGTCGGCGACGCCGAGCGGATGGCGGCCGGTGCATTCTTCATCGTGCAGATCCGGCGCGGTGAAACCCGCATCACCCGCCCGCCCAGCGACGAGCGCATCCTGCCCGGTGACGAGTTGATGGTGCTGGTGCGCGACGCCGGGACGGTCGCGCGGAAACTCTGTACCAACAAGGTCGAGGTGCGCGTGGGCCGCAACCGCTTCTAGGCGAGGACCGCCTCGAACGCCTTCACCGCCGCGGCTTCATCGCCACCCCACACCGCGTGGCTGACCGCTAGGAAGTCGGCACCCGCCGCGACCAGGGGTGGCGCGTTCTGCGGGGTGATCCCGCCGATCGCGACGCAGGGGATTTCGAACAGCGTCGACCACCAGCTCAGCAGCACCGGTGCCGCGACATGCTCTGTCGTCTTGGTCTGCGTCGGATAGAAGGCACCGAACGCGACGTAGTCCGCGCCCGCATCCCCCGCCTCCATCGCCAGGTGGCGGCTGGCATGGCAGGTCACACCGATCTGCCCCGCCGGTCCGAGCGCGGTGCGAGCCTCGCGCGGATCGCCATCGCCTTGCCCCAGATGCACGCCGTCCGCACCGAGGCGCTTGGCGAGCGAAACGCTGTCATTGACGATGAAGGCGACGTCGGCATCGGCACAAATCCGCCGCAAAGGTTCCGCGAGCGCGGCCGCCTCATGCTGATCCATATCCTTCACCCGAAACTGAAACGCCGCGACCGGCCCGGCGTCGAGCGCGCGCTTCAACCGGTCCGGAAAGCCACCGCCGACTTCGAGCGGCGAGATCAGGTACAGCTGGCACTTGGGTCGCCGATCGTCGCGCACGAACTTCGTTGCAAAATCGGGGTCGAGCGGGCCGAGCGGGTCTTCGTCTTCAGTCATGCGACCGCGCCTAGCGTGAAATAAGGCGGCGTGAAAGACTCGCCGCCCTTCCCGGCGCGTTCAGGCTTTTTGCGTCGACGCCACGTAAATCTCGTCGATTGCCTTGCCGAGCGCCGCGTCGAACTCGGCATCGCTCATCTGGTGGCGCAGATCGGACAGCAAGGCGCGGCTGAAGCTCGCGATCATGCCGCGATTCTTGGCCAGCTCGGCACACGCCTCGCTGCGACTGAACCCGCCCGACAGCGCCACGACGCGCAGCACACGCGGATGATCGACCAGCGGCGCGAACAGGTTGGGCACCGCGGGGATCGACAGCTTGAGCATCACCTTGTCGGTGCCCGGCATCGCATCCAGCGCCTTCAGGATTTCCTCGAGCAGGATTTGGTCCGCCGCGGCGCGCTCGGTGCTCTTGATGTTCACCTCGGGCTCCAGGATGGGCATCAGGCCACCCGCCAGCACTTCGGCCCCGACCTCGAACTGCTGCTTCACGATCGCCGCGATGCCGGCACGATTGGCCAGGTTGACGACCGAGCGTTCCTTGGTGCCGAACACGCCCAGCCCCTTGGCGCGCGCCAGCAGGTCGCCCAGACCCGGCATCGGCTTCATCAGCTGCACGCCATCGGCTTCAGCCTCCAGACCCTTGTCGATCTTGATGAAGGGCACGACGCCGCGGTCGATCAACGCCTGCGGGGTCGGCTTGCCATCGACCGTGCCGTCCATCGTGCGTTCGAAGAGGATCGCGCCGATCACCTTGTCCCCGGTGAAGCTCGGCGCGGTGATGATGCGGCTGCGCATGTCGTGGATCAGCGCGAACATCTCCTCGTCCGACGCCCAGCCGCCGTCGATCCCGTATCCGGCAAGCGCCTTGGGCGTCGATCCGCCGCTCTGGTCGAGCGCGGCGATGAAGCCGTTGCCGGTTGCGATCTTGGCCATCATGTCCTGGTCGAGCATCGAATGTCCCTTAAAGAGCTATGCGCCGTGCGGCGTCCTGCATACGAATGTTGCGCGGCTGTTAGCCGGGCAAGCGGCGCGGGGCAACGGTTGACCGCGCGTGCCGGGTGCGTCAGTCTCGACGCTTCATCACGCGGGGGCGGACGATGCGCATTTCCTTGAATATGGCGAAAAGAAGTGTCGCGGGCGCGGCGCTGTGTCTGGCGGCACCGTTTTTGTTGGGGGCCAGCGGGCAGCCCAAGGTCGGCGTCGCCGCGCCACCCTTTGAGCTCACATTGATAGATGGCACCAAGGTTTCCTCCGCCGATCTTCGCGGGCAAGTGGTGGTGCTCAACTTCTGGGCAACATGGTGCGTGCCGTGTCGCAAGGAATTGCCGCTGCTCGATCGCTATTACGAAATTCAGCAGCAGCGCGGGCTGCGCGTGTTCGCGATCACGACCGAGGATTCGCTGCCCGTCTATCAGATGAAGAAGCTGTTCGCCGTCATGCACATATCGCCGGTCCGCAAGATCAAGGGCAATTACAACGTACTGGGCGCCGTGCCGACGAACTTCATCATCGATCGGGCAGGCCGGGTTCGCTACGCCAAGGCGTCCGCGCTCGAACTCGACGACCTCAACCGCGAGTTGGTCCCGCTCCTGCTCGAGTCGGCACCGACCTCCTGATTGTTCTGCTCCGGAGAAGACGCTCCGTTCAGGCGCGGCTATGTAGCGCCGCGACGCCGGGCAGATCCTTGCCCTCCATCCACTCCAAGAACGCGCCGCCAGCGGTCGAGACGAAGGTGAAGTCCTCAGCCGCACCGGCCTGGTTGAGCGCCGCCACGGTGTCGCCGCCGCCAGCGACCGAGACGAGCGATCCGCTCTTAGTTAGCGCCGCCGCGGTGCGGGCCAGCGCGACCGTGGCGGTGTCGAACGGCGGCGTCTCGAACGCGCCGAGCGGGCCGTTCCACACCAAAGTCCGGCAATTCTTGAGTACGTCGGCCAGCGCCTCGGTCGCCGCCGGGCCGATGTCGAGGATCATTTCATCGGCCGCGACTTCGTGGACGTTGACCGTGCGCACCGGCGGGTGAGCGCGGAATTCCTTTGCCACCACGACGTCATAGGGCAAATGGATCGTGCAATTGGCGCGCTCGGCCGCCGCGAAGATGTCCTCCGCCGTGCCGGTCAGATCATGCTCGCACAACGACTTGCCGACATTCACGCCGCGCGCCGCCAGGAACGTGTTCGCCATGCCGCCGCCGATGATCAGGTGGTCGACACGGCTGACGAGGTGCTGCAGCACGTCGAGCTTGGTCGAAACCTTCGCCCCGCCGACCACCGCCGCGACCGGATGCTCGGGGTTACCCAGCGCCTTGTCGAGCGCGTCGAGTTCGGCCTCCATCGCGCGCCCGGCAAAGGCGGGGAGCGCATGTGCCAGCCCCGCGGTCGAAGCGTGCGCGCGGTGCGCCGCCGAGAACGCATCATTGACGTAGAGGTCGCCGAGCGCCGCGAAGCGCGCGACAGTCGCCGGATCATTCTTCTCCTCGCCGCCGAAGAAGCGCGTATTTTCCAGCACCGCGATATCGCCGGGCGCGAGCGCGGCGACGGACGCCGCATCGCCTTCCCAATCGACATATTTGACGGGCCGGCCCAGCACTGCGGCATAGGGTTCGACGATCTGGCTGAGCGAGAATTCCGCACTCGGCCCTTTCGGGCGTCCGAAATGGGCGAGAACCAGCACGATCGCACCGGCATCGGCCAACTCTGTGACGGTGGCCACCGTCGCGCGGAAGCGGGTGTCGTCGGTCACCACACCGTCCTGCATCGGCACGTTCAAATCCTCGCGCACCAGCACGCGCTTGCCGCGCACGTCGCCGATATCGTCGAGAGTCTTGAAAGCTCTGGTCATTCTTCCACCCTTATCGTGTCGCCGATGCGGATCGTCCCGCCGGCCAGAACGCGTGAACAGGCGCCGCCGCGCCAATCGGGCGTCAGCGCGGCGCGCAAGCCGGGGGCCAGCGCCTCCATCCGCTCGCACGGATCGGTCTCGCGCGTGATCTGCAGGACGACGTCTTCGCCGATCCGCAGTTTCGTCCCGGCGACCTGCGGCAAATCAAGCCCTTCGACGAGCAGGTTCGCGCGACGTTCGGCCCACGGGATGCTGTGCCCGACTTCCGCCATCGCGGCCGCCCAGTCGCCCGCCTCGATCAGCGTCACCTGCCGCCGCCCCTTGCCGCCGGGCTTCACCACCCCACGGAAATCGCCGCTGATGCCGCCCTCGACGCTCACCTCGATTTGGTCGAGCGTCTCCATCGGCCCCTTCGGCCGCGCATGGCGCGCAATCCCGGCGAGCGTTCCGCTCAGAGGAACTTGCCCATCGCGGCGGCGGTATCGATCATGCGGTTGGAGAAGCCCCATTCATTGTCATACCAGCTCACGACGCGCACGAGCTTGCCGTCCAGCACGGCGGTTTCCAGGCTATCGACGGTCGACGATGCCGCGGTGTGCATCAGGTCGATCGACACCAGCGGCTCGTCCGACCAATCGAGGATGCCGACCAGCGGGCCGCTCTCGGACGCCGCCTTCAGGATCGCGTTGACCTCGTCCTTCGTCGTGTCGCGCTTCGGCGTAAAGGTCAGGTCGATCAGCGAAACGTCCGGGGTCGGCACGCGGATCGCCGAGCCGTCGAGCTTGCCCTTCAACTCGGGCAGCACTTCGCCGACCGCGCGTGCGGCACCGGTCGTGGTCGGGATCATCGACATGGCGGCGGCACGCGCACGGCGCAAGTCGGGGTGGATCTGGTCGAGGATTTTCTGATCGTTGGTATATGCGTGCACAGTGGTCATCAGGCCGCGCTCGATCCCGATCGCGTCGTTCAGCACCTTCGCGACGGGCGCGAGGCAGTTGGTGGTGCACGATGCGTTCGACACGATCGTGTGTTCGGCGGTCAGCTTGTCGTTGTTGACGCCGTAGACGACGGTCAGATCGACATTCTTGCCCGGCGCCGAGATCAGCACCTTCTTGGCACCGGCATCGAGATGCTTCTGGCAGCTTTCACGATCGGTGAAGAAACCGGTGCATTCGAGCACGATGTCCACGCCCAGCTCGGCATGCGGCAGGTTCGCCGGGTCGCGCTCTGCAGTGACGCGGATGTGCTTGCCGTCGACGACCAGATCATTGCCCTCGGCGGAAACCTTGCCGGGATATTTGCCGTGCACCGAATCGCGGCTGAACAGCCAGGCATTCGACTTGGCATCCGCCAGATCGTTGATCGCGACCAGTTCGAGCCCGCTGTCGGCGCGTTCCAGAATCGCGCGCGCGACAAGGCGGCCGATGCGCCCGAAACCGTTGATCGCAACCTTGATCGTCATCGCTGTAGCTCCTTGAAAGCGGATCGACCCGGCGGCGACATGCGGCTTCCGAGTCCTGCAATGCGCGCGTCTTTGCGGGCGGCGGGCGCGTACGTCAACCGTCGCGCGGCTTGCCCGACCTGCCACGCAAGCGTCACAAATGCGCCTTGTCGGGGCGTCGCGTCATGCTATCTGCAGCGCATGGCAGACGCTTCCCCCGACTGCGCTGGACCGGATCGATCGAGCGCTCGCCCGGATCGAAGCCGCCGTGGCCGCACGCGATGCGAGGTACGCGCGCCTGATCGAACGCCACGAAACGCTCCGCAACCGCATGGCGGAGGCAATCGCCGCGCTCGACGCCGTTCTCGAACGGGAGGCGCGCTGATGGCCGACGTTACGCTCACGATCGGCGGTCGTCGCCATACCGTCGCCTGTCCCGATGGGCAGGAGGATCAGGTCCGTCGCCTGGGCACGATGCTCGATGCGCATTGGGCGACCGCGGCACGTGCATCGGGCGGGCTGAACGGCGAACGCACGATGCTGTTCGTCGCGCTGATGCTGGCCGATCAGCTTGAGGAAGCCGATCGGCGGCCGGCGACGATCAAGGACGAAGCGGTGCTGGCCCGCATCGCCGATCGTCTCGAATCGCTCGCCGCCTCCCTTGAGGATTAGGGCCGTCGCGCCTATATCGGCCGGCGGCGGGTACTGCCCGATACGAGCCTTTATTATCCCTGAGGCTATTCATCATCCAAAGGGGGCTGTCCCTGTTAGGATCCTGGTCCGAAGCACATGGTCCCCACCTGACGTACCGTGCGTCAGTGGATAACCCGGCCAACGGTCACGGCGGTCCCGCCACCCGCGCAGCGCGCACGGCGACAGCCAAGCTGTCGCCGAGACGCGCAAGCGCGGCCGGGCTCGGCACCCGCCGAGCACCTACGGCGCGGCTTCGCCGCGACGCGCCGCGATGAGCTTGGAGAAAGCCGGCCTCCGCGCGACAATCCGCGTCGCCCGCAATGCCTTCATGGCCGCCACCCCCGCGAAGATCCCCGTCCCCCCGAATTCCGCGCCCTGCTCGCACCCGGCATCACCGTCACCAGCTACATCCCGCTCGGCAGCGAGGCAGACCCCGCCCCGTTAACCCACGCCGCGCTCCAGGCCGGCTGCGCCCTCGCTTTGCCCCATGTCGCCCGTCGCAGCGATCCGATGCGCTTCCTCGCCTGGAACCCCGCAGAAACGCTCCTGCCCGGCCCGTTCGGCCTGCAGCAGCCCGCCGCAGACGCGCAGGAGGTCGCTCCTGACATCATCCTGACCCCGCTCGTCGCGTTCGATTCGAAACTCGACCGACTCGGCCAGGGCGCGGGCTATTACGATCGCGCCTTTGCGCAATTCCCGGACGCACACCGCATCGGGGTTGCGTGGAGCGTCCAGCGCACCGACATGCTATCGACCGATCCGTGGGACATGCCGCTCCACGCGATCATCACCGAACACGGATGGATTTCGAGATCATGACCCCAAGCTGGCGCAAACCGGTCGGGATGCTCGGCATCCTGGCGCTGATCACTTTGTGGTGCGTGCTCGCCGCAAGCCTGTCGAGCGTGATCGGGCAGATCCATCCGCTGCTGCAGGCGGTGTATTACCTTGTCGCAGGTCTGGCGTGGATCTGGGTGCTACCGCTGCGGCGCATCCTGGCGTGGATGGAAACCGGCGTTTGGTGAATTTTCGGTAGGGAGCTTCGCGGCTGAACCGGGACTTCGACCGGGGTGCAAGGCCCCGTCGGCCAAGCTTGCAAGTATCGTAATTTGCTTCGCAAATCTCGTGCTTGCTGCGCTTTGGCGCGAGTGACGGGGCTCGAACCCGCGACCTCCGGCGTGACAGGCCGGCGCTCTAACCAACTGAGCTACACCCGCTTGTAAAGCGGCAGGCGGGCCAACTATGCGAGCAGCCCTACCCTGTCAACCGCCCGTTTCACGTTCTTCGAAAGAAGTGTCGAAACGGCCTCGTCCGCGCGCGGTCAAAGTGCCGTGTTCGAACAGGAAACCCGCGATATCCGGCTTGCCCGCGGCCCCGATCACGGTTTGCAAAATAATTAGCAAAGGCACCGCCAGCAGCGTGCCCGCCGTGCCCCACACCCACGACCAGAAGCTGATCGACACGAGAATCATGATCGGATTGATCGTCAGCCGGTGCCCGACGATCAGCGGGGTGATCGCATTCGCCTCGATCAGGTGGCACCCGATCATCGCGAGCGCGGGGACCAGCGCGACCCAGATATCCTGAAAGGTCATCAATCCGCCCAGCGCGAGCAACAGCGCCGCCGCGATCGGCCCGAAATAGGGCACGTAATTGAGCAACGCGACGATCCCGCCCCACATCAGCGGAAACGGCATCCCCATCAGGTACAGCAACCCCGAAATGAGCAGACCGAGCGACAGGTTGATCACGGTGATCGTGCCAAGATAGGCCGAGGTATCGTCGACCACGTCCTGAATCACCCGCGCGGTCGCCATCGCACCGCCGAAGCTGGCGCGGCTGGTGATCGTTTTCTTGCGCAGCCGCGTCCAGCCGGAGAGGAAGAAAAACACGATCAGCACGCCGAAGAACACCTGCACGATGACCGATGGCGCAAAGCTCGCGGCCAGCTCGAGAATCGAGCTCGGCGGCGTGACGGCGGTGGTCGCAGGGGCCTTGATTGGGCCGGTCGAGGCGAGGTGCTGGACGGTGCGATTGAGGTACTTCTGAAAGCTCTGATACAAATCGATCAGCGGCGCGATATTCATTTGAATGCGGTCGATTCGCTCGGGCAGGCGCCGGAAAAATTCCGTCGCTGGCACGATGATCGCCGCCAACGCGACGTTCGCCGCCACCAGAAACAGCAAGACGCAGGTCAGCGCCGCCAGCGCCGAGGGCACGCGCCGCCGCTCCAGCCATTCGAGCACCGGCACCAGCGAGATCGCGATCACCAGCGCGGCGGTCGTCGGCAGAAAGAATTCCGCCCCCGCCTTGAGTGCAAACGGCACGGCCAGCGCGAGGCCGACGCCAGCAATCAGCGTCAGCGCCGCAAGCAACCGATCCCGCCGGAGCGCAATCCGCCGCTCGTCCTCATCCTGCGCGGCGTCGGCGAGGGGCAAGCCGAACGCACCGCTCTTATTGTTATCGCGATCTGCCATTGCGTGACCCTAGCGCCATTCACACGCTGCGCAAACGTCGCTAGCGAAGAGATATGTCCGATCTCATCCTGGTCATCGACGAGGGCACCACCTCGACCCGCGCAATGCTGTTTCGGCCCGACGGGGCGTGTATCGCGACCCAGGCCGAGCAGCTGACCCAGCATTACCCGGCGCCCGGCCGAGTTGAGCATGACGCGGCCGAAATCTGGGAAAAGACGGTCGCCGTCGTGCGGACCGTGATCGAATCGGCGGGCGGCGCGGAAAAGATCGCCGCGATCGGCATCACGAATCAGCGCGAGACGGTGGTGTTCTGGGACCGCGAGACAGGCGAGCCTCTCGCCCCCGCGATCGTCTGGCAGGACCGCCGCACCGCCGCGACCTGCCGCGCGCTGAAGGGGGCGGGTCATGAGAGCGTCGTTCAGGCCAAGACCGGCCTGCTGCTCGACCCGTATTTTTCGGGCAGCAAGATCGGCTGGGCGATGGAGCATTGGCCTGCGGTCAAGGCGGCGGGCAAGCGGCTGGCGGTCGGCACGGTCGAGAGCTGGCTGATCTGGAAGCTGACGGCCACGGATAACCGCGGCGGTCTGCACATCACCGATGCAACCAACGCCAGCCGTACTGCATTGATGGCGATCGGCAGCGGCCAGTGGGACGACGGGCTAATCGACCTGTTCGGAGCCCCCCGCGCCGCTCTGCCCGAGATCGTCGATTGCGCCGGCCAATTCGGCACCACGACGCTGTTCGGCGCGCCGATCCCGATCTGCGGCATCGCGGGGGACCAGCAAGCCGCCACGATCGGCCAATCCTGCCTCAAGATCGGCGAAACCAAGGCTACCTTCGGCACCGGCGCCTTCGTGCTCAGCC